>CANFXR010000034.1 GCA_947451035.1 Burkholderiales bacterium
AAGCCTGGCCCCATGAGCGCACTGCAACTCGACGCCGAAGCCCTGTTCGAAGACCTGCTGGTCCATGTGCGTGGCTTGCTGCGGCCCAACACGGTGCTGGTGGGCATCTGGTCGGGCGGCGCTTGGCTGGCCGAGCGGCTGCAACGCGAACTGCCGCTGGAAGGCGAGCACGGCGTGATATCGAGCGCGCTGCACCGTGACGACTTCGGCTCGCGTGGCCTGACCGCCGGTGCCGATCACACCCGATTGCCGTTCGAGATCGAAGGCCGGCACATCCTGCTCATCGACGACGTGCTGTTCACCGGCCGCACCACGCGCGCGGTGATCAATGAGTTGTTTGATTTCGGCCGACCGGCCAGCGTGACGCTGGCGGTGCTGGTCGACCGCGGCGGGCGCGAGCTGCCGATCCATCCCGCCTACTCAGCTGCCCGCATCACATTGCCGGCGCACCAGAAACTGTCGTTGGCGCGCGATGACGCCGGCCGGTTCAGTTTCGACATCCAGGAGCGCGCTGCTTGAACTACCGCCACAACCCGCAGCTCAACAAGCACGGTGAACTGATCCACCTGTTGTCGATCGAAGGGCTGCCGCGTGCGCTGATCCATCAGATCCTCGACACCGCAGGCACCTTTCTGAGCGTCAACGACCGCGAGGTCAAGAAGGTGCCGCTGCTGCGCGGCAAGAGCGTGTTCAACCTGTTCTTCGAGAACAGCACCCGCACGCGCACCACCTTCGAGATCGCGGCCAAGCGGCTCAGCGCCGATGTGATCAACCTCGACATCGCTCGCTCGAGCGCGGCCAAGGGCGAGAGCCTGCTCGACACCATCGCCAACCTGAGCGCGATGCACGCCGACATGTTCGTGGTGCGCCACAGCGAAAGCGGCGCGCCGTACCTGATCGCGCAGCACTGTGCGCCGCACGTCCACGTGGTGAACGCCGGCGACGGCCGCCACGCGCACCCCACGCAGGGGCTGCTCGACATGTACACGATCCGCCACTACAAGAAGGACTTCACCAACCTCACGGTGGCGATCGTGGGCGACATCGTGCACTCGCGCGTGGCGCGCTCCGACATCCACGCGCTGACCACGCTCGGGGTGCCCGAGGTGCGCGCGGTCGGACCGAAAACCCTGGTGCCCGGCGACCTGCGCGAGATGGGCGTGCGCGTGTGCCACGACATGGCCGAAGGCATCCGCGGCGCCGACGTGATCATCATGCTGCGGCTGCAAAACGAGCGCATGAGCGGTGCGATGCTGCCCAGCGCCGGTGAGTTCTTCAAGAGCTACGGGCTGACGCAAGAAAAGCTGGCCCTGGCCAAACCGGATGCGATCGTCATGCACCCCGGCCCGATCAACCGTGGCGTCGAGATCGACTCGAGCGTGGCCGATGGCGCGCAAAGCGTCATCCTCCCGCAGGTGACCTTCGGCATCGCGGTGCGCATGGCGGTGATGTCCATGATCGCCGGCAACTCGGCCTGACAGCGCGGCCCAACGACTCATGAAAATCCTCATTCAAAACGGCCGCCTGGTCGATCCCGCATCGGGTCGTGATGAACTCGCCGATGTGGCGATCGCCGCCGGGCGCATCGTCGCGATCGGCCGCGTCAACCCCGAGTTCAACCCCGCCCGCACGATCGACGCCAGCGGGCTGGTCGTGGCGCCCGGGCTGGTCGACCTGGCCGTGCGCCTGCGCGAGCCGGGCCACGAGCACGAAGGCATGCTCGAGTCCGAAATGGCCGCGGCGGTCGCCGGAGGCGTGACCAGTCTGGTGTGTCTGCCCGACACCGATCCGCCGCTTGACGAGCCGGGACTGGTCGAGATGCTCAAGTTCCGTGCGCGCAACCTGAACCATTCGCACCTGTATCCGCTGGGCGCGCTCACGCGCGGGCTGGCGGGCGAGGCGCTGACCGAGATGGCCGAACTCACCGAGGCCGGGTGCGTCGGGTTCTCGCACGCCGAGGTGGCGTTGAAGGACACGCTGGTGCTGCACCGCGCGCTGCAATACGCATCGACTTTCGGCTACTCGACCTGGTTGCGCGCGCAAGACGGCTATCTGGGTGGTGGCGTGGCCGCCAAGGGCGCGCTGGCCACCCGCATGGGCCTGAGCGGTGTGCCGGTGATTGCCGAAACCGTGGCCCTGAGCACCCTGTTCGAGCTGGTGCGCGACACCGGCGCGCGGGTGCACATCTGCCGGCTCAGCAGCGCGGCAGGTGTCGAACTGGTACGCCGCGCCAAGGCCGAGGGGTTGCCGGTCACTTGCGACATCAGCATCAACCACTTGCACCTGACCGACATCGACATCGGCTACTTCAACGCGGCGATGCGCCTGACGCCGCCGCTGCGCCAGGTGCGCGACCGCGATGCGCTGCGCGCGGGGTTGTCAGACGGCACCATCGACGCGTTGGTGAGCGACCACACACCGGTGGACGCCGACGCCAAGACGCGGCCTTTCGCCGAGGCCGAGCCGGGGGCCACCGGGCTGGAGTTGCTGCTCGGGTTGGCGCTCAAGTGGGGCGAGGAGTCGGGCCACGATCTGGGACGCACGCTGGCCACCATCACCACCTCCCCGGTGCGGGTGCTGGGCGAGGCGCTCGGGTCGTTGGCGTCGAGCGCGGGACGGCTCGTCGAGGGTGGCGTGGCCGATCTGTGCCTGTTCGATCCCGCCGGCTACTGGCGTGTCACGCCTCAGACCTTGAAGAGTCAAGGCAAGCACACGCCGTTTGCGGGACATGAACTGGCCGGGCGCGTGAGGTACACCGTGGTGTCGGGGCACGTGGCCTTCGAGGCCGTCTGAGCTGATCACGCCCATGGTGCGCAGTCTGCGGGGTGTGGTTCGGCTGACCTGCTTTGTCGCGGTCACGCTGCACTGTGCGGTGGTGTTCGCCGTGGTCTTCCCGTTCGTGTCCGATCCGCGCCGCATGGTGCATGTGGGCCGGTTCTCAGCCCGGATGCTGTCCGCCTTGGGCCTGACCGTGCGGTCGTCGGGTGAGATGGGTGCCGGTTCGACCTTGCTGGTCGCCAACCACGTGTCGTGGCTCGACATCCTGGCCATCAATGCGGTGCAGCCGGTGCGCTTCGTGTCGAAGGCCGATGTGCGAGGTTGGCCGCTGGTCGGCTGGATCGTGGCTTGCGGCGGCACGCTGTTCATCGAGCGCGAGCGCCGCAGCGACGCGATGCGCGTGGTGCATCAGGTGGCCGAGGCGTTGAGCGGCGGCGCTCAGATCGCGATCTTTCCCGAAGGCACCACCAGCGACGGACGCGACGTGCTGCCCTTCCACGCGAGCTTGCTGCAGGCGGCGGTGACCACCGGGGTCTCGACGCAGCCTGTCATGCTGCGCTTTTCAGACGCGAGCGAGCCGTTCAGCCTGGCGGCCGCCTACATCGGCGACATGACGCTGATGCAGTCGTTGTGGTCGGTGGCGAACGCGCGCCAACTCACGGCGCATGTCAACTTCCTGAGCCCGCTGAGTGGCCCTCATGCTGACCGCCGCAGCCTGGGCGAGCAGTTGCGTGGCGGCATCGTGCAAGCACTCGCCGACGCACAGTCGACCAGCGCCTGACGCGGTCTCAGTCGCCCTCGAGAAAGCGGCGACTCAGCGGGCGCAGGTTGTCATCAAGCTCATAGATCACTGGCACGCCGTTGGGAATCTCCAGGCCCACGATGTCGGCGTCCGAGATCCCATCCAGGTGCTTGATCAGCGCGCGGATGCTGTTGCCGTGGGCCACCACGATCACCCGTTGGCCTGAGCGGATGGCCGGCGCTATGGTGTCGGTCCAGAAGGGCAGCACGCGTGCCACGGTGTCTTTCAGACATTCCGTGAGCGGCACCTCGCCGGCTTGCAGGCCGGCGTAGCGAACGTCGTTGCGCTCGCAGCGCGGATCGCCCGGTTCAAGCGCAGGCGGCTGCGTGTCGTAACTGCGCCGCCACTGCAGCACTTGCGCATCGCCGTAGCGCTCGGCCGTGTCGGCCTTGTTCAGCCCTTCAAGTGCACCGTAGTGGCGCTCGTTGAGGCGCCACGAGTGGACCACCGGCAGCCAGGTGCGTTCGAGTTGATCGAGGGTGTGCCACAGCGTCCACACGGCACGTTTGAGCACCGACGTGTAGGCCAGGTCAAACTCGAAGCCATCGGCCTTGAGCCGTCGACCGGCCTCTTGTGCCTGTGCAATACCCAGTGGCGTCAGATCGACATCCACCCAGCCGGTGAAGCGGTTTTCGAGATTCCACGTCGATTGACCGTGGCGGATCAGAACGAGTTGATGCATGGTGGTGCTGGGCTTTTCGGTTGGCAGGGAGGGATTCCCGACCGGGGGCGAATTCTATAATTCGCCTCTTTGCCGATCACGCTAGCAACCTCGGGCCCGCTTGTGACTTTCCTGATTGAAAACTGGTTCTTGCTTCTGGCCGCTGCGGTCTCGGGCGCCATGCTCTTCGTGCCCATGCTGTCGCGCCGCTCGGGCGCCACGGGGGTCAGCACCTCGGAGGCGGTTCAACTGATCAACCGCGAGAAGGGCGTATTGATCGATGTCAGCGAGCCGGCCGAATACGCGGTCGGTCATGCCGGCGGTTCGAAGAATCTGCCCTTTGGCAGTCTGGAAACCTCGAACGACCTGCCCAGGAACAAGACTTTGCCGCTGCTGCTGATGTGCCCGACCGGAGCGCGTGCTCAGCGCGCGGTCGCCATCTTGCGCAAGCGCGGACACGAGCGGGTCCATTCGGTGGCAGGCGGCCTTGCCGCGTGGCGCGAAGCCAATCTGCCCATCGAACGCACTACCTGATCTCGCCCACGCCCATGTCCGCTGACGATCAGTCCCCTCAAGCCGTCGTGAAGATGTACACGACGCAGGTCTGCCCTTACTGCCTCAGAGCCAAGGCGCTGCTGAAGGCGCGCGGGGTGGTGGCCATCGAAGAAATCCGCATCGATCTGGATCCCGCCGCCCGAAGTGCGATGGTTGAGTCGACCGGACGGCGCTCCGTGCCGCAAATCTTCATCGGCGCCACCCACGTCGGGGGCTGTGATGACCTCGTCGCGTTGGACCAGCGTGGTGGGTTGATGCGGTTACTGGCTGCGTGTTGATCGCGCGCAGGCGGTCGAGCGCAACCTGCTGGCGCCCCCGGGCTCCATAATTCTCCCTCGCGCCCGGGCAACCGGCGCACTTCCAGAACCTACCAAGAGACATCCCATGGCAGACGACAACCAAGCCCCCGTGTTCCAGATCCAGCGCATTTACCTCAAGGATCTGTCGCTGGAGCAGCCCAATTCCCCAAAACTGCTGCTCGAGATGACGCCTCCCCAGGTCGACATCAATCTGGGTGTGGGCGCTGAGACGATCGCCGAGAACACCTTCGAGGTGACGCTCACCGCGACCGTCACCGCCAAGATCGGCGACAAGGTCCTGTTCCTGGTCGAGGCCAAGCAAGCTGGCATCTTCGAGATCAAGAACATTCCGAAGGACCAGATGCAGCCGGTGGTCAGCATCGTTTGCCCTGGCATCGTGTATCCGTACTTGCGCGCCATCGTGTCCGACGTGTGCACACGTGGCGGGTTCCCTCCCGTGGTGCTGGCCGAGGTCAACTTCCAGGCGATGTACGAAGCGCAGCTGGCTCAGGCTGCTGCCAACGCGCCGGCGGCTGGCACGCTGGTCAACTGATCACCCCAACGGGTATCGGCCGTCCGGGCGTCGTGTGTCTGGCAATCTGACGGTCATAGGTGCCGGGGCCTGGGGCACTGCGCTCGCGATGAGTGCGTGCCGCAGGCGTTCGACGTTGCTTTGGGCCCGCGATGCGGGTCAAGCCGATGCGATGCGCGTGCAGCGCAGCAACGCCCGCTACCTTCCTGCCATTGATTTGCCGTCGGAGCTGGGGATCTCCAGCGATTTCGGCGCGGCCATCGAGCACGCCCGAGGCGGGTTGATCGTGGTGGCAACGCCCATGGCCGGGCTCGCCGGCGTTTTGCAGGCGTTGCCGCCCGCGGCATCAGCCACCGGCCTGTTCTGGCTGTGCAAGGGCTTTCAGGAGGGCACCGGCCTGCTGGGCCATGAGGTGGCCGATCGGGTGTGGCATGGCGGGCGTGTCGGCGTGCTGTCGGGGCCCAGCTTCGCCCAGGAAGTGGCCGCTGGTAAACCGACTGCGCTGGTGGCAGCCAGCAGCGATTCGAGCCTGTGCAAGCTCGCGGTGGATGTGCTGCACAGCGACAACCTGCGCATCTACACGTCCGACGATCCCGTTGGTGTGGAGGTGGGCGGCGCCGTCAAGAACGTGATGGCGATCGCCACCGGTTTGGCCGATGGTCTGCAACTCGGGCTGAACGCTCGCGCGGCCTTGATTACGCGCGGCTTGGCGGAAATGGTCCGGCTGGGCGTCGCGTTGGGCGCCCGAGCTGAAACCTTCATGGGACTCAGCGGACTGGGGGACCTGGTCCTGACGGCCACGGGCGACCTCTCGCGAAACCGCACCGTGGGGCTGCAGTTGGCTCGCGGCAAGCCGTTGTCTCAAATATTGCGGGAACTGGGCCATGTGGCCGAGGGCGTTCTGAGCGCATCGACGGTGCTGAACCGTGCGCGGACGCTGGGAGTCGACATGCCCATCACCGAGGCGGTGGTTGCCGTGCTGGAGGGACGGGCGACACCGACCCAAGGCGTCGAAGCACTGATGGGCCGTGGCCCGCGGCCCGAACGCTGACCCGACTTCAGAGCCCGCCGGCGTACCCGTTCTGACGCCAGGCCTCAAATACGGACACCGCCACGGCGTTGCTCAGATTGAGGCTGCGCTGCCCTGGGAGCAGCGGCAGGCGCACACGGCGATCGGGTGGGAATTCGTCGCGCAACTCCGCCGGAAGCCCCGCGGTTTCCGAGCCAAAAACCAGCCAGTCGCCGGCTTGCCAGGCAACCGCATCAGGCGTGGCGTGGCCCCGGGTGGTGAACGCGAACATCCGAAGTGCATCGGGTCGGCATGCGTCGATGAACTCTGGCCAAGAGGCGTGTCGCCGCACACGGGCGTGCTCGTGGTAATCCAGGCCGGCACGCTGCAACAACTTGTCGTCCATCGAGAACCCCAAAGGTTCCACCAGGTGCAGTTCGCATCCGGTGTTGGCCGCCAGACGGATCACATTGCCGGTGTTGGGCGGAATTTCAGGGTGGACCAAAACAATCTTGAACATGTCGTGCTTGAGTGGTTGTACGAGCGTTACGGCCCCGGCGCAGGGGTGCGCGCCACCACCCACAGGTGCACGGCCGCGGCACCGGCAGCCAGCAAGGTGCGACTTGCTTCGGCAGCGGTCGCCTGAGTGGTCATCACATCATCGATCAGCGTCACCGAGCGGCCGCGCAACTCGGTTCGTCGAGCCGGCTCGACGGCGAACGCTCCGAGCACATTCGGCGCCCTTCTTTCGCGTGGCAAGTCCGACTGGTGCGCGGTGTCCTTGATGCGTAGCAGCAGGCCCGCATCGGCTTGGCAATTCAGCCGCGCTGCACAGCGCCGAGCCAACTCCCATGACTGGTTGTAGCCTCGTTCCCGCAACCTTCCAACGCTCAGGGGAACGGGCAAGATCACATCCGGCGCGTGCTGCGGCCGCCGGCTTCGTGCGTCGATGAGCAGGCGAGCCAGCGACTCGGCGAGGTCTGGCTGAGCGTTGAACTTGAAGTCATTGATCAAACGGTCCCAAGGGTAGGCGTAGTCGACAGCTGCCAACGCGCTGCTGAAGGGCGGCGCAGCCAGCAGGCATCCCCCGCACACGTCGACGCCTGCCACGACCATGGCGGCACATCTTTGGCAACGAAACGATGGCGCCGCGAAGCGCTCGGTGCACCGGGAACACACGCGAGCGTCACCCCATCCGCCACACACGGCGCACTGGCTGGGCCGGCCGCCCCACCCGTGTGCAGGCAAGTGCCGTTGCGCGGTGAAATGGGTTCTCACCGGCTCAATATACTGGCTGAATGCCCGATCCAAGCCCAGTAAATCAGCGTCTTGTCGACGAAATCGCCGTCTCTGCCACTCAGGTGCGGCTGGCGGGTCTGCCCGGCGCGCCCTGGCTGAATTTGGAAGTCGCCCGTCGCATGGCCGAGCGCTTGATCCTTTTCAAGAGGCCGCCACAGCGTGTCGTCGATTGGGGGTCCTTGCTCGGCGGCGGGAGCCGGTTGCTGGTGGACGCCTACCCCCATGCCACCCATGTGGCCATCGAGCCCTCCGAGCCAGTCGCTGCACGCAGCCGAGAGTTTCTCGGTGCGCCTTGGTGGGCAATTTGGCGCAGGCGGCGCTGCGTCGAGGTTCGGGTTGATTCGGAAGTTTTGATGCTCAGCGCGGATCTGGTTTGGTCCAACATGCAATTGCAGGCCGAGAAGAACCCCCCGGCGCTGTTCGCGCGCTGGGCTCGCATGCTGTCATCGGATGGTTTCGTCATGTTTTCTTGCCTTGGGCCGGGCACGCTGCAAGGACTGCGCGCCGTCTATGCGCAGCAGGGCTGGCCCGTGCCCACCATTGAATTCGTCGACATGCACGACTTGGGCGACATGCTGGTGCGAGCGGGTTTCGCCGATCCGGTGATGGATCAGGAGACGCTCACTGTCGAGTGGGATGGCCCACAAGCCCTGTGCGATGACTTGCGCCTGCTCGGTGGCAACGTGTCACCGTTGCGTTTTCGCGGGCTGCGAACGGGGCGCTGGAAGGCATCGCTTCACCGCGCCCTGGAGTCCTTGCGTGGCAGTACAGGCAAACTGACGCTCGACTTTGAAGTCGTTTACGGCCATGCCTTCAAAGCGTCGCTGACGAGGCCCGTCGACGGTGAAACGCGAGTGCCCCTTGAAGACGTGCGGCGCCTGATGCCTTCGGCCAGGGCATCGAATTGAGTGTTCATTTCGCGGTCGTATAAACTCGCGCACGCTAAATTGCCACACGCCGCTTTCGCCGACTGGTTGTCGGCGTGGAGGGTGGCTGTTTGAATTCGAGACTTTGCATGTCCAGGCGTTGAGTACCAGCAATACGATGTCCGTTTCTTCATCGCACTCTGTCGCAAGCGCTCAATCCGGGCGTGGGCCTTGGCGCTTCGGAAAAGAAGATGGCGCTGAGAGAAGTGACTGGTCTATCGAGTGGATACTCAAGCGCAACTGCTCAATGGCCCCTCAGCAGTTGTTCGGCCTGTTTGGTGGTTTGTGTGCCCTGTCAATGGCCATTGCATGTTTTTTCTGGGTGCAAGGTGCCAAGTTGGTAATGCCTTTCGCTTGGTTGGAATTGGTCGCCGTGGGCGTTGCTCTACTGGTCTATTCGAGGCATGCGGCGGATCAGGAGCGTATCGCTCTGAGTCCAGGGTCGCTGATGGTTCAGCACACCTCTGGCAGCAACACCGAGACCGTGCAGTTCCTGCCGGATTGGGTGACTGTTGAGCCGGTGATGGGCGATGAATCGCTGATCGAGTTGTCCGGGCAAGGGCAGAGAATTGAGGTGGGAAGGTTCGTGCGCCCAGAACTGCGCAAGCAATTGGCGAGTGAGCTGCGCCAGGCGGTTCGGGTGGCCCGGGGACGGCGGCATGGCGCTGCCTGACCTCTAGGTTTTGAAAACAGAAGCAGTGACGATGAACAAGATGAATTCAATCTGTGCGAAAGCGTGGCAAACATTGGCGGGCCTTGGGTTGCTGTTGTTTGCAAAACTGGCCGTTGCAACTGGCGATCTGCCCGGGGGGCCCGCGGTGCTCCAGATGGACTTGCCGCCTGCGGTCACCGGCATCGCGAGGGATCAGCGCTGGTTGCACAACTTCATGATGGTCATCTGCCTGGTGATCTTCGTGGGCGTTTTTGGTGTCATGTTCTATTCGATCATGGCGCATCGGAAGTCCAAGGGTGCCAAGTCGGCCAACTTCCATGAAAGCACGACGGTCGAGATCATCTGGACCATCGTCCCGTTCATCATCGTGATCTTCATGGCGCTGCCGGCCACCAAGGTGGTGGTTGCCATGAAGGACACCAGCTCGGCTGACCTGACGATCAAGGCGACCGGGATGCAGTGGAAGTGGGGCTACGACTACCTGAAGGGCGAGGGCGAAGGTATCGGGTTCGTCTCGACCCTAGATTCTGCTCAGCGTCAGATGTCCGATTCGGGCAAGCCTTCTGGCGATGACTACCTCTTCAAGGTCGACCATCCGCTGGTGGTTCCCGTGGACAAGAAGGTTCGGATCATCACCACCGCCAACGATGTCATTCATGCGTTCGCCGTGCCCTCGTTCGGCATCAAGCAGGACGCGATTCCCGGCTTTGTGCGCGACACCTGGTTCCGCGCAGAGAAGGTGGGTGACTACCACGGGCAGTGCCAAGAGTTGTGTGGCAAGGAGCACGCCTACATGCCGATCCACGTGAAGGTCTTGTCGCAGGCGGACTACACCAAGTGGGTTGAGGGTCAGCGTGCCGAGATCGCAGCCAAGGCGGACGACCCTTCCAAGGTTTGGGAGTTGGCTGACCTCATCGCTCGCGGGCAGAAGATCTACAGCGGAAACTGTGCCGCCTGCCATCAGCCTTCAGGCAAGGGCGGTGGGGCGGTGAAGCCGCTCGACGGGGCCGCAGTCGTGCTGGACGCCGACAAGACAAAGCAGATCGGCGTGCTGCTGAACGGCCAGAACGCAATGCCATCTTGGAAGCAACTCTCTGACACCGAGATTGCCGCCGTGATCACCTACACGAAGAACAACTGGTCCAACAAGACTGGGCAACTGGTGCAGCCTTCTGATGTGGTCGCCGCCCGGCATTGAGCTTCAGTTTTCCAAGATCGACGTCCCGCTTTTTTAAGGATTCGCTATGAGCGCAGTACTTGACCATCACGGTGACCACGGTCACGCACATGATCACGACCATGATCACGGGGCGCCGCACGGCTGGCGCCGCTGGTTGTTCGCGACCAACCACAAGGACATCGGCACGATGTACTTGCTGTTCTCCTTCACCATGCTGATGATTGGCGGCGTTTTGGCGCTGATGATCCGTGCGGAGTTGTTCCAGCCTGGCCTTCAGTTCGTCAATCCGCAACTGTTCAACCAGTTGACGACGATGCACGGACTCATCATGGTGTTCGGCGCGATCATGCCCGCCTTCGTCGGCTTCGCGAACTGGATGATTCCGCTGCAGATCGGCGCGGCCGACATGGCTTTTGCTCGGATGAACAACCTCAGTTTCTGGTTGCTGATCCCGGCCGCTTTGACTTTGGTGTCGTCCTTCTTCATGCCCGGCGGTGCTCCCGCTGCAGGTTGGACTCTGTACGCACCGTTGACACTGCAAATGGGCCCTTCCATGGATGGCGGCATTTTTGCCATGCACATCCTGGGTGCCAGTTCGATCATGGGCTCGATCAACATCATCGTGACCATCTTGAACATGCGCGCGCCCGGCATGACTCTGATGAAGATGCCCCTGTTTTGCTGGACTTGGCTCATCACGGCTTACCTGCTGATCGCAGTGATGCCCGTGCTGGCGGGTGCCATCACGATGACCTTGACCGATCGCCATTTCGGGACCAGTTTCTTCAACCCAGCTGGTGGTGGTGATCCGGTGATGTACCAGCACATCTTCTGGTTCTTCGGTCACCCAGAGGTCTACATCATGATCTTGCCGGCATTCGGCATCATCAGCGCCATCATCCCGGCCTTTGCACGCAAGCGCCTGTTTGGTTACACCTCCATGGTCTACGCGACGGCATCGATTGCCATCTTGTCTTTCATGGTGTGGGCACACCACATGTTCACCACCGGAATGCCGGTGACCGGGCAACTGTTCTTCATGTACGCGACGATGCTGATTGCCGTGCCGACAGGCGTGAAGGTCTTCAACTGGATCGCCACGATGTGGCGCGGGTCGATGACCTTCGAGACGCCGATGCTGTTTGCCGTGGGCTTCATCTTCGTGTTCACGATGGGGGGCTTTACAGGTCTGATCCTGTCGGTGGCACCCGTCGATATCCAGATGCAGGACACGTATTACGTCGTGGCCCACTTTCACTATGTGCTGGTGGCCGGGTCGCTGTACGCCATGTTCGCTGGCGTGTACTACTGGGGCCCGAAGTGGACAGGTGTGATGTACAACGAAACAAGGGGCAAGATTCACTTCTGGGGCTCGTTGATTTTCTTCAACGTCACCTTCTTCCCCATGCACTTTCTCGGGTTGGCTGGCATGCCGCGCCGTTATGCCGACTACCCGATGCAGTTCGCTGACTTCAATGCGGTGGCCTCCATCGGAGCCTTCGGGTTCGGGCTCATGCAGGTCTACTTCTTCTTCTTCGTTGTGTTGCCGATGATGCGTGGCAAGGGTGAGCCCGCGCCGGCGAAGCCTTGGGAAGGTGCCGAGGGTCTCGAGTGGGAAGTGCCTTCGCCGGCCCCGTTCCACACCTTCGAAACACCGCCGAAGCTGAATGCTGCCGCTACCAAAATCATTGCCTGAGGCTCGCTTGGCCATGTCTTCTCCCGATCAGAAAAAACGAAACGTCAGGCTGGCGCTGGTGCTGGCATCGATAGCGATCATGTTTTTTGTCGGGTTCATGGCCAAGGCCGCCCTGCTCGGTGTTTGATTGATGAGCGGCTGGCCCATTTCCACGCGTGCACAGGCGCTGCTTCAGGGGGACAACCCTCGGATGGTGGGTAAGTTGCTGGTCATCACGGCGCTGATGTTTGGCTTTGGATATGCGTTGGTGCCGATTTACAAGTCGATTTGTACGGCGCTGGGTATCAATGTGCTGGCGCTGTCTGACCAAGTGGTTTCCGGGCGCGCTGGCGAGGGCTCCAGAGCCAACACGCAGGTTGATGCGAGTCGCACCATCACGGTGGAATTTGATGCCAACTCCCGTGGCGTCTGGAAGTTCAAGCCCGCGGTCAACAGCATCAACGTTCATCCGGGCGAAATGACGACCGTGATGTACGAGTTCACGAACATCCAGAACCGCACGATGGTTGCCCAGGCGATCCCGAGTTACGCGCCGATGCAGGCCATGGCCTATTTCAACAAGGTGCAGTGTTTTTGCTTCAACGAGTACACGATGAAGGCCGGCGAGACCAAGCAGTGGCCGGTGGTCTTCGTGATCGACGGCAAGCTGCCAAAAGACGTCATGACCATCACGTTGTCGTACACCTTTTTCGAAGTGGGTGGCAAGGTGCCGATGGCGCCCGTGGCCGTGCAACACGCATCCGAAGCGCTGCCTTCATGAAACAGGCTGGCGATGACTCCAAGGGGGCGGGTCGCCGCAGGGGCACGTTTTTTCAGACGTTACGCACGGTGGGTTGGTCGTTCTTTGGCGTTCGAAAAGCGGTGGATCATGAAAATGACCTCCGTGAGTTGAGTCCGGCTCATGTGGTGGTGGCTGGCGTGATCGGGGCCTTGGTGCTGATTGCGATCCTTGCCAGTGTGGTGAGTTGGGTGCTGTCAAGTGGCGTCGCCACTTGACCTAATGTGGAGCGGAAGCTGCGTGCATGCGCGTTGCCTCGTTCTTTGAGATGTAAGTTGTTGGGATTCAGGAGAAAACATGTCGGCAACGACCACTTCCGCCAGCGCGCACAACAAGGCGCCTTACTACTTCGTGCCAGCCCCGTCGGGCTTCCCGGTACTGCTCGCCGCGGCCCTGTTTTTAATCATCACGGGCGCAGCGCAATGGATCAACGCGGGAGGCTGGGGTTCGTACACGGTCTTGGCTGGCTTTGTCTTGCTGGCCTTCGTGCTTCAAGCCTGGTTCCGTCAGGCCATTGGGGAGAGCGAAGGTGGCCTGTACAGCGATCGCATTGACGTGTCATTCCGTTGGAGCATGAGCTGGTTCATCTACTCTGAGGTGATGTTCTTCGGCGCCTTTTTCGGCGCGCTGTACTGGGTGCGGCTGCATGCTGTTCCCAATTTGGGCAGTCTGGAAAACGCATTGCTCTGGCCTGATTTCAAGGCCGTGTGGCCCAGCGTGCAGGCCGGGTTTACCGCTGCACCCGCAGGCACAGTGGATTCGTTCGCGACGATGGGCCCTTGGCCTCTGCCGACGATCAATACTGCGCTGCTGCTGACCTCGGGCGTGACGCTCACCATCGCCCACCACGCCTTGCTGGCCGGCAACCGAGCCAAGACCATCGGCTTCATGTGGCTGACGGTGTTGCTGGGCGCCACGTTCCTGTGCGTGCAGGCCTACGAGTATTCGCATGCGTACAGCGAACTCAACCTCAAGCTGTCCTCAGGCGTCTACGGCTCCACCTTCTTCATGCTGACCGGCTTCCACGGCTTCCACGTGCTGATTGGTGCGTTGATGCTGACGTTCATCACGCTGCGCCTGCAAAAGGGACATTTCACCCCGCAGCGGCACTTCGGTTTTGAGGGTGCGGCCTGGTACTGGCACTTCGTGGACGTCGTTTGGCTTGGGCTTTACATCGTCGTTTACTGGATGTGACCGCAAGCGATCCCGAGTAAAGCAAAAAAGCCGCTCAACGCGGCTTTTTTGTTTATCCGGCTTGGTGTCAGTTTCGCGGGATGCCGGTGGGCTGTATCCAGCCCATCAGGTAGCTGCCCAGCAGGCACAAGAACAACAGCACCGAGATGCCCACGCGAAGGGCAAGCGCTCGCATCATTCGGTCTGACTTGGGTTTTCCGTCACGCCCGTCCCGAACCATGGAGATGCCCGCCAGCGCCAAGGCGCCGACGATCCCCAGAAAGGCCAAACCGATGAGGTATTTCATGAAGAGACATTATGGGCTTCGAGCGCCTCTGCGGCGCAGGAGTCTTGCGTGAACAACCCGGTATCCAGCGGCAATCGGCAAAAACGAAGGGCTGTGATCGTCTTGGTCGCCACGGTGCTTGGCGTCGCAGGCACCGCGCGCCTGGGGGTCTGGCAACTGGATCGGGCCGCGCAGAAAGAGGCCCTTCAGAGATCGATGGATTCGCGCTCCGAGCTGCCTGCGCTGCCTGCCTCTGCGCTGGCCGCCACGGCCGGCCAAGCGCTCGAGCAACATGATCGCGCCGTTGTCGTGCAGGGCCGCTGGGTGTCGTCTGCCACCGTGTTCCTGGACAACCGCCAGATGAACGGCCGGCCCGGCTTCTTCGTGGTCACTCCACTCAAACTGGAGGATTCGAGCGGAACCGTTCTGATTCAACGCGGATGGGCGCCCCGCGACGCGATGGACCGCACGCACGTTCCGGACATCCCCACCGAGTCCGGTGAGGTCACGGTCAAAGGCCATGTGGCCCCGCCACCCCTCAGGCTGTATGACTTTGGCGGCGCCGCCTCGGGAGCGATCCGACAGAATCTCGACCTCGCCGACTACGGCCGCGCGTTCTCGTTGGATCTCAAACCGTTGTCGATCATTCAGGACGCCGATGGTGCGCCGCAGGACGGGTTGTCACGACAATGGGGTCGCCCGGATGTCGGGATTCAAAAGCATTACGGTTATGCCTTTCAATGGTTTGCGCTTTGCGCCTTGATGTCAGGGTTGTATGTCTGGTTCCAAATTGTCAGCCCCCGCCTCCGATCCCGGCACGCCGGTTGACTCCGCCGCCGCGCTGGGGCTCACGGTTCATTCGATGCCGACGCCCGATCTTTCGGGCCGTCGAACTGCGTCTGGCCGCTTGAGGATGTTGCTGGTGCTCGCGGTGTGTGCGGCACCGGTGCTCGCGTCGTATTTCACCTACTTCGTCATCAGGCCGCAGGCGCGCACGAACTACAGCGAGCTCATCACACCGCCGCGCGCGTTGCCGCAGACGCTGCCGCTGAAAACCCTGGCCGGTGAGCCGGTGGCTGCCACCAGTCTCCACGGTCAGTGGCTGATGGTGGTGGTCGCCGCTGGCGCTTGCGATGCGCTGTGCGAAAAGCAGTTGTACCTGCAACGGCAGTTACGTGAAACCCTCGGCCGCGAGAAGGACCGGGTCGACAAGATCTGGCTCATCACTGACGGCGCCACGCCGAGCCCCGAGTTGATGACGGCGATTTCTGCGGGGGATCCGGCCACGGTGCTGCGAGTCGATGCCGAGTCGCTGGCACAGTGGCTCAGCCCGGCACCGGCTCAGCAACTGGCTGACCACATGTACCTTGTCGATCCGATGGGGCAGTGGATGATGCGAGCGCCCGTCGACCCCGATCCTGCCAAGCTCAAGCGCGATCTCGAACGGCTGCTGCGTGCCTCGGCCTCATGGGACAACCCCGGTCGTTGAGGCGTCGCGACGACAGATGACTGCACCTGCCTACGACTTCAGCCCCTCGGCGCTCCTGCTGCTGCTCGGAGCGACGCTGGCGCTGTTGCCGCTGCTGTGGGTGGGCTGGCAGCATCGGCAAGCCACCTCAGCCCAGCGCTGGCGTGCGCTCGCCTTGATCACGCTGTTTCTCACGTTCGATCTGGTGCTTGTCGGCGCGTTCACGCGGCTCACCGACTCGGGGCTGGGCTGCCCGGACTGGCCCGGTTGCTATGGCAGCGTGAGCCCGCTTGGCGCGCACCATCAAATCAACGTAGCCCAAAGTGCGATGCCCACGGGCCCCGTGACACGCGGCAAGGCCTGGATCGAGATGCTCCACCGCTATCTGGCCACCGGTGTCGGTGCGCTGATCACGGTGCTGGCCATCGCGGCCTGGGTGTCATCTCGCCAGCAGCGGTTGACGGTCTCGCCATGGTGGGCGACGGCCACCTGGGTCTGGGTCTGTCTTCAGGGTGCATTTGGTGCCTTGACCGTCACCATGAAGCTCTATCCCGCCATCGTGACGGCGCATTTGCTGGGTGCCCTGGGATTGCTGGGGCTGCTGGCGGTTCAGTCGCAGTTGTCGGTCGACAGGCGCTTGAGGCTGTCGCCCGCGTTGTACCGGGGCGCGATGGTCGTGCTGGTCGTGTGCGTGGTGCAGATCGCGCTGGGCGGTTGGGTCAGCACCAACTATGCGGTGCTGGCCTGCGAGGACTTCCCGACCTGTCAGGGCGAGTGGTGGCCAACGATGGATTTCGCCCGTGGCTTCACGGTGGCCCGTGAACTCGGCCTGGGGTCCGACGGGCAATACCTTCCGTTCTCGGCCTTGACCGCGATTCACGTCGTTCACCGGCTGGGTGCCGCGGTGGTGCTGGTGGCCGTGGGTGGCCTGGCATGGCGGCTTGGGGCCAGTGGCGACGCCGAGCAGCACCGATGGGCGCGAGCCCTGGGTGTGGTCCTGCTGTGGCAGATGCTCACCGGTTTGAGCAACGTGGTGCTGGACTGGCCCTTGGTGGCCGCGGTCGGGCACACGGGCGGTGCCGCCGCCTTGGTGGTGGTGCTGACCATGATGATCACCCGCTCGCGCCGCTCAGGCACGCCACTGGATGCCCCTGCGGCAACCCCGACAACCCCCCGCGTGGCACCAGCCGCTTCGTAGAATCAGTCTCCCCGCCATGTCTGAAACCCTCGCCTCCTCCTTGCCTGCCGTCGACCGCACCTTGCGGTTGAAGCAGTACTACGCGCTGACCAAGCCACGGGTGGTTCAGTTGATCGTGTTTTGCGCGGTCATCGGCATGCTGCTTGCCGTGCCCGGTCTGCCTGACCTGCGGCTGGCGTTGGCGGCCACTGCCGGGATCTGGCTGGTGGCGGGTGCGGCTGCTGCGATCAACTGTGTGGTCGAGCAGCACATCGATGCCAAGATGGCCCGCACCGCCTGGCGTCCCACCGCCAAGGGGCAACTGACCAACCTGCAAACCATCACTTTCTCGACGGTGCTGTGCGCGGTCGGTAGCGCGGTGCTGTACTTCTGGGTCAACCCGCTCACCATGTGGCTGACATTCGCCACCTTTGTCGGTTATGCCGTCATCTACACCGTGGTGCTCAAGCCGGCAACGCCGCAAAACATCGTGATCGGCGGCGCTTCGGGTGCCATGCCGCCGGTGCTGGGTTGGGCGGCGATCCGTGGCGATGTGGGTGCCGAAGCGCTCATCCTGTGCCTGATCATCTTCCTGTGGACGCCGCCGCACTTCTGGGCTCTGGCGCTGTACCGGGCCGAGGACTATCGCAAGGCCGGGCTGCCGATGCTGCCCGTGACGCACGGAGCAGCCTTCACGCAGTTGCATGTGTTCCTGTACACGCTGGTGCTTTTCGCCGCCACGCTGTTGCCGTTCATCTCGGGCATGAGCGGCGTGATCTATCTGGCGAGCGCGGTGGCGCTGGGTGCGGGCTTCACCGGCTATGCCTGGAAGCTGTGGCGCAACTACTCGGACGCGCTGGCTCGCAAGACCTTTCGCTTCTCGATCTGGCACTTGATGCTGTTGTTCGCCGCGCTGCTGGTCGATCACTACCTGGGGCCGCTGCTTTGACACCACTTTTTCCTTCGGGCGGGTCCGGTGGTTCGAGTCGCCGCGGCTGGCTGCGGCGCGGCCAGGCGGTCGTGCTGGCGCTGCTGTGCGGCGCGGCGTTCACGGCCTGCAACGATGCTGTTTCGGCACGTTCGGGTGCATCGCCCGCCTTCCACGGCGTGGACATCACCGGCGCCGAATACGCCCGCACGTTGTCGCTCACCGATCAATACGGCCAAGCGCGCACGCTGGCGGATTTCAAGGGCAAGGTCACGCTGGTGTTCTTCGGCTTCACCCAGTGTCCGGATGTGTGCCCGGCCACGATGGCCGAACTCGCGCAGATCAAGGCCAAGCTGGGTGCTGACGGCAACCGCGTGCAGGGGGTGTTCGTCACCCTCGATCCCGAGCGCGACACGACCGAGATGCTCAAGGCCTACATGGCCGGGTTCGACCCGAGCTTCATCGCCTTGCGCGGCACACCCGAGCAAACCGCCGCCACCGCCAAGGAATTCAAGGTGTTCTACGCCAAGGTCCCCGGCAAGAGCCCGGGCACCTACAGCCTCGACCACACCGCCGGTTCGTACGTGTTCGACACGCACGGCAAGGTCCGGCTGTTCGTGCGTTACGGCAGTGGCCCCGAGGCGCTCACCGCCGATCTGAAGGCGTTGCTCGCCGGCGACTGAGCCACCGCCCGCCCGGCTCGACCATGAAAAACGGCCCCGCGGGGCCGTTTGTCTTGCTGTAACCGCTACCTGCTCGGGTCAGTTGGCTTCCACCAGCGCCTTGCGCATTTTCTTCATGGCGGCCACCTCGATCTGGCGGATGCGCTCGGCGCTGACGCCGTATTCGGCGGCCAGGTCGTGCAGCGTCATGCCGCCCGAGTTGTCGTCGTTGACCTTGAGCCAGCGCTCCTCGACGATGCGCCGGCTGCGCGCATCCAGAGACTCGAGCGCCAGCGAGATGCCGTCGCTGGCCAGCCAGTCGCGGTGGTGGGCGTCGAGCACGCGGCTTGGCTCCTGGGTGTCGTCGGCCAGATAGGCGATGGGCGCGTAGCCGTCTTCGCCGTCATCGTCGGTCAGCGGGTCGAGCGGCACATCGCCACCGGACAGCCGCGTTTCCATCTCGAGCACGTCCTCGCGCTTGACGTTCAGCGTGCGCGCCATCGTGTCGACTTCGCTTTGGGTCAGCGCATGGCGGTGGGTTTCGCCCTCGGCCGCGTCGTCTTTCAGGCTTTGCTTCATCGAGCGCAGGTTGAAGAACAACTTGCGCTGCGCCTTGGTGGTGGCCACCTTGACCATGCGCCAGTTCTTCAAGATGTACTCGTGGATCTCGGCCTTGATCCAGTGCATGGCGTAACTCACCAGCCGCACGCCTTGGTCGGGGTCGAACCGCTTGACCGCCTTCATCAGGCCCACGTTGCCTTCCTGGATCAGGTCGCCGTGCGGCAGGCCGTAGCCCAGGTACTGCCGCGCGATCGACACCACCAGCCGCAGGTGCGACAACACCATCTGCCCGGCCGCTTGCACGTCACCGGCTTCGCGCAGCCGGCGCGCGAGCGCCTGCTCTTCCTCAAGGGTGAGCATCGGGATGCGGTTGGCCGCCGAGATGTAGGCATCGATGTTGCCCAGCGAGGGCACCATCGTCCACGGATCACGCAGCGTGAGAGCAGAAGTTGAGTTCGAGAAGGTCGTGTTCATGGTGAAAGTCGACGGGTTCAAACCTGCGAAAGGCCGCAAATGTTAGCACTCGCATGGCTCGAGTGCCAAGCCGTGTTCGTGAACGGATCGGCTCCATGATGGGCGCATCGCATCCGTGGCACTTGACGCTGATCATGGTCAACGCATTGGGCGGGTTGCATGCTCGAACCACGTTCGCCGGCGCCCGCTGAGGCGGCACCGTCCCATTCGCCTCCGCCATGCCCGACACCCCCCATCCGACCCGACCCCGCTGGAAATTCCTGGGCGTGCTGCTGGCCGCATTGCTGGTTGCGGCCCTCGCGGCGCGCTGGTGGCTGGGTCCGCAGGTGGCGGCTGAAACGCTCCAGCGGCGCGATCTGGTGCAGTCCGTGGTGGCCAGCGGCCGGGTGGAAACCGCGCATCGGGTGGAAGTCGGCGCGCAGATCACCGCCACGGTGATGCGTGTGCCGGTGGCCGAGGGGCAGGTGGTCAAGGCGGGCGACGTGCTCATCGAGCTCGAATCCACCGAGCAGCGGGCCATCGCGCAGCAGGCCCAGATCGCGCTGGCGCAAGCGCAGACCCGCCTGCGCCAATTGCGTGAGGTGCAAGTGCCCGTGGCCGAGCAGTCGCTGCGCCAGGCCCAGGCCAGCCTCGACAACGCGAGCGCGATGTGGCGGCGCCAGCAAGCGCTGTTCGGCCAGGGCTTCATCGGTGAGGCTGCGCTCGATGACTCGCGCAAGGCGTTCGAGCTGGCCGATGCCCAGCGGCAATCGGCTCAAAAGCAGCTCGACACCCTGCGCGACGGCGGTGGCGAACATGAGTTCACCGCCGCCGCGGTGGTTCAGGCGCGTGCCGGCGCCGACGCCGCCCGCGCGCGCGCCGCCTACACCGTCATCCGCGCTCCCGTGGCCGGCACGCTGATCGGCCGCAATGTCGAGCCGGGCGATGTGGTGCAGTCCGGCAAGGTGCTGATGACGCTGTCGCCTGACGGTCCCACGCAGCTGGTGGCCGAGATCGACGAGCGCAATTTGCGGCTGCTGGCGCTGGGCCAGGCGGCCTTGGCCTCGGCCGATGCGTATCCTCAAACGCGCTTCGCCGCCCGGCTGGTCTACATCAACCCGGGCATCAATGCACAGACCGGTGCGGTGCAGGTCAAGCTTGACGTGGCCGCGCCGCCGCTGGCGCTGACGCAGGACATGACGGTGTCGGTCGACATCGAAGTGGCGCAGCGCCACGGCGCCTTGCTGCTGCCGGTGAGCGCGCTGAGCGACTCTGCGGGGCCCGATTCGGCCGACGGCTCGGTGCTGCGCATCGAAGCCGGCCGTGCCGTGCGCCGGCCGGTGCGGCTGGGGCTGCGCAGCGGTGGCTGGGCCGAAGTGCTCGAGGGTCTGAGCGAGGGCGACCGCGTGGTCGCAGCGCCCACGGGCGTGGAGCCCGGCTCGCGGGTGCGGGCGGTGGCGCCGGCGGCGCTGCCGTGAGTCAGGCGCCACGCATGTTTTCGCGCTGGCTGCCCTTCGAGTGGATCGTGGCGCTGCGTTTCCTGCGCGAGGGCCGGCTGCAGACCATCTTCATCATGACCGGCGTGGCCATCGGCGTCGGGGTGATCGTCTTCATGTCGGCGCTGCTGGCCGGCCTGCAGTCCAATTTCATACGCCGCGTGCTGTCGGCGCAGGCGCACATCCAGTTGCTGCCGCCCAAGGACGTGACCCGCGCGCTGCGCGGCGCGGCCAGCGCCCCGGGCGGCCAGCCTCCTGAGGTCGAGGCGGCCATCGTGCAGCCGCCGCTGCAGCGATTGAAGTCCATCGACCAGTGGCAGGCGGTGGCCGAGCAGATCCGGGCGATGCCCGAGGTGCTCGTGGTGTCGCCGGTGGCCGGCGGCTCGGCGCTGGTGCTGCGCGGCAGCGTGAGTCGCTCGATCTCGCTCAGCGGCATCCAGCCCGAGCTGTACTTCCGCATCATCGACCTCAACGACAAGCTCGTGCGCGGCACCACGCGCCTGACCGGCAGCGACATCCTGATCGGCACCGAGCTCGCCAGCGATCTGGGTCTGGATGTCACCGACAAGCTGCGTGTGACCACCGCCAGCGGTGCATCCAGCGCGCTCACCATCACCGGCATCTTCGATCTGGGCAACAAGGGCGTGAACTCGCGCAGCGTGTTCATGGCGCTGCACACCGCCCAGAGCCTGCTCGGGCTGCCCGGCGGCGTGACCAGCCTCGAAGTCACGGTGCGCGACGTCTATGCCGCTGAAGGCGTGGCCCAGCGCATCACGCGCGCCACCGGTGTCGAGGCCGACAGCTGGATCAAGACCAGCGCCCAGTTCTTTGCCGCCATCAGCGCGCAGACCACCGCCAACACCGCGATCCGCTTCTTCGTGGCGCTGTCGGTGGCCTTCGGCATCGCCAGCGTGCTGGTGGTGGTGGTGGTGCAGAAGTCGCGCGAGATCGGCATCCTGCGCGCGATGGGCATCTCGCAGGGGCAGATCCTGCGCGTGTTCCTGCTGCAAGGCGGACTGCTCGGGCTGGGCGGCTCGGTCGTGGGCTGCGCCATCGGTGCGACGGCGCTGGTGCTGTGGCAGCGCTATGCGCGCAACGCCGACGGCACGCCGTTGTTCCCGCTGGTGTTCGACCCCAAGCTGTTTTCGGCCGCGCTGGTGCTGGCCACGCTCACCGGCTTGCTGGCCGCCTTTGCACCGGCGCTGCGGGCGGCCCGACTCGATCCGGTGGTGGCCATCCGTGGCTGAGCTCGCAGCGCCCGATGCGCTCGCCGTGGCACCGGCGCGTCCGGTCGTCGTCTCGCTGCGTGGCGTGCGCAAGGCCTACAACGTGGGCAAGCCGTTCGAGACCGAGGTGCTGCACGGCATCGACCTGACGCTGTTGCGTGGCGAGTTCTGCGCAGTGATGGGTCCGTCGGGCTCGGGCAAGTCCACCTTGCTCAACATCATCGGCCTGCTTGATCGTCCGAGCGCCGGTGGCGTGGCCGTGTGCGGCGAGGAAACGTCCGCGCTCGACGACCGCGCTCTGACGCGCCTGCGTGGCCATGCGATCGGCTTCGTGTTTCAGTACCACCACCTGATCACCGCCTTCAGCGCGCTCGAAAACGTGATGATGCCGATGCTCGGTGCGGCCGGCTTTGCCGACGACGCGATGCGCGCGCGCGCCGCCGAGCTGATCGACAGCGTCGGGCTGCGCGCGCAGCAGCACAACGGCGCGGCCAACCTCAGCGGCGGGCAGCAGCAGCGCGTGGCCATCGCCCGTGCGCTGGCGATGAACCCGGCGCTGCTGCTGGCCGACGAGCCCACCGGCAACCTCGACACCCGCAGCGCCGACGATGTGTTTTCACTGCTGCGCCGCTTCAATCAGGAACACGGCACGACGGTGCTGTTCGTGACGCACAACCCGGCGCTGGCCGCACGCTGCGACAAGACCATCCAGGTCGTCGATGGCCAGGTGACCGCATGAGCCGAGCGGTGGCCATGGGCACGAGGCCGGCATGACGATCGATCTGAAGCGGCTGTTCAGTCGCTTTCTGCGACGGCACCGCACGCTGCGGCATTTCGGCCGCCACCCGCTGGTCGCCACGCTGGCCGGCCGCGGCCCGGTGGCGGCGGTGCCCGACGCCACCGCCGCCGAGCTGATGCGCGCCGCGCGCGACGACCCGGCCGCGGCGATCGCGCGTCTGGACTCGCACCCCGAGGGCCTGAGCGCGCGCGAAGCCGCCGCGCGGCTGGCCCGCCACGGGCCCAACGAGGTCCAGCACGAGGCACCGCTACCCGCCTGGCTGCACCTGTGGCACTGCTACCGCAACCCGTTCAACCTGCTGCTCAGCGTGCTGGCCGTGGTGTCGTACCTGACCCAGGACGCCAAGGCCACCATCGTCATCGGCGTGATGGTGGTGATGAGCACGCTCATCCGCTTCGTGCAGGAAGGCCGCTCGCACCGCGCCGCCGACCGGCTCAAGGCGATGGTCAGCAACACCGCCACCGTGATTCGCCGTTCGTCGTCAGCGCCACAGACGCCGGCCGCGTTGGCCCCTGCTGCGCTGCCCACGCGCGAGATCGCGCTGCGCGAGCTGGTGCGCGGCGATCTGGTGGCGCTGTCGGCCGGCGACATGATCCCGGCCGATTGCCGCGTGCTCAGCGCGCGCGACCTGTTCGTGTCGCAGTCGGCGCTGACCGGCGAATCGATGCCGCTGGAGAAGTTCGTCGATCGCCACGCCGACGGCAACGGCCCGCTGGAGCAGGGCAACCTCGTGTTCATGGGCACCAACGTCATCTCGGGGACGGCCACGGCGCTGGTGGTGGCCACCGGCAACCGCACCTGCTTTGGCGCGCTGGCGCTGCGCGCTTCGGCGACCGAGGCCGCGCCCAACGCCTTCCAGGCCGGCGTCAACAGCGTGAGCTGGCTGCTGATCCGCTTTGCGCTGGTGATGGTGCCCATCGTGCTGCTGGTCAGCGGCTTTGCGCAGGGCGACTGGTTGCAGGCGTGCCTGTTCGCGCTGTCGGTGGCGGTGGGACTGACGCCCGAGATGCTGCCGATGATCGTCACCACCACGCTGGCCCGCGGCGCGGTGGCGCTGTCGCACCGCAAGGTCGTCGTCAAGCGGCTCGATGCGATCCAGAACTTCGGGGCCATGGACGTGCTGTGCACCGACAAGACCGGCACGCTGACGCAAGACCGCATCGCGCTGGCCAGCCACACCGACGCTTTCGGGCGGCCGTCCGAGCCCGTGCTCCATTTCGCCTTCCTCAACAGCCACTACCAGACCGGCCTGAAGAACCTGCTCGACCACGCGGTGCTCGAGCACGTCGAGCTGGCCACCGAACTCAAGCTCGAGCAGGACTACCGCAAGATCGACGAGATCCCGTTCGATTTCGTGCGCCGCCGCATGTCGGTGGTGGTGAGTGCGCGCGACGAGCACCACGAGCTGATCTGCAAGGGCGCGCTCGAAGAAGTGCTCGCGGTGTGCACCCGGGTGCGCACGGGCGAGGGCGACAGCACGCACGACGAGCCGCTTGATGACGCGACGATGGCGCGCGTGCTGCAGGCCACGCGCGAGCTCAACGACAGCGGGCTGCGCGTGGTGGCCGTGGCGATGAAGGTGCTGCCACCCAGCCAGGTCGTCTGCTCGGTGGCTGACGAGACCGCGCTCACGCTGATCGGCCACATCGCCTTTCTCGATCCGCCCAAGGACTCGGCCGCCGCGGCGCTGCAGGCGCTGGCCGCGCACGGCATCCGGGTGGTGGTGCTCACCGGCGACAACGAGCGCGTCACCGCGCGCGTGTGCCGCCAGGTCGGACTGGCCGCCGACGCGGTGCAACTCGGCTCACAGATCGACGCGATGGACGACGCGCAGCTCGCGCTCACCGTCGAGCAGCACGCGGTGTTCGCCAAACTCACGCCGCTGCACAAGGAGCGCATCGTGCGCGCGCTGCGCGGCGGCGGCCATGTGGTGGGTTTCATGGGCGACGGCATCAACGACGCGCCGGCGCTGCACGCGGCCGACATCGGCATTTCGGTCGACACCGCGGTCGACATCGCCAAGGAGGCCGCCGACATCATCCTGCTCGAAAAGAGCCTGCTGGTGCTCGACGAGGGCGTGGTCGAAGGCCGCACCACCTTTTGCAACATGCTCAAGTACATCCGCATGACCGCGAGCTCGAACTTCGGCAACGTGTTCTCGGTGCTGGTGGCCAGCGCCTTCTTGCCGTTTTTGCCGATGCTGCCGCTGCAGCTGCTGGTGCAAAACCTTCTTTACGACATCGCGCAGACCGGCATTCCGTTCGACCGCGTCGATGCCGAACTGGTCAGCCGGCCGCTGAAGTGGGACGCTGCGGGCATCGGGCGCTTCATGGTCTTCTTCGGCCCGATCAGCTCGCTGTTCGACTTCACCACCTTCGCGGTGCTGTGGTGGGTGTTCGGCGCCAATTCGCCCGCCACGCAGGGCCTGTTTCATTCGGGCTGGTTTGTCGTCGGGCTGCTCACGCAAACGCTGGTGGTCCACATGATCCGCACGCCCCGGCTGCCCTTCATCGAGAGCCGCGCGGCAGCGCCGCTGCTGGTCATGACCGGGGCCGTGGTGGCCGTCGGCCTGTGGCTGCCGATGGGCCCGCTGGCTGCCGGATTCGGGCTGCGCTCGTTGCCGCTGCCCTTCTTCGGCTGGCTGGCCGCCATCCTGGCGGGCTATGCGCTGCTGACCACGCTGATGAAGCGGTTCTACATCCGGCGCTTTGGCTGGCAGTGATCTGACCCGCGCGCCACCGCAGATCCGGGCAGGGGGCGCCGCAGGGAGCGGCACACGAAGTTGATCGGTGTCAAGTTCCGCCCCGGACTAAGGGTAAATACTTAGTCATCAACCACTTTGCGGAACCCGCCATGACCTATCTCACCACCAGTAAAGACACCCAGCTCTATGTCAAGCAGTGGGGCGCCGGGCGTCCGGTGATCCTGCTGCACGGCTGGCCGCTGTCGTCCGACATGTGGGACCACCACGCCACGAAGCTGGCCGAGGCCGGCTACCGCACCATCGCCTACGACCGGCGCGGCTTCGGCCGCTCGTCGCAGCCGTGGAGCGGCTACGACTACGACACGCTGGCCGACGACCTGGCCTCGGTGATCGAGCAGACCGGCGCGCGCGATGCGGTGCTGGTGGGCTTTTCGATGGGCGGCGGCGAGGTGGCGCGCTACATGTCGCGCCACGCCGGCAAGGGCGTGACGCAGGCCGTGCTGGTGTCGTCGGTGGTGCCCTACATGCTGGCCACGCCCGACAACGTCGACGGCACCGAGCCCGCGGCGTTCCAGAAGATGAGCGAGGCCCTGCAGGACGACCGCGCCCGGTTCTACACCGGATTTTTCAAGCAGTTCTACGGCGTGAGGATCCTGCCCAGCGTCAGCTCGGAGTGGATGGAGTCGACGCGCAACGTCGCCATGCAGGCCGGTCTGCGTGCCACGCTCGAGTGCGTGAAGTCGTTTTCAACCACCGATTTCCGCCGCGACCTGTCGTCGTTCAAGGTGCCCACGCTGGTGATCCACGGCGACGACGATCAGGTCGTGCCCATCTACGCCGCCGGCCGCGCCGCGGTGAAGGGCATCGCCAACGCCACGCTGATCGAATACGAAGGCGCGCCGCACGCCATCCCGGTCACGCACCGCGACCGGCTGACCGAAGACTTGCTGGCGTTCATTCGGGGGCGTTGAGGCGCGCGTCGGTATCGATCTGGCCTGTTGGCTGGCCGGTCACACCGTGACCGGCTCGCGCACCCCGTCGGAAAGCTTCGGCAACTTGCTCAGCGTAGCGCCCAGTTTCTTCTCGGCCACGCGAAGTTCGTAGACCTTCTGCAGGTTCAGCCAGAAGTCGGCGCTGGTGCCGAAGAAGTGCCCGAGTCGCAACGCCGTGTCGCCCGTGATGGCGCGCTGTGCGTTCAGGATGCTGGTGATGCGGTTGGTGGGAACGCTCAGTCGGCGACCCAGTTCGGCGGCGCTCATGCCGAGTTCGCTGAGCTGTTCGGCGAGGTGCTCGCCGGGATGGATCGGGGTGCGTGCCATGGTGGGTGTCCTCAGTGATAGTCGACGATCTCGACGTTGGCCGGCCCGGTGGAGCCTTCCGGCCACTCGAAGCAGATGCGCCACTGATCGTTGATGCGGATGCTGTACTGGCCCTTGCGGTCGCCTTTCAGTGCTTCGAACCGGTTGCCGGGCAAGGCGGCAATGTCCTGGATCGAGGTGGCGCAGTCGAGTTGATCGAGTTTCATCTCGGCCTGCCGCGCGAAACCCGAAAACGCCCTGACCCGCTTGCCCTGCGCAAACTCTCGCGTGCTCTTGTCGCGGAAGCTTCGGATCATGGCGAAATCCTAAGCGGATTTACTCGTTACGTCTACCGTAAATGTGTGGGAGATGGGACGAATACACCCTCTCCCGCAGGGAGAGGGTATTTGACTGGCTCCCTCTCCCGCCCAGCGGGAGAGGGTTGGGGTGAGGGCTCACCGCAGTCCCCGGCCAACCACCGCTCAGACGTTGAACAGGAAGTTCAGCACGTCGCCATCCTTGACGACGTACTCCTTGCCTTCGGCGCGCATCTTGCCGGCTTCCTTGGCGCCATGTTCGCCCTTGAAGGCGA
>CANFXR010000035.1 GCA_947451035.1 Burkholderiales bacterium
ATCGCTCGGCGTCGGCGTGTCGCTTGGCGTCGGCGTAGGCGTGTCGCTTGGCGTAGGCGTGTCGCTTGGCGTCGGCGTAGGCGTATCGCTCGGCGTCGGGGTCGGCGTGTCGGACGGCGTAGGCGTCGGCGTAGGCGTAGGCGTGTCGCTCGGCGTCGGCGTCGGGGTCGGGGTCGGCGTGTCGGACGGCGTAGGCGTCGGCGTATCGCTCGGCGTCGGCGTGTCGCTTGGCGTCGGCGTATCGCTTGGCGTAGGCGTATCGGTCGTCGTCGGAGCTCCAGTCGTCGTCGGAGCTTCGGTGGTCGTTGGAGCTTCGGTCGTCGTCTCGCCAGGCGTCGTCGTCGGCGCTTCGGTCGTCGTTGGAGCTTCGGTCGTCGTCTCGCCAGGCGTCGTCGTCTCGCCAGGCGTCGTCGTCGGAGCTTCGGTCGTCGTCGGAGCTCCAGTCGTCGTTGGAGCTCCAGTCGTCGTTGGAGCTTCGGTCGTCGTCGGAGCTTCGGTCGTCGTCGGAGCTTCGGTCGTCGTCGGAGCTCCAGTCGTCGTCGGAGCTTCGGTGGTCGTCGGAGCTTCGGTGGTCGTCGGAGCTTCGGTCGTCGTCTCGCCAGGCGTCGTCGTCGGAGCTTCGGTCGTCGTCGGCGCTTCGGTCGTCGTCGGAGCTTCGGTGGTCGTCGGCGCTTCGGTCGTCGTCGGAGCTTCGGTGGTCGTTGGAGCTTCGGTCGTCGTCTCGCCAGGCGTCGTCGTCGGCGCTTCGGTCGTCGTCGGAGCCACGGTGGTCGTCGGCGCTTCGGTCGTCGTCGGAGCTTCGGTGGTCGTCGGAGCTTCGGTCGTCGTCGGCCCAGGCTCTGTGGTCGCCGGCGCTTCGGTGGTCGTCGGCTCCGGCGTCGTCAAAGGGGTCGTGATGAGATCGTTGAGATCGTCGGTGAACTTGTCTGACTGTGCGGCAGCCTCGTCCCCCGTCATGTGCTTCGTGTCCTCAACGGACGTCAGCAACAGCGTCTGCGACGCGCCGATCACGGCTTTGGCTTTTGCCAGAAACGCGACGGCCGCGTCATGCGTGGCGGGATCGTCGCTGAGCAGACCAAGATAGGCCTGCGCCATGCCGTCCAATGCACTGGCTTGCGCATGCAGCACATCCTGGATCTGCGACGTGATGGACGCAGCGATCTCATCACTGAGACCCAGACCGCTGGCGACCTGGGCGACCAAATCGTCGAGCGATAGCGTGCCGTTGCCGTCGTGGATGGCTTTGCCAATCGCCGCGGAGACCCGAGCCATCGTTTGGGCATCGACAACACCGTTTTCGTCGGTGGTGGCAGCCTGGGCCAGCCCCAAGAGGATGGTGTAGATCTGATGCTGGGCGAGGTAGACCGCCTCACCCACCGAGGAACCGGACTTGACGGCTGCATACGGGTCGTAAAACAGCAGGTCGCCCACCGAATCATCAATCCCCAGGTAGGCCCTGAGCTCGGCCTGCGTCAAATCTGGGTAAAAGGCCAGCAGCGTAGAGATTGGCGATATCACCACCACCTCTGAGCCTGAAAAGGAGCTGGTCAACCTGAAGGCAAACAGGCCTATCTCGTTGCCAGTTTCGGTGTCGTGGCCGCCTTTCGAAAAGAGCAGGCTGCCTGCTTTCAGGTTTGTGATTTGAAACTCAAAACTGCCTTGTGCGTCCGTCGTATCAAAGACTTCGCCCGCATCAAATGCGTAGTTGCCGTTGGCGTCATAGAAGACAGTCGCGCCTTCGATGTAAGCGTCAACATCGAGGCCGTTAACGTCGAAAGTCACGTCGGGCGGCGGCGTGTCGGTCGGCGCAGGCGTGTCGGTGGGCGCAGGCGTGTCGGTGGGCGCAGGCGTGTCGGTGGGCACCGGCGTGTCGGTTGGGGTCAGGGTCGGCGTGTCGGTCGGCGCAGGCGTGTCGGTCGGCGTCGGTGTCGGCGTGCCGGTCGGCGCAGGCGTGTCGGTTGGCGTCGGGGTGCCCGTCGGCGCCGGCGTGCCCGTTGGCGCTGGCGTGTCGGTCGGCGCCGGCGTGCTCGTTGGCGTCGGCGTGTGCTCGGATGACGAAGACGAGCCCGCAGCCGCAGCCACGCCCCCGATACCTGCCAGCGCGCCGAACGCGCCCCACGGGTAAAACCCTCCGGTGCCTCGGGCGCCAGCCGAGTCTGCGGCATGAGACCCCCCATCACCCGATCCCCAAATCGCCGCCGGACGGCGGTCGTCGTCGTCCTCCGCAACGGGGGGTTGGGTTGTTGGTTCGTCCGCCTGGTTTGCCGACTGGTCCTCGCGCGGTTCTGCCACCGCTTCGGGGAGCAACGCATTGACGTCGTCTGCACCTGCCTCACCAGCATCGCTCGCATCGCCGCTCTTGGCGTGCACCCAAAACGGCGCCAGCAAGAGCGCTGCCTGCAACAGGCTTTCCAGGGGCCGGCGGACAACTGAACCGCTCAGGCGCTGTTTAGGCTTTTGAGGCGCATTCATCGCGAAATCCAGACGGGCCTCAGGAGGCCCGAGCAGCGCAGACGAGCTGCCGACGCAAAGGCACGCACCCCGCCCCTACCGACCGCGTCTGCAACAGATGTGAGTTGACGCAGCGGCTTCTCAGCGCACGCTGTGCAAACGGGACTGAACAGACAGGAGAAAACCATGCGGGCGCTGAGAAAACGTTACTTGCGTAAACAAACTTGCTGAACCAATTTTATCAGTATACGGCTTCCTGTGTCTATACGATTAATTGATGTTTTTGGCGGTTAACAAGCGGCATGCAAGTCGTCTTTGATGTCGGCAACTGGAACAAAAATTCGGCAGCACCCTTGCCACGCCAAGCCTTTTGCAGCAGGCACCGACCGCCTTCGACTGAGCAGCGCCGGCGTGAGACCGAACTCGCGCGCATCGGCGGGCCCGCGACCAGCACCCGGCTGGCGCTGGTCGAGCTGCAAAACGGCGAGGCCGCGCCCACTCACGTGGCCGGCACCGCCAACTTCTACGCGATCACCCGCTACAACTGGTCGAGCTACTACGCCATGGCGGTGATCGAGCTCGGCGCGGCGGTCAGGCGCGCGCGCTGAGCAACTCGCCGGGCTCGGTCGAGCGCCAGGCCTCGGGCTCCAGCACCTCGCTCACCTCCAGCCCGCTGACCAGCTCCCAGCTCGACTCGTACCAGCCGGCCACCGCGCGGGATCGGTCCGCCACGCAACTCGCTGCGGTGCGGGCTTCACCGGAACTGACGGTGGCTGTCGGCAATGCGGGGGTGCTGGACATGGCGATCTCCTGAACAGGCGTGGGTCTGCGTGATCAACGGGTTCAGTCTTCCCCCGTGGGGAAAAACCGCGGTGCGTTGAATCAACCGTGCATCGGCCAACTCGACCGATGACGCCAGTTTTCCGGATCGACCCCGTTCGCGCATCCCGCGCAAGGGTCGTCTCAGGCGTCAAAGGCCACCCCATGAAGCACCCCCTCCGATGGGGGAGGCGCCCGCCGATCCGCGCTCAGTCCTGCGGGATCACGCTCACCGACACGTCCATGGTCTGCATGAAGCCGCCGCCCAGGATCACCCCGCGCAGCGGCACCACGTCGGCGAAGTCGGCGCCCCACGCCAGCGTGATGTAGCGGCGGTCGGCGAGCTGGTCGTTGGTGGGGTCGAACTCGACCCAGCCGTGGCCGGGCAGGAACGCGCCCACCCAGGCGTGCGAGGCGTCCACGCCCATCAGGCGCGGCATGCCCGGTGGCGGGTCGGTGAGCAGGTAGCCCGACATGTAGCGCGCTGGCAGGCCGTGCGCGCGCAGGCACGCCAGCATCAGGTGGGCGAAGTCCTGGCACACGCCGCGGCGGTGCTGCAGCACCTCATCGACCGAGGTGCTCACCGTGGTGGCGCCGGCGTCGAACTCGAAGTCCTCGTGGATGCGGTGGGTCAGCTCGAGCAGCGCCTCGGCCCACGGGCGATCGGCGGCCAGCGAGGCTTGGGCGTAGTCGCGCGCGGCCTCCGACCAGGGCACGAGCGGCGTGGCCTCGGCCATGCGTGCGGCGTCCAGGTCATCGGCGCCGGGCCGCTGGCGGCGCACGGCCTCGCGCACCTCGGCCACGGACATGGCGTGATCGGTGTCGAGCCGGGGGCGCTCGGACACCTCGACCTGGCAGTGCATGCGCACGCGCAGCTGGTGGTGCGCGCCGTGCAGCCCGAAGTGCGACACCACGTTGCCGAAACTGTCGGTGGCCTCGTGTCGCTCGTTGGGCTGCGGCTCGATGCTCAGGCTGTGCGACACCACGCGCTGCCACGGCAGCACGCGCGGCGTGAGCCGGCCGAGCTGCCACGACTGCGACACCGGCGCCACATACGAGTAGTGCGTCTCGTGCTCGACGGTGTAGCGACCGCAGCCCGACGTGTTCGAGGAGGGAGGCAGCTTCATGCGACCAGCGACAGCACGCTGCGCGAGGCGGCGTGCGAAAAGAACTTCAACGTGAGCTCGTCGGACACGGCGTGGGCGGCGCGCTGCAGCTGCGCCAGCACGCGGGCCAACGCCTCGCTCTCGGGGTGCAGATCGGCCGGCCCCAGGCCACGCAGCGCGGCTTGCGCCGGGGCGAGCACGTCGCTGGCGAAGCGGCCGTGGCTGTGCTCGAGCTTGGCCACGAACTCGGCCAGTCCCTTGATCTGAAAGGCCACCGATCGGGGGTTGTCCTCGTCGCGCAGCAGCAAGTCGAGCACCGGCAGCCACTCGGGTGCGACCAGGTAACGCGAGCGGTAGGTGACGGTGGAGTCGGCGTATTCGAGCAGCCAGTCGAGTCCGTGCGTGCGGCCTTCGGTGATGGCGACCTGCAGCACGGTGCACAGCGTGGCCAGCCGCTCGATGCGCCGGCCGATGGACAGGAAACGCCAGCCCACGCCACGCGTCATGCCGTCGAGCACGAAGCCCGACAGCGTGGTCATCGAGGTCACGGCGCGGTCCAGCCAGCCCATCGCCAGCGGCAGCCCGAGGCTCGGTGAGGCCAGGCCGCGCCTGAACACCGGGTCGGCGATCAGCTGGTTCAACGAGCGCCAGTGGTCGGCCGACATGCGGTCGCGCAGGTTGAAGGCCACGCGCGACAACTGGCGCAGGTGATCGCTGAGGCCCTCGTCGGGATGGGTCGCCGCGCGCAGCAAGCCGGCGCCGGGTTGGTCGGTCTTGGCGATGAGGCCCACACGCTGCGCGACCACCAGCGCCGGCGACAGGCCGTGCAGTGGCGCCTTCGAGTCGTCAAGCACCACGCCGATGGCCACGCGCAGCAGCCGCGCGGTGGTCTCGCAGCGCTCGCCGTAGCGGCCGAACCAGTACAGGTTCTCGGCCGCGCGCGAAGGCACGTTGGCCGCTGCAGCCACCAGATCTTCGGGTCGCACCGTGCGACTGAGCAGCGAGAACGAGGCGTTGACAGGCGCGGGCGACAGCACCCAGGCGTCCTTCGAGCGGCCGCCGCGCTGCATCGCGATGGCGCGCGAACTGTCGTCACCGGCCACGCGCGTCAGCCCGCCGGGCATCACGTGATAGCCGTGGGGCGTGGCCACCGCGAACACGCGCAGCCCGACGCTGCGCGAGGCGAGCCGCCCGGTCGGCCGGCCCGGGCTGGCCGAGCGCTCGAGCACGGGGGCTTGCGACAGTTGCACCCATTCCTGGGCCACGTAGCGCTGCGCGCGTGGGGCCACTCGCTCGCGCAGCGCGGCGCGTTGCGCATCGTCGAGATCGGCGCCGAACAGCGCGGGCTCGCGCGCCGAGCGCTCGAGCGGCTTGATGATGAGCTTGTCGAGGCGGCCCCAGGCGTCGTCGAGCGCGGCGGGCTCGCCCAGCCACCAGGTGGCCACCGACGGCAGCTTGAGCGGCTCGCCGAGCAGCTTTTCGCTGAGTTTGGGCAAGTAGCCCAGCAGCGCACCCGACTCGAGCACGCCCGAGCCCAGCGCATTGGCCAGCAGCACCGTGCCGCGGCGCGCGCAGTCGGTCAGACCGGGCACGCCCAGGGCCGAATCGGAGCGCAGCTCGAGCGGGTCGCAGTAGTCGTCGTCCTGGCGGCGCAGCACCGCGTTGACGCGCTTGAGGCCTTCGACGGTCTTCATCCACACGCAGCCGTCGCGCACCGTCAGGTCGCTGCCCTCGACCAGCGGAAAACCCAGATAGCGCGCGAGCAGCGCGTGCTCGAAGTAGGTCTCGTTGTAGGGGCCCGGCGTGAGCAGCACGATGAGCGCCTGCCCTCGATCGCCCGCGCGCTCGGTGGCATCGCGTGGCGCCCAGCGCAGCAGCGACTCGCGCAGCGCGTCGAAGAACGAGGCCAGGTGCTGCACATGCAGATCGTGAAACATCTGCGGAAACACGCGCGACACCACGAGGCGGTTTTCGAGCGCGTAGCCCGCGCCCGAGGGCGCCTGGGTGCGGTCGTTGACCACCCACCAGTGGCCGTCGGGCGAGCGCGCCAGATCGGCCGCGTAGCTGAACAGGTGCACGCCACCGGGCGGGCGGATGCCTTGCACCTGATGCAAGTAGCCGCGGTGGCCGAAGATGATGGACGGCGGAATCGCGCCCGAGCGCAGCAGTTCTTGCGGGCCGTAGATGTCGGCCAGCACCCGGTTGAGCAGGTCGGCGCGCTGCGCGATGCCGGCCGACAGTTCTTCCCATTCGGCCGCCGAGATCAGCAGCGGCAGCGGATCGACCTCCCAGGGGCGGTCGGCGCCCTTCGGGTCGGCGTAGACGTTGTAGGTGATCCCGTTCTCGCGGATCTCGCGTTCCATGAGCGACAGCGTTTCGCTGACCTCGACGCCTTCGCGCGCGGCCAGCGAGCGCAAGAACGCCTCCCAGTGCGCACGGGGAACGCCAGGCGCCGACAGCAACTCGTCGTAGCGCCCTTCGGCCGAGGCATAGCCTGACAGGAGCCGGCTCAACATCTCACACCCTCCACTCCATCAGGCCCAGGTTGATCGCACGCGGGCGGCAGCGCCACCGACGCACCACCCGCCGATGAGCCGCACCCGCCCATCAGGCGGCCGGTGGAGCGCGCCGCAAGTCCAGTGTGAACGGGAAGTTCGGGTTGCGCTCGTCGCGAGGGGCCTGCATGGTACCGGGCGTGTGGCCGATGCGGAAAAACCGGTTCAGCCGCCTGGCCTCGGCCTCGTAGGCGTTGACCGGGAAGGTGTCGTAGCTGCGGCCTCCGGGGTGGGCCACGTGGTACTGACAGCCGCCGATCGAGCGGTTCATCCAGGTGTCGAGCAAGTCGAGCGTCAGCGGCGCGTGCACGTCGATCGTGGGGTGCAGCGCCGATGGCGGATTCCAGGCGCGGTAGCGCACCGCCCCGACGAACTCGCCGACGCGGCCGGTGGGCTGCAGCGGCACGACGCGGCCGTCGCAGGTGACCACATGGCGGTCACCCACCAGCCCGGTGGCGCGAACCTGGATGCGTTCGAGCGACGAATCGACGAAGCGCGCGGTGCCGCCGGCGGCGTTTTCCTCGCCCAGCACGTGCCATGGCTCGAGCGCCATGCGCAGCTCGACTTCGACGCCCTTGGCCACGAAGTCACCCAGCCGCGGGAAGCGGAAGTTCAGGTGCGGCGCAAACCAGTCGGCCTTGATCGGATAGCCGAAGGCGTTGAGCTCCTCGACCACATCGCACAGGTCCTGCCAGATGAAGTGCGGCAGCATGAAGCGGTCGTGCAGCTCGGTGTTCCAGCGCTTGAGGCGCGCCGGGCGGTACGGTTCCTTCCAGAAGCGCGACACCAGCGCACGCATGAGCAGCTGCTGCGTGAGGCTCATGCGGGCGTGCGGCGGCATCTCGAAGGCGCGCATTTCGAGCAGTCCCAGCCGGCCGGTCGCGCCGTCGGGCGAATACAGCTTGTCGATGCAGAACTCGGCGCGGTGGGTGTTGCCCGTCACGTCGATGAGCAAGTTGCGCAGCAGCCGGTCGATCAGCCACGGCGGGCAAGCGCCCTCACCGGCACCGAACTCGGCGGTCACGCGCTGCAGTTCGGCAAAGGCAATCTCGATCTCGTAGACCGAATCGTTGCGCGCCTCATCGAGACGCGGCGCCTGGCTGGTCGGGCCGACGAACAGGCCCGAGAACAGGTAGCTCAGCGCCGGGTGGTTGTGCCAGTAGCCAATCATGCTGGCCAGCAGGTCGGGGCGGCGCAGGAACGGTGAATCGGCCACCGTGGCGCCACCGAGCACGAAGTGGTTGCCGCCGCCGGTGCCGGTGTGGCGCCCGTCGAGCATGAACTTCTCGGTCGACAGCCGCGTTTCGTGGGCGCTTTGGTACAGGTGCGTGGTCTGCTCGACCAGCTCACCCCAGGTGTGGGCGGGGTGGATGTTGACCTCGATGACGCCCGGGTCGGGGGTGACGCGCAGCGTGGCCAGGCGCGGGTCGCGCGGTGGCTCGTAGCCCTCGAGGATGACGGGCAGCTTCATCTCGACGGCGGTGTCTTCGATGGCCGACACGAGCTCGAGGTAGTCCTCGAGCACCGACATCGGCGGCATGAACAGATACAGCCGGCCTTCGCGCGGCTCGGCGCACAACGCGGTGCGGGTGATCCAGCCGGCCGATTGGAACGGCGCGGGCACCTTCACGCTGGCGGATTCAGCGCGTCGGGCCGCCAGCAATCCCGGGGCAGTCGCCGTGGTCTGGGCCGATCCGGGGGCCGCGGCAGCGCCCGTCGCACCGCTGACCACCACGCCTTCGGCCGCGCCGAGGGCATAGCGCAACCGGCGGTAGGCCGGCAGCGGCGCAAAGGTCTGGGTCTGATCCGGCGCGTGCACCCACGGCATGTCGGCTTCGGCCGCCCACGGCTGCGAATCGAGCGGCAGGCGCAAACCCAGCGGCGAATCGCCGGGCACCAAATAGCAGCGCTCGGCGCGCAAGAACCACTCGCCGGAGGTCCAGCGCGGACCGGCCCCGGTGGTTCGGGCCACCGGCAGCACGTGGCCGACGACCTTGTCGAGGCCCTGGCTGAACACCTTGCGCAGGCGATCGCGCTCGAGCGGATCGGCCAGCCGCGCGTCGAACGGGTCGACGTTGGTGGGCAGCTTGCGCTCGCGCCACAGGTAGTACCAGGTGTCCTCGAAGGTGGGGAACACGTACTTGGGGTCGAGCGCCAGGCGCTTGGCCACGCTGCTCAGGAACTGCTTGGCCTGAACGTCGGTGACCTGGTAGTCCTCATGCTCACTGGCGAACAGCTCGGGGTGCGCCCACACCGGCTCGCCATCCTTGCGCCAGTACAGGTTGAGCGACCAGCGCGGCAGCTGCTCGCCCGGGTACCACTTGCCCTGGCCGTAGTGCAGCAGGCCGCCATCGCCGTACTTCAGGCGCAGCTTGTCCATCAGGTCGGCGCTCAGCAGCCGCTTGGTCGGCCCCATGGCCTCGGTGTTCCATTCGGCGCCGTCGCGGTCATCGACCGACACGAAGGTCGGCTCGCCACCCTGCGTGAGGCGCACGTCGCCGGCCAGCAGATCGGCATCGACCTGATGGCCGAGCGCTTCGATGTCGCTCCATTGGTCATCGGTGTAGGGCAGCGTCACGCGCGGTGCTTCCCACACGCGGCTGACCTCCATGTGGTGCTCGAACTCGGTTTCGCATTCGTCGATGGCGCCGCTGACCGGTGCGGCCGACGACGGCTCGGGCGAACACGCCAGCGGGATGTGGCCTTCGCCGGCGAGCAAGCCGGAGGTCGGGTCGAGCCCGATCCAGCCCGCGCCCGGCAGGAACACCTCGCACCAGGCGTGCAGGTCGGTGAAGTCGATCTCGGTGCCGCTCGGGCCGTCGAGCGACTTGATGTCGCTCTTGAGCTGGATGAGGTAGCCCGACACGAAGCGCGCGGCCAGACCCAGGTGGCGCAGCACCTGCACCATCAGCCAGGCGCTGTCGCGGCACGAACCCGAGGCCTTGGTCAGCGTTTCCTCGGGCGACTGCACGCCCGGCTCCATGCGGATCAGGTAGCTGATGTCTTTTTGCAGACGCTGGTTCAGCTCGACCAGAAAGTCATTGGTGTGCTTCCTGGTGCGCGGCACCGCGGCCACGTAGGCCTCGAATGCCGGCGTGAGCTCGCACTGGGCCATGAAGGGCGCCAGTTCGGCGGCCAGCTCGGCCTCATAGGAGAACGGGAAGTGGTCGGCCGACGGCTCGAGGAAGAAGTCGAACGGGTTGAGCACCGACATCTCGGCCACCAGATCGATCTCGATGCGAAATTCGGTGGTGGGCTCGGGGAACACCAGCCGCGCGAGGTAGTTCGACTGCGGGTCTTGCTGCCAGTTGACGAAGTGGCCGACCGGCTCGACGCGCATCGAGTAGCTGAGGATGCGGGTGCGCGAATGGGGCGCAGGGCGCAGGCGCACGACCTGGGGGCCGAGGGTGATCGGCCGGTCGTAGCGGTAATGGGTGACGTGATTGAGCGCGACGTGGATGGACATGGATCAGGCCTCTACCGGAACAAGAAAGTCACGGCTGATACCCACGCCGATGGTGCCCACGCGCTCGAGGAACTGCGTGAGGTAAGCGTGCAAGCCCGTGGCCAGGATCTCGTCGATGCGGCCGTATTGAAGGTCGGCGCGCAGCCGGCCGGCGCGGCGCAGCGTCTCGCTCGACTGCCCGTTGGCCACCATGGTCAGGTTGGACAGCACCTCCTGGACGCACGCGGCGAGCGAGCGCGGCATGTCGGGACGCAGGATCAGCAACTCGGCCACCTTTTCGGGGCGGATCACGTTGCGGTAGACCTTGCGGTAGACCTCGAAGGCCGACACCGAACGCAAGATCGCCGACCAGTGATAGAAATCGTATTCAACGTCGCGACCTTCGGCGGGCCCTTCGCCTTGCGATGACGACAGGGTGCTCGAAGCGTCCCCGGGCAGCGCCATCGCCATGCCCATGTCCATGCCATCGGGCCGGCCGAAGAACTCGGTGGGCACCGCATGGAACTTGACGTCGAGCAAGCGCGCGGTGTTGTCGGCGCGCTCGAGAAAGCTGCCGATGCGCAGGAAGTGAAACGCCTCGTCTTGCAGCATGGTGCCCACGGTCACGCCGCGCGACAGGTGCGAGCGGAACTTGACCCACTCGAATGCCGCTCCCGGGTCGCGCAAGAACGCGCCGTCCGAGACCATGCGCTGGAACTCGAGCCAGGTCTGGTTTTGCGTTTCCCAGACTTCGGTGGTGAGCGTGCCGCGCACCGCACGGGCGTTTTCACGCGCGGCCCGCAGGCAGTTGCGGATGCTCGAGCCGTTGTCCGGGTCGCTGACCATGTATTCCATGACGCTGCGCGGGGTGACCGCGCCATAGCGCGCCGCGAAATCGTCCGTCAGCTCCGAAATGCTGAGCAGACCCTTCCAGCCCTGCTCGGCGGCATCGGCCGATTGCGGCAGCAGCGACGTCTGGTAATTGACGTCGAGCATGCGCGCGGTGTTCTCGGCCCGCTCCATGTAGCGAGCCATCCAGAAAAGGTGGTCGGCGGTTCTAGACAGCATGATCAAACCTCCAGTACCCAGGTGTCCTTGGTGCCACCACCCTGGGACGAGTTGACGACCAGTGAGCCGTCCTTGAGCGCCACGCGCGTGAGGCCGCCGGGCACCATCTGCACGGTCTTTCCGCTGAGCACGAACGGGCGCAGGTCGATGTGGCGTGGCGCGATGCCGCTCTCGACGAACGTCGGGCACGTCGACAGGCTCAGCGTGGGCTGCGCGATGTAGCCCGACGGGTTGGCTTCGAGCACGGCGCGGAATTCGGCGATCTCGGCCTGGGTGGACGCGGGGCCGACCAGCATGCCGTAGCCGCCGGCGCCGTGGACTTCCTTGACGACGAGTTCGCTCAGGTGGTCGAGCACGTACTTCAGGTCGTCGGCCTCGCGGCACAGGTAGGTCGGCACGTTGTTGAGGATGGGCTTTTCGCCCAGGTAGAACTCGATCATCTTGGGCACGTACGGGTAGATCGACTTGTCGTCGGCCACGCCGGTGCCAATCGCGTTCGACAGCGTCACGTTGCCGGCGCGGTAAGCGCCCAGCAACCCGGCACAGCCCAGCGTGGAGTCGGCGCGGAACGCCGTGGGGTCGAGGAAGTCGTCGTCGACGCGGCGGTAGATCACATCGACGCGCTTGGGGCCCTGAGTGGTGCGCATGTAGACGAAGTTGTCGCGCACGAAGAGGTCTTGCCCTTCGACCAGCTCGACGCCCATCTGCTGCGCCAGGAAGGCGTGCTCGAAGTACGCGCTGTTGTACATGCCGGGCGTGAGCACCACCACGGTGGGCTCGTTGACCGAGGCCGGCGCCACCGCGCGCAGCGTCTCGAGCAGCATGTCGGGGTAATGCGCCACCGGCTCCACGCGGTGCTGGCTGAACAAATCGGGGAACAGCCGCATCATCATCTTGCGGTTTTCGAGCATGTAGCTCACCCCGCTGGGCACGCGCAGGTTGTCTTCGAGCACGTAGTAGCTGCCGCTGCCGTCGGCGTTGCCGGCGCGCACGATGTCGATGCCGCTGATGTGCGAGTACACCCCGCCGGGCACGTCCACGCCCATCATCTCGGGGCGGAACTGCGCGTTGTTGAGCACCTGATCGCGCGGGATGATGCCCGCGCGCAGGATGTCCTGGCCGTGATAGACGTCGTGGATGAAGCGGTTGAGCGCCATCACCCGCTGGCGCAGGCCCTTTTCCATGTCGACCCACTCGTGCGAGGGGATCACCCGCGGGATCAGATCGAAGGGAATGAGCCGTTCGGTGCCCGCGCCGTCCTCGTCCTTCGCGCCGTAGACGGCGAAGGTGATGCCCACGCGCCGGAAGATCATCTCGGCTTCTTCACGGCGCGAATTCATCGCGTCACCCGGCTGCTGGCTCAGCCATTGCTCGTAGCCGCGGTAATGCTCGCGCACCTGCTGGCCACTGCCGTGCATCTCGTCAAAGCTCGATTTCATCGGTGTCGCTCCTGATGGCTCAGTGTGAAGCAAATTCCAGGCCATTGCCTTCCCGACACCCGATGAGTCAGCGCGGGTCCGGATCGCGCCAGTGCCAGTACCGGCGATCGCGATCGCGCACGCACTGGCCCGACGCGGCCAGCTCGCTGGGCGCATCGCTGCGCCACACCCAGGCACCGCAATGCGGGCTGTCCAGGCGGGCGATGCCGCGCTCGCGGTAGCGCTCGAGCACCTCGCCGGCCGGGTGGCCGTAGCGGTTGTGGTGGCCGGCCTGGAACACCGCCACGCGCGGGTGCACCGCGTCGAGGAAGGCGGCCGACGACGAGGTCTTGCTGCCGTGGTGCGGCACCAGCAGCACGTCGGCGCGCAGCGCTTCGGGGCGCTCGCGCAGCAGGCGGATCTCCTGGTCGCGCTCGATGTCGCCGGTGAGCAGCGCGACCTTGTCCGCCCCTTGCACACGCAGCACGCACGACAGCGTGTTGGGTTTGAGCGCAGCCTCATAGACCTCGGGCGTGGGGTGCAGCACCTCGAAGCGCACGCCGTCCCACTCCCAGCGCTGGCCGGCCTCGCAGCGCGGCGCGCTCATCGTGCGCTGCTGCGCTTCGAGCAACAGCGGGTGCTGCGGCTCGAGCGAACTGAGCAACTCGCCCACCGGCACCTGCGCGAGCAGTGCCTGCGCGCCGCCGATGTGGTCGGTGTCGCGGTGACTGAGGATCAGCCGGTCAATGCGCTCGTCGCCACGCGCGCGCAGCAGCGGCAGCAGCACGCGCTGGCCGGCATCGGACTCGGGCGAATAGCGCGGCCCGCTGTCGTAGAGCAGCACGTGGTGGCGGGTGCGCACGATCACCGCGGTGCCCTGCCCCACATCGGCGGCCACCAGTTCGAAGTGCCCAGCCGCTGGCAGATCGCGAGGCGGCAGCAGCAAGGGCAGCACCAGCGGCAGCGCACTCAGGCGCACGCGCCACGGCAGCGGCATGACCAGCAGCGCGGCACCCAGCAGCGCGCTCAGTTGCGCCCACCACGGTGCCACGCCCGCCGACCACACGGCCGCCGGCGCTTGCGCCAGCCATCCGAGCCAACCCGCCAGCAGCGACACGCACCACGCCCCGGCCGTCCACAGCACGGGCGCCAGCGTGCCCAGCAGCGCCAGCGGCGTGATCACCAGCGTGACCAGCGGGATGGCGATCAGGTTGGCCGCAAAGCCCACCAGCGAGATCTGCTGAAAGAACACCAGCGTCAAGGGTGCCAGCCCGACGGTGGCGATCAGTTGCGTGCGCAGCCCCTCGGCCATGAGGCGGCGCAATCGGGCCGCCGGCGTCACCGGACCGGCGGCCTCGCGCCCATGACCTGACGGCGACGACACCATCAACAAGCCGACCGCCATGAACGACAGCCAGAACCCGGGCTGCTGCAGCGCCCAGGGATCGAGCAGCGTGACGACGCTGGCGGCGGCCAGCAGCACCAGCGGCCACGGCCAGCGCAACCCGGCGCTGCGCAAGGCGGCCACCGTCGCCAGCATCCACACCGTGCGCTGCGCCGGCACGCCCCAGCCCGACAGCAGCGCGTAGCCGGCCGCCGCCGCCACGCCGCCCCACAGCGCGGCGGTGGGCGCGGGCACCCACAACATCGCACGCACGCTGCGCCGCCACAGCCGGCCCACCACGGCGGCGGCGCACCACGCGAACATCGTCACGTGCAGCCCGCTGATGCTGACCAGATGCGCGATGCCGGTGCGGCGAAACAGGTCCCAGTCGTCGCGGTCGATGGCCGACTGATCGCCCACCGCCAGCGCAGCGAGCACGCCGGCGGCGCGCGCATCGCTCACCTTGGCGTCGAGGGCATCGCGCACGCGCTGGCGCCAGCGCTCCACCGGGTGTGCTGCGGCGCGCTCGATCAGCTGCGGCGGTGGTGCCTCGCGCACCGAAGCGCTGGCGCCCACGCCCTGCTCGAACGACTGCAGTTCCACATCGAAGCCGTGCGGGTTGAGCAAACCGTGCGGGCGCCGCACCCGCGCGGTGAACTGCCAGCGCTGGCCGGCGCGCAGCTCGCGCTGCAGTTCGCTGGGCGCTGACTCGCCCTGAAAGCCCTGGTACCAGCCCAGGTGGATGCGCGGCGGCAGCGCCACGCTGAGCCCATCGAGCGTGGCCTGCTCGACATCGAACGCGAAGCGCTGGCCGCTGGCGCTGCGCTGCGGCAAGCTGGCCACCACGCCGGTGATGCGCACATCGCGCCCTTCGAGCGCCGCCGCCAGCAACTCGGCTTGGCGCATCGACGCCCGGGTGCCGGTCAGTGCAAACGCCAGCAGCGCCAGACCCAGCACGGCTGCTGACCACCCCCGGGACCAGCGCAGCGCCACGGCGATGGCCAGCGCGCCGACGGCGCCGATCCATGCATAGACGTCTGGCGCCTGCAAGCTGCGCTCTTGCAATTGCAGCGCCGCACCCAGCGGCAACGCCAGGCCCACACAGGCCAGCCGCCAGCCGGTGTTCACGACGGTGTGTAGGGCGGCCTGGACATGCGGCGGAGTGTAGGATTTCAGCGTCCCGGCGCCCTCTTGTGCCGCCTTGTTCCCGACCACGGATTTCCCCCATGAACGCATCTGCTTCCGTCTACGACCGCCTCAAGGCGCTGGGCATCGAACTGCCTCCGGTGGCCACGCCCGCTGCCGCTTACGTGCCGTTCGTGCAAACCGGCAACCTGGTGTTCCTGTCGGGCCACATCGCCAAGCGCGACGGCAAGGTGTGGGTCGGCCAGCTCGGGCTGAACATGGACACCGCCGCCGGGCGCGAGGCCGCGCGCGCCGTGGCCATCGACCTGCTGGGCACGCTGCACGCCGCGGTAGGCGACCTCAACCGCATCGAGCGCATCGTCAAGGTGATGAGCCTGGTCAACAGCACCGGCAGCTACACCGAACAGCACCTGGTCACCAACGGCTGCTCCGAGCTGATCGGCGAGGTGTTCGGCGCCAAGGGCCAGCACGCACGCAGCGCCTTCGGTGTGGCGCAGATCCCGCTGGGCGCGTGCGTCGAGATCGAGCTGATCGCGCAGGTCGCCGCAGCGTGAGGTCGCGCCCGCAGGTCGCCCGCTGGCTGCTGGTCATCGCCGCGCTGTCGGTGACGGCCGTGGCCGCCGCGCTGGTGTCGCAGCATGTGTTCGACATGCCGCCGTGCCCGTGGTGCGCCTTGCAGCGGGCGATCTATCTGGCCATCGCCGCGGTGTGCCTGATCGGCGCGGCGCTGGCGGTGCCGCTGGCGCGCCGCGCGGCCGGTGCGCTGGCGCTGCTGCTGGCGATCAGTGGCGCGGCCTCGGCGCTGTACCAGCAACTGGTGGCTGCGAAGTCGGCCTCGTGCAACCTGACCTTCGCCGACAAGGTGATGAGTTTTCTCGGCCTCGACAGCATCCTGCCGTGGCTGTTTCAGGTCTACGCCAGCTGCGCCGATGCGGCCGTGTCCCTGCTCGGCGTGCCCTATGCGTACTGGAGCCTGGCGCTGTTTGCCGTGCTGGGGCTGGGTGCGGCGCGGGTCGCCTTCGGCCGCGCCTGAGCCTCAGCCCGCCAGCACCCGCAGCGCCTTCGGAATCGCGTCTTGCGGCTTGCCCTTGCGGGCACGCTTGCCGAGATAGACCGCGAGCGAAGCGCCCTTGAGCAGCTCGTCGCGGTCCTTGCCGCCGCGCCCGGTGCCTTCGATGCGCAGCGAGTGCGAGAACACCGCCACGCTGGCGAGTGAGTCGGGTGGCTCCAGATCCATCAGCGTCAGGCCGCGCCCGCCGTTGGGCTGCAGCTTCAGATCGGACAGCGGATACACCAGCAGCCGACCGCTGGCTGACAGGCACGCCACCTGATCGTCGAGGCTGCCGGCTGCCGCCAGCGCCGGTGGCAGCGGCTGCTCGCCGGCTTCGAGCGTGAGGAACGCCTTGCCGCTGCGGTGGCGCGACACCAGATCGCCCACGCGCGCCAGCAAGCCGTAGCCGCCACTCGACGCGAGCAGCAGCGTTTGCGCCGCGTGACCGGCAAAGTAATGCGCCGGCTGCGTGCCCGATTCGAGCTCGACCAGCGTGGTGATCGGCTGGCCGTCGCCGCGCCCGCCCGGCAGCAGGCTGACCGGCGTGGAATAGGTGCGCCCGCTGCCGTTGAGCGCGCTGCCGAACACCAGCAGCACGTCCACGCTGCGGCAGGCGAAGGTCGCCAGCAGGCTGTCGCCCGGCTTGAACTGCAGGCCGACCGGATCGACCTCGTGGCCCTTGAGCGCGCGCACCCAGCCCTTGGCGCTGACCACCACCGTCACCGGCTCGTCGACCACCTTGATCTCGACGACCGCTTTCTTCTCGGCCTGGATCAGCGTGCGGCGCGGGTCTTTCTCGAGCGAGCCGAACTGCTTCACGTCGGCTTCGATTTCCTTGATGACCAGCCGCTTGAGCGTGCCGGGGTTGCCCAGGATGTCTTCGAGCTTGCCTTGTTCGGTGCGCAGCTCGGTGAGTTCTTGCTCGATCTTGATCGCCTCGAGGCGGGCGAGCTGGCGCAAGCGGATTTCGAGGATGTCGTCGGCCTGCCGTTCGCTGAGCTTGAAGCGCTCCATCAGCGCGGCCTTGGGCTCGTCAGCGTTGCGGATGATGCGGATCACCTCGTCGATGTTGAGCAGCACGAGCTGCCGGCCTTCGAGCACGTGCACGCGGTCGAGCACCTTGCCCAGCCGGTGCTGCGAGCGGCGCTGCACCGTTTGCAGCCGGAAGGCGACCCACTCGGTGAGCATCTGGCGCAGCGTCTTTTGCGTGGGCCGCCCATCGGCGCCCACCATCGTCAGGTTGATCGGCGCCGAGCATTCGAGGCTGGTGTGCGCCAGCAACTGCGTGATCAGCTCGGACTGCTCGATGCGGCTGGTCTTGGGCTCGAACACCAGGCGCACCGGCGCGTCCTTGCTGGATTCGTCGCGCACCGCATCGAGCACGCCGAGCACCGACGCCTTGAGCTGCACCTGATCGGCGCTGAGCGCTTTCTTGCCGGCCTTGACCTTCGGGTTGGTGAGCTCCTCGATCTCTTCAAGCACGCGCTGCGAACTGGTGCCCGGCGGCAGCTCGGTCACCACCAGCTGCCACTGGCCGCGCGCGAGTTCTTCGATCTTCCAGCGCGCACGCACCTTCAGGCTGCCGCGCCCGGTGGCGTAAGCGGCGCGGATGTCCTCGGCGCTGCTGATGATCTGGCCGCCGCCGGGGTAGTCGGGGCCGGGAATCAGCGCGGCGAATTCATCGTCGTCGAGCTGGTCGTTGCGGATCAGCGCAATGGCCGCCAGCGCCACCTCGCGCAGGTTGTGGCTGGGGATCTCGGTGGCCAGGCCGACTGCGATGCCGCTCGCACCATTGAGCAGCACGAAGGGCAGCCGGCTCGGCAGCTGCCGCGGCTCTTGCGTCGAGCCGTCGTAGTTGGGAATGAAGTCGACCGTGCCTTCGTCGATCTCGTCGAGCAGCAGGCGCGAGATGGGGGCGAGGCGCGCCTCGGTGTAGCGCATGGCCGCCGCGCCATCGCCGTCGCGCGAGCCGAAATTGCCCTGCCCGTCGATCAGCGGATAGCGCTGCGAGAAGTCCTGCGCCATGCGCACCAGCGCGTCGTAGGCCGCGGTATCGCCGTGCGGGTGAAAGCGCCCGAGCACATCGCCCACCACCCGCGCACTCTTGACCGGCCGCGGCCCGCCGGCGCTGGTGAAGCTCAGCCCCATGCGGTCCATCGCATACAGGATGCGCCGCTGCACGGGCTTTTGGCCGTCGCACACATCGGGCAGCGCACGCCCCTTGACCACGCTCAGCGCGTACTCGAGGTAAGCGCGTTCGGCGTAGTGGGCGAGGGTCACCGCGTCGGCGGGGTCGGTGGTGGGAGCGGTGTCGAACAGGTCGTTCATGCGCAGATTGTGTAGCTCAGGCAGGTGCCACCCCGATCAGACCGAGCAGTCCGCCTCGAATACCATGAACCTCTGAAAGGCAGGAGGAGCGAGCGCTCCGATTGCGACCCGGCGGGCGCCCCTCGAATGCCGTCGCCGTCCAGATTCACTTCTACCAAGGAACGACCATGACCAGCCCGATGTATACCTTCGCCGTTCCCGTCTTCAAGCAAATGCTGATGGCGCTTCAAGCCGAACTGGCGCAGGCGAGTACGCACGCCTCGACCCACTCGATTGAGCCCGACGCCTTGTTGCAGGCGCGCCTGTATCCGGACATGTTTGCGTTGGCCAAGCAGGTGCAGATCGCAGCCGACTTTGCGCGTGGGGTATCGGCACGCCTGGCGGGTGTCGAGGCCCCCATCCAGGAGGGGCAAGAGAAGAGCTTTGCCGATCTTGACGTCCTGTTGGCCCAGACGGTGAGTTTTCTGGATGGCCTGAGCGCATCGCAGTTCGAAGGCAGCGAAAGCAAGGAGATCATCTTGCGTCCCGGTACACCCAAGGAGAAGAGGCTGACCGGTCAAACCTATCTGGCCAACTACGGCCTGCCGCAGTTCTTCTTTCACATCACCACGGCGTATGCCATCCTGCGTCACAACGGGCTCGCCATCGGCAAGCGTGACTACATGGGCGTGTACTGACTCATCTCGTCAAGAAACAACCTCTTGACTCTCCACATCTAGGGCGCCTCACCACGCTACCCGCTGAAGCCACCGGGCAATCCCCGCAGCGCAATAAAGGGGGAGGTCGGCGCAGCCGACCGGAGGACATTCGCGCAGGGGCTTGCCCGGTGGCTTCAGCGCTCTCGGTCACACATCCACATCGACTTCATCACCATGCAGTTCCATCAGATCGCGCCGCGCCTGCGCCTCGCCCTTGCCCATCAGCTTGGTCAGTGACTCGACGGTGGCGTCGAAGCCGAATTCGCCGAAGGCCATGGGCAGCAAGCGCCGCGTTTCGGGGTTCAGCGTGGTGTCCCACAGCTGCTCGGCGTTCATCTCGCCCAGACCCTTGAAGCGGCTGATGCTCCAGGCGGTCTCGCGGCAGCCTTCCTGGCGCAACCGGTCGAGCGTGGCGGTGAGTTCGCCCTCGTCGAGCGCGTAGATCTTGGCCGCCGGCTTCTTGCCGCGCGCCGGCGCATCGACGCGAAACAGCGGCGGCTTGGCGATGTACAGGTGGCCGGTTTCGATCACCTTGGGGAAATGCCTGAAAAACAGCGTGAGCAGCAGCACCTGGATGTGCGAGCCGTCCACATCGGCATCGCTCAGGATGCAGATCTTTCCGTAGCGCAGGCCACTCAAATCGGGTGAGTCGGTGGCACCGTGCGGATCGACGCCGATGGCCACCGCGATGTCGTGGATCTCGTTGTTGGCGAACAGCCGGTCGCGCTCGACTTCCCACGAGTTGAGCACCTTGCCGCGCAGCGGCAAGATGGCCTGCGTTTCCTTGTTGCGGCCCATCTTGGCGCTGCCGCCGGCCGAATCGCCCTCGACGAGGAACAGCTCGTTGTGCAGCAGGTCGCGGCTTTCGCAGTCGGTCAGCTTGCCGGGCAGCACGGCCACGCCCGAGCCCTTGCGCTTTTCGACCTTCTGGCTGGCGCGCTGGCGGGTTTGCGCCTGCTTGATCACCAGCTCGGCGAGTTTCTTGCCCTGTTCGACGTGCTGGTTGAGCCACAGCTCGAGCGGCGGCTTGACGCAGGTGGACACCAGCCGCAGCGCATCGCGGCTGTTCAGGCGCTCCTTGATCTGGCCCTGGAACTGCGGGTCGAGCACCTTGGCGCTGAGCACGAAGCTGGCGCGCGAAAACACGTCGTCGGGCATGAGCTTCACGCCCTTGGGCAGCAAGCTGTGCAGGTCGATGAAGTTCTTGATGGCGCCGAACAGTCCGTCCTTCAGCCCCGACTCGTGCGTGCCGCCGTTGACGGTGGGAATCAGGTTGACGTAGCTCTCGCGCACCGGCGCGCCGTCTTCGGTGAAGGCCACGCACCAGGTCGCGCCCTCGCCCTTGGCGAAGTTTTCCGATTCGGAGCCGTCGGCGTGGTGCTCGCCCTCGAACAACGGGATCAGCGGATCGGCGTTGAGCGTTTGCATCAGGTAGTCGCGCAGACCGCCCTGATACAGCCAGGTCTGCACATCGGCCTCGGGGCGGCCGGTCTTCTCGATCGTGAGCGACACGCGCGTGCCGGGCATCAGCACCGCCTTGCTGCGCAGCAGGTGCGTCAGGTCGGCGCGGGCGAGGTCGGGGCTCTCGAAGTACTTGGCGTCCGGCCAGGCGCGCACCGTGGTGCCGCTCTTGCGGTCGCCCGACGACGCCGTCAGCACCGACTTGCGCAGCTCGAGCGGCTCGATCACGTCGCCACCGGCAAACGCCAGCCGGGCCACCTGGCCCTCGCGCCACACCGTGACTTCGAGCCGTTTGGACAGCGCGTTGGTCACGCTCACGCCCACGCCGTGCAGCCCGCCCGAAAAGCTGTAGGCGCCGCCCGAGCCCTTGTCGAACTTGCCGCCGGCATGCAGTTGCGTGAACACGATCTCGACCACCGGGCGCCCTTCTTCGGGGTGCATGCCGAACGGAATGCCGCGCCCGTCGTCCTCGACGCTGATCGAGCCGTCGGCGTGCACCGTCACGTCGATGCGGTGGCCGTGGCCGGCCAGGGCTTCGTCGGCCGCGTTGTCGATGACCTCCTGCACGATGTGCAGCGGGTTGTCGGTGCGCGTGTACATGCCCGGGCGCTGCTTGACCGGCTCGAGCCCCTTCAGGACGCGGATCGAAGCTTCGCCGTAGGTCGAGGGTGCGGTGGCCGTGGCGCCGGAGGAGGATCGTTCAGTGGGGCGGGTGACCATGGCGGCGGATTGTAGGTAGCGCATCTGAGGGCTAAGCCTTGCCCGGTCGGCGCCATTGCGGCCCCCGTGCGGCGGCTAAACTCGCGTGTTGGCAAGGAACCAAGAATGAAACCGATCACTGGCAGCATCGTCGCGTTGATCACGCCGATGCACGAAGACGGCAGCGTTGATTACGACACGCTGCGCGCCCTGATGGACTGGCACATCGCCGAAGGCACCGACTGCATCGGCGTGGTGGGCACCACGGGCGAATCGCCGACGGTGTCGGTCGACGAGCACTTCGAAATCATCCGCGTGGCGGTCGAGCATTGCGCCGGCCGGGTGCCGGTCATGGCGGGCACCGGGGGCAACTCCACCCGCGAAGCGATCGAGCTGTCGCGCTACGCGCAGCAAGTCGGCGCCGACTGCGCGCTGTCGGTCGTGCCCTACTACAACAAGCCGTCGCAAGAAGGCATCTACCAGCACTTCAAGGCGATAGCCGAAGCGGTGGACATCCCGACGGTGCTCTACAACGTGCCCGGCCGCACCGTGGCAGACATGCTGCCCGAGACCACGCTGCGACTCGCGCAGCTGCCCGGCGTGGTGGCGGTCAAGGAAGCCACCGGCAACATCGAGCGCGCGGCATGGCTGATCAAGCATGCGCCCCCAGGCTTTTCGATCTATTCCGGCGACGACTCGACCGCCGTCGCCTTGATGCTGCTCGGCGGTCACGGCAACGTCAGCGTCACGGCCAACGTGGCGCCCCGACTCATGCACGAGTTGTGCGTGGCTGCCATGGCCGGCGATGTGCGCCAGGCCACGGCCATCCACATGCGGCTGCTCGGCCTGCACAAGCACCTGTTTTGCGAACCCAGCCCGGCACCCACCAAGTGGGCACTGGCGCAACTGGGCCGCTGCAAGAACGAGCTGCGGCTGCCACTTTTGCCACTGACGTCCGCAGGTGAGGCCGCGGTCTCGGCAGCCCTGCGTGACGCTGGATTGCTGTAGCCCATGACCGCTGTGCATCACCCCCGGGGTGCGGTGCAGCGCCAGATTTCTCGACCCTTGCGATCAACGGGCTGCGCGGCACCCCCGGCCGCCAACCCTCTGGAGATGAACAACGTGACAGACGCCCAACGCACTCGATCGAGCCACATGTCAGCCACCGCCCCGCATGCCCGCAGGCTGCTGGCTTCGTCTTTGGTCCTCGCACTGGCAGGCTGCTCCTCGATGCACAGCCTCGTGTCGGGCGACAAGGTCGACTACCACGGCACCGCCGCAGAACAGACCGCAGGCCTGGAAGTCCCGCCCGACCTGACGCAGCTGTCCCGTGACAGCCGCTATTTGCAGCAAGCGGCCGCCGGGTCGTTCAGCGCCGCCACCTTCCAGGGCTCGACGCTGAAACTGCAATCCGCGCAGACCGTGGTTCCAGCGGGCACCGACCAGTTGCGCATCGAGCGCAGCGGCAACGACCGCTGGCTGGTCACCAACCTGACACCCGAGCAGGTGTGGCCGATGCTCAAGGCGTTCTGGCCGGAGCGCGGCTTCAAGCTGCTGATTGATCAACCGGATGTCGGCGTGATGGAAACCGAATGGGCTGAGAACCATTCGAAGCTGCCGCAGGACTTCATCCGCTCCACGATCGGGATGGTGTTCGAGTCGATCTACGACACCGGCGAGCGCGACAAATTCCGCACCCGCGTCGAGCGCACGGCCACCGGCAGCGAGATCTTCCTGACCCACCGCGGCATGGTCGAAATCGTCACCGGATCGCAAAAGGACAGCACGCAGTGGCAGCCGCGTCCAGCCGACCCCGAACTCGAAGCCGAGATGCTGCGCCGCTTGCTGCTCAAGCTGGGCGCCAAGGAAGAACAGGCGCAAGCGCAGGTCGCCGCCACCGCAACACCCAAGGCTGCGCGCGCACGGATCGCCTCGTCACCTGCTGCCACGATCGAAGTCGACGACGATTTCGATCGCGCATGGCGCCGCGTCGGCATCGCGCTGGACCGCAGCAACTTCACCGTCGAAGACCGCGACCGCGCACAAGGCGTGTATTTCGTTCGCTACACCGAGAACGCGGACAACAAGGAAGACGATCCCGGGTTCTTCAGCAAGCTCCTGCTGGGTTCCAGCAAGGACAAGGCGAATGCGAAGAGCCTGTCGCGCTACCGCGTGCAGGTCAAGGGCACCGGAAGCAGCAGCGTCGTGACCATCCTGAACGCTCAGGGCGCGGTGGATTCCGGCGCCACGGCGGCGCACATCGCCACGCTGCTGGTCCAGGACCTGAAGTAATCCGCAACGGCGGCGTCGGGCTGCGGGCCTGACGCCTCAGCCGAAAAGCCAAAGAGAAACAGGCATGAAAAAAGCCGCCCTAGGGCGGCTTTTTCTCGTCGGGGACGAGGATTACTTGGCAGCGCTTGCAGCGTCAACCACTGCGCTCGCGGCTTCAGCCACAGGAGCCACGACAGCCGATGCAGCTTCAGCAGCAGGTGCCACGACAGCAGAAGCGGCGTCAGCAACCGGAGCAGCAGCTTCTTCCTTCTTGCCGCAGGCGGTCAGAGCGAAGGCAGCAACCAGAGTAGCCAGCACGAGCGATTTATTCATGTTCATCCTCAATAAATGGTTTGATAACGCGGTGAGTGATCATCGACCCACCGAGACGGCAGCAGGCCAAAAACACGGTTGCCAAGGGGCAATACCCTACTCAGCAAGCACGGCAGTATAAACGTTTAAATAACTATTTCACAGTCCCAGCGTGCTTGCGGGGAAGGCCTCCACAGAACGTTGGAAAAGTGCGTCAAGTTCTTCGCGCGTCCTCACGGCATCGTCCATGTCGGTGGAGATCCGGCCGCGATAGTGAATCCGGTCCACCAGCCTCACGCTGACCACCCCGGGCGCGAACAACAGACCGGGCAAACGGGCGTTGCCCGACTCGTCGGGCGTCATGCAGGTCACCACGTGAGACCAGTGGCGGCGCCACTGAACCCAGCGCGGATGGCGGCGCGGCATCAAGTCGTAGTGCAGCGCCAGCACATGGCAGCGACGGTGCGGCACGGACCACCGCGTCAGCTGCTCCACCACCTGCGGATCGTTGAGCGGCCAGTCGGCAAAGTCGGCGTCGCACATCCAGATCTCGCTGGCGCTCGACTCGGCGATCAGCGAGAACGCCCGCAGCAAGGCCGCCTGGTAGTCGCCGCGTGATTCGATCAGCCCGTTGTTCGCTTCATTCATGGCAAACCAGCCCCTCGCGTTGTTGGCGCCGAGTTTTCTCGAGCACGCACGCGCTCGTCAAGCCCCGTCAGTGGACGGATGCAGCCAGCCTTGATCGGCCCAAGACTGCACCAGTTCCCAGGCCGGCGCGCTGAGCCTCGAGACCGCCGCTGCATCGAGCGCGCGGCGATCGGCCAGCGTGCGCATCAACGTGGCGTCGCGCCCCGATGCCACGAACGACTCGCCGTTGATGAACACATGGTGATCGTCGTAGAGCAACCTGCTGCGGCGATCCAGCACGATGGCGCCGCGCTGCTCCATCTCGCCGCGCGCATCGAACCAGACCTGGGGCTTGGGCTCGCTCAGCCACTCGCCGAGCGCGCAATCGAGCGAGCGCGGCTCCTCGACGATGCGTCGCACCGCATCGGCGGCAAATGCGGCCAGCGCCGGCGGGATGCGCGCAGGTTGCTCGGTGGCCGGTTGGTCAGGGTCGCGGTACAGCTGGCTCTCGCACGGTTCTTCGGCGCCATCGAGCATGCGTTGCAACACCGCGGTGCCGACCTCGTCGCGAGACGCCGACCTGAAGCCGACCGACGCCGTGATGCATTCGCCACGCGCCACCCCGTCGTGCGCCCAGCGCGGAGGCAGGTACAGCATGTCGCCCGGCTCCAGCGTCCAGGTGTGTTCGGGCTCGAAGTGCGCGAGGATCTTGAGCGGCATGTCGGGCACGATCTCCATGTGCTTCGTGCGCCCGATGCGCCACTCGCGTTTGCCGGCCAGTTGCAGCAAGAACACGTCGTACGAATCGAAGTGCGGGCCGACACCGCCGCCATCGGTGGCAAACGACACCATCACATCATCGAGACGCACATCCGGCGCAAAGCGAAAGCGCGACAACAACTCATGCACCTGCGGCGCATGCAGATCGACGCCTTGCACCAGCAGCGTCCAGTCGGCACGCGACAACGGCGGCAGTTGCCGGCGTGTGAATGGGCCGTGGCGCAGCTTCCAGTCAGCGCCGCGTCGCTCGACCAGGCGCGACTCGACGCCCTCGCGCGAGGCCAGCGCAAACAGGCCGGAACGGTCCACGGCCAGATCGGCCGCGCAGATCGCCTGACGGATCAGCAGCGGCTTTTTCTGCCAGTGACGGCGCATGAAAAGACGCGGGCTGAGGCCGCCCAGCAGGGCAATGGGAGTGTCGATGGTCATGGGGGATTGTCCATGGGCGATGCCGGGGCCCTGGCGCGGCCGTTGGCAGCTGCCATTCGCCCTGTGCGATCATTTCCCGATGCAAATCCAATCCCCCTGCGTCGTCGCACTCACGTGGCGACTTGAAGACGCCCAAGGCGAGCTGATCGACGAGCTCGCCGAGCCGGTCGAATTTTTCTTCGGCGGTGCCGACCTGCTTGAAAAGGTCGAAGCCGCGCTGCTCGATCAGAGCGAGGGCTTCGAGGCCTCGTTGCACCTCGAGCCCGAGCAAGCCTTTGGTGAATTCATGGCTGAGCTGGTGTGCTTCGAGGAGCGTTCGGTGTTCCCGGAGCACATCGAAGTGGGCATGCAGTTCGACGGCCTGCCCGAAGGTGCTGCCACGCCGGACATGCCCGCCGAGGCGGTCTACACCGTCACCGAGGTGTACGAGACCCATGTGGTGCTCGACGGCAACCACCCGCTGGCCGGGCTGGGCCTGCGGCTGCACCTGAGCGTGTGCGGCGTGCGCGAAGCCACGCTCGACGAGACCGAGGCCGCCACCGTCGGTCAGCCTGCCTTCACCGTGCTCAACGCGGTGCAGCCCGGGCCGCACCTGCACTGACGCGGCGGCGGTTTCAGGCCACCCCGGTCGAGCCGAAGCCGCCCGTGCCCCGCTCGGATGCGGCGAAGTCGTCGACGCGACGAAAGCTCGCCTGCACCACCGGCACGATGACGAGTTGCGCGATGCGCTCGAGCGGCTGCACGGTGTAGGCGGTGTCGCCACGGTTCCAGCAGCTCACCATCAGCGGGCCCTGGTAGTCCGAGTCGATCAGCCCCACCAGATTGCCCAGCACGATGCCGTGCTTGTGGCCCAACCCCGAGCGCGGCAGGATCATCGCGGCCAGCCCCGGGTCACCGATGTGCACCGACAGCCCTGTGGGGATCAGTCGCGTTTGCCCCGGCGCTATGAGCAGCGGCTCGTCGATGCACGCGCGCAAATCCAGCCCGGCGCTGCCGGGGGTGGCGTAAGCGGGCAGCGAGTCGGCAATGCGTGCATCGAGCACCTTGAGGTCGATCGTGGTCATGGCGTGGGCGTGAAGTGAGGGGGCGGAAAAACGGGGCTATCAGCGCGGCGCAGGCTCGAGCCGCAACGCCACATCGGCGATCAGCGAGCGCGCCAGCGTGAGCTTGTCGGCCTGCGGCAACTCGCGGTGGCCGTGCACGTCGACCAGCACCAGCGTGTTGTCGTCACGCCCGAAGGTCGCCGGCCCGAGGTTGCCCACGATCAGCGGCACGCGCTTGCGTTCGAGCTTTTCGCGTGAATGCTTGAGCAGGTCATGGCTTTCGGCCGCGAAGCCCACGCAAAACGGCCGCCCGCCCGCACAGCGCTGCGCCACGGCGGCCAGGATGTCGGGGTTTTCGGTCAGCTCGAACAGCGGCGCGATCTTGCGGCCGTCTTTCTTGATCTTCTGGCCGGACAGGTGCGCGGGGCGCCAATCGGCCACCGCCGCGGTGGCGATGAACACGTGATGTTCGGGCGCGAGCGGCATCACCGCATCGAACATCTGCTGCGCCGTCTGCACGTCGATGCGGCGCACGCCGCGCGGCGTGGCCAGGTGCACCGGGCCAGCCACCAGCGTGACTTCGGCACCAGCTTCGACAG
>CANFXR010000036.1 GCA_947451035.1 Burkholderiales bacterium
ACGGCGTGGTGCGCGCACCCTCGCTGTTTTCGATCACGCGGGTGGTGTTGCCTTCCATGATCGACACGCACGAGTTGGTGGTGCCGAGGTCAATGCCGATGATTTTTGCCATGTCGAAATCTCCTGAAATCTGAATCTGTATGGGGCTCGAGGTTTGGACATCTCGAGGTTTTTCAAGGGGCAGCCCGAGCGCGCTCGGCCACCCGCCGGTAAGGGTGGGCTACTTCGGTGCGGTCACCGTGACCAGCGCCGGACGCAGCACGCGGTCTGAAATCAGGTAGCCCTTTTGCAGCACGGCCACCACGGTGTTGGCCTCTTGCTCGGCTGGCACCACGCTGATGGCCTGGTGCTGGTGCGGGTCAAACCCCACGCCAGCGGCCGGGTTGATTTCGATCACGCGGTTGCGCTCGAGCGCGGCCGACAACTGCCGCAGCGTGGCGTGCACGCCTTCGAGCAACTGCTCGGGCGTGGCGCCCGGTAGGGCAATTGCCGCTTCCAGGCTGTCTTTGACCGGCAGCAAGCTGTCGGCAAAGCCTTCGATGGCGAACTTGCGCGCCTTCGAAATCTCGTCTTCGGAGCGCCTGCGGATGTTTTCGGTCTCGGCCTTGGCGCGCAAATAGGCGTCAGACACCTCGGCGTGGCGGGCTTCCAGTTCAGCGAACTTGGCCGCTGGATCTTGCGCCTCAGCGCCCGGTGCTGGGGCCGCCGCTTGCGCCGTTTGTTCTTGGTGGGACTCTGATGGGGTCATGTTTGCTTTTTTCCTCCTCCAAACAACGTGGCGACAAGTGCCCGCATTTCAAGAGAGGTATTTGAGATCGCTTGCTGACCCTCAGCTCACTCCCCGTCGATCGACGCGCTCCAGCGGTTCCAGTCGGACAGCAGACGCCGGTCCCGTTTGGTGGGGCGGCCCTGATCGATGGCCAGCGCGGGCTCGGGGGACTCGCGGCGTTCGCGGGCGGCCTTTTCGCGCGCGGCGATGCTTTCTTCGGTTTCGGCGTAGAGCGCTTGCGCCACCGGCGCGGGGCCACGGCTTTCGCTCAGGCCCATCACCACCACGCAACGCACCAGCGGACCCTGGCGCAGCTCGATGTGGTCACCGACGCGCACTTCGCGCGAGGGCTTGGCCGACTGGGTGTTGACGCTGACGCGGCCCTTGCCGATCTCGTCGGTGGCCAGGCTGCGCGTCTTGTAGAACCGCGCGGCCCACAGCCACTTGTCCAGCCTCAAGGGCGCACCCTGCGGTGGCGCTCGCGGCCCGGACCTGTCATCGATCGGCCCCGAGCGCGATGGCGCGTTCGCGCTGACCCGCCAGCGCGGGTGCATCGGCGGGCGTCGTGCAATCCCAGCCTTGCAGGTGCTTCATCGCGATGCCGCTCAGCGCCAGCATCCACTCGTGCTGATCGTTGAGGCAGGGCAGGTAGTTGAACTCCTGGCCGCCGGCGCCGATGAAGGCGTCGCGCGCTTCCTGGGCGATTTCCTCGAGCGTCTCGAGGCAGTCCGAGGTGAAGCCCGGGCACAGGATGTCGATGCGCTTGACGCCTTGCGCGGCCAGCGCCACCAGCGTGGGCTCGGTGTAGGGCTGCAGCCATTCGGCCTTGCCGAAGCGGCTTTGGAAGGTGATGACCATTTCGTCCTTGCGCAGGCCCAGACGCTCGCCGAGCAGTCGTGCGGTCTTCTGGCACTGGCAGTGGTACGGATCGCCCAGCAGCAGCGTGCGGCGTGGCACGCCGTGGAAAGTCATGACCAGCCGATCGGGCCGGCCTGCGTGCTGCCAGTGGTCGGTGACACGCTTGGCCAGCGCGTCGATGTAGGCCGGGTCGTCGTGGTACTCGTTGACGAAGCGAAATTCAGGCAGCCGGCGCACGCGCTGGCCCCAGGCGTACACCGCATCGCACACGCTGGCGGTGGTGGGGCCTGAGTACTGCGGGTACAGCGGCAGCACCAGCACGCGGGTGGCGCCGGCCCGTTTCAACTCATCAAGCACGCTGCCGATCGACGGCGAGCCGTAACGCATGGCGGGCCGCACGGCGACGCGGTAGCCGCGCTCACCCAGATAGCCCTGCAGCAGCGCGGCTTGCTTGTCGGTCCACACCTTGAGCGGCGAGCCCTCGTCGGTCCACACGGTGGCGTACTTGGCGGCCGACTGCTTGGGACGCACGCGCAAGATGATGCCGTTGAGGATGAACCACCACACCAGCTTGGGAATCTCGACCACGCGGTGGTCGCCGAGAAACTCTTTCAGGTAGCGGCGCAGGGCGGGCGCCGTGGGGGCGTCGGGGGTGCCGAGATTGCACAGGAGCACCGCCGTGGACGCCGTCGGGGACTTGCCGTGTTCGTAGACGGGTTCAGGAGCAAAGGGCATGCGGCGTCCGGGGGAAATTCAAGTTGAAATTATCGTCGAGCACCTTTGAAAAGGGTGCATTGACAGCGTGGTCAGGTGGCGCCGGAAGCTCACCGAGTGGCGGTGTCGCTCAGGTGCACGACTTCAAAGCCGACGCAAGGCGCCGAGGGGTCGCTGGGCGATGCGCCCAGCCCGAGCACGCCGCTGCCGTGCAGCGTGCAGGTGCCGCGCCGCAGGGTGACCACCTCACTGTCGGCCGCAAACCTCACGTGGGTGCCATTGGCGCTCAGGTCGACCAACTGAAAAGCGCCGCCATGCCAGTCGATGCGGGCATGCGAGCGCGACACCCGGTTGTCGTCCACCCAGCACTGAGCCTGCTCTCCGCGGCCCAGGACGAGCGGCATCTCGCTGGTGGTGAACACGGTGGCTGCATCCAGCCAGGTGAGGCGCAGCGCCGAGGGCGCGGGTGCGGCCAGAATATTGCCGAACATGGTGGCCGCCATGTCAGGCGCATCGTGCCGCTCGAGCACGTGGACTTCCACCGGCTCGACGCGACCGCGCAGTTGCAGCAGGTCAAGGCGCCGGAACCTCAACTTGTCGTGCCCCGCCAGCGTTTCCACCAGGGCCGACGTGGCCAGGGTCTCGTTGTCGCCGCAATGCTCGAGCAGCCGCGCAGCGACGTTGACGCAGTCGCCGAAAAAGTCGCCGGCCATCTCGACCATCTCACCGAAGGCCATGCCGATCTGCAGTTTCAGGGGGCGGCGCTGCGGGTCGGATTCGGCCCATTCATCGGGGCCGATGTGCGCAAGCGCTGAGTGCATGTCGATCGCCGCTTGAATGGCCGTGGCGGGCTCGGTGAAGATGGCCATCAGGCCATCGCCCAGCGTCTTGACCAGAAGGCCGTCTCGCGACGAGATCACCCGGCCGAGCACGGTCACCGTGCGCGACACCAACTGGGTGGCGAACGCATTGCCCAGCGTCTCGTACAGGCCCGTGCTGCCGCGCAGATCGGCAAACAGCACGCAGCGAACGCGGGTCTGTTCCATGCTCGATCGTGGCCCGATTGCCTCTCGCCGTCAGTCGCGGGCCGCTCCGAAAACCACGTCGATCGGTGGTTTTTCGGGACGCACCGCAGAAGGCTCAGAGGTTGTCAAGGTAGGTGCGCAGCTTGTCCGAGCGGCTTGGGTGCTTGAGCTTGCGAATGGCCTTGGCTTCGATCTGGCGGATGCGCTCACGGGTGACGTCGAACTGCTTGCCGACTTCTTCGAGCGTGTGGTCCGATTGCATCTCGATGCCAAAGCGCATGCGCAGCACCTTGGCCTCGCGCGGGGTGAGGCTGTCGAGGATGTCCTTGACCACATCGCGCAGACCGGCCTGCATGGCGGCTTCGATCGGTGCGGTGTTGTTGGTGTCCTCGATGAAGTCGCCCAGGTGCGAATCGTCGTCATCGCCGATGGGTGTTTCCATCGAGATCGGCTCTTTCGCGATCTTCATGATCTTGCGGATCTTGTCCTCGGGGATCTCCATCTTCAGCGCCAGCGTGGGCGCGTCAGGCTCGAAGCCGAACTCCTGCAAGTGCTGGCGCGACAGCCGGTTCATCTTGTTGATGGTCTCGATCATGTGCACCGGGATGCGGATCGTGCGCGCCTGATCGGCGATCGAGCGCGTGATGGCCTGACGGATCCACCAGGTCGCGTAGGTCGAGAACTTGTAGCCGCGGCGGTATTCGAACTTGTCGACCGCTTTCATCAGGCCGATGTTGCCCTCTTGAATCAGGTCCAGGAACTGCAGGCCGCGGTTGGTGTACTTCTTGGCGATCGAGATCACGAGGCGCAAGTTGGCCTCGATCATTTCCTTCTTCGCGTCGCGTGAGGACTTCTCGCCCTCGTTCATGCGCTTGTTGATCCTCTTCAGATCGTCGAGCGGCACCACGGCGCGGGCTTGCTGGTCGGCCAGCTTCTTTTGCAACTCCTGGACCGGCGGCAGGTGGCGAGCGAGCACGGTGCTGTAAGGCTTGTTGGCGGCCACTTCCTTTTCTGCCCACTTGAGGTTCAGGATGTTGGGCGGGAAGTGCTTGATGAAGTGGTCCTGCGGCATGCCGCACTTGTCGACCAGGATCTTGCGCAGCTCGCGCTCGTAGCGGCGCACGTCGTCCACCTGCGAACGCAAGAGGCCGCAGAGCTTTTCGATCGTCTTGACGGTGAAGCGGATCGTCATCAGCTCCGCGCTGATGGATTGCTGCGCGCGGCTGTAGGCGGGCGACTGATAGCCCTCCTTCTCGAAAGCCTTGCGCATCTTGTCGAAGTTGATCCGCAGGTTGGCGAACTTGGCCAGGGCCTGCGTCTTGAGTTCTTCAAGCTTCTTGGTCAGGGCACGGCTGCCGCCGTTGCCGTCGTCGTCATCTTCCTCGTCGAAGAAGTCCACGTCTTCTTCGGCCACGTAGTCGTCGGCCTCGCCTTCGGACACGAAGCCGTCAACGACTTCGGAGATGGTCATCTCGGCCGCGCCGATGCGCTCCGCGTAGACAAGGATCTCGGCGATCGTGGTGGGCGATGCGCTGATCGCCTGCATCATCGATTGCAGTCCGCCTTCGATGCGCTTGGCGATCTCGATTTCGCCTTCACGCGTGAGCAGCTCGACGGTGCCCATTTCGCGCATGTACATGCGAACCGGGTCGGTCGTGCGGCCGAATTCGGAGTCGACGGTGGACAGCGCGGCTTCGGCAGCTTCCTCGGCTTCTTCTTCGGTGGCGGTGGTGGTCCCGCCACCGGCGATCAGCAGCGTGGCGGCATCGGGCGCCTGCTCGTACACGGCGATGCCCATGTCGTTGAGCATCGACACGATGGCCTCGAGGATTTCGGCGTCGACCAGCTTTTCGGGCAGGTGATCGCTGATTTCCTGGTGCGTCAGGAAGCCGCGCGTCTTGCCCATCTTGATGAGCGTCTTGAGCTCATGGCGGCGCTTGGCGACTTCCTCTTCCGACAGCGCGGTTTCATCAAGCCCGAACTCGCGCATCAGCGCGCGCTCCTTGGCCTTGGAGACCTTCATGCGCAATGGCTTGGCCTTGACCTTGGCTTCGCCGTCTTCGGCGCCTTCGACAACCCCGACTTCGGCTTCCGCTTCGGGCTCGCCTTCGAGGTCGGCTTCGACGTCAGAGAAGTCTTCTTCAGCGAGCTCGGGTTTTTGCTTCCCCGCTGCCGCCTTGGTCGTCTTGGCTGGCTTGCGTGCGCCCTTGGCGCCGGCGGTATCAGCCGCCGGTTTGTCGGCAGCAGACTTCTTCGCAGCGGCCGTCTTCTTGGCGGCAACCACTTTCAGCTTGACGTCGGTGCTCGGGGCCGCGGCCTTGGCGGGCACTGCGGGCTTCTCGGCCGAAACCGGCGCGCTCTTCTTTGCGGTCATGCAAATCCTCAGATGGTTGGCGAGTCAGCGACCCGGCCTATGGAAATAGGGCCGGAGTGCTCTTCCGGCAAGACAGTTGATCAGTGAATTTCGGGTCGGCCCGCGCTGTTCCCAGCTCCGCATCAACCCCTGTCCAGAGGACAGACCGACAGACAGGACCGTCTGCGATTCAGATCGGCAAAGTCGAGCGGCTTTGAGGGACTTCTCGGTCACGGTACGTGGCGGCCCTCAGATGCGCGTCGGTAGCGACCGCTTGCGATCTGACGAATCGGATTATACCGGCCGTTTTTTGAGGACCCGACACGGCCGGTGTGCGCGGTTTTCCCGCAGCATCACCATTGAAGTGGGGTCGACTGGGCCAGCTTGGCTCGCAGTCGGGTCCGGCCCTGCAGCAATTCGGCCCGGCGGATCTGAATGTCCGGTGAGACCATTTCCGACTCGAAAAGCAGACTCAGTTCGTTGTCGACATCGCGCAGCCGCAAGTGATCGAGCACCAGTTCGAGCTGGTGTTTCAGGTCGGTCACCGCCTCCGGTGCGTGAAAGCCGGAGATGCGTTCGACGACGCTTTTGGCGTGCTCATCGACTTGCGCATCCAGCGCGACCTCGTTCGACAGCGATTCGTTCGACAGGGCGCCTTGCTCGTGGAGCGTTCGCTCGAAACTTGCAAACAACGCGCCGTAGGGGGCCGCCTGATCGGCCAGCAGATCGTGCGCGTCGCTGTCGATCTCCCACCACAGTTCGGGGCGTTGCATCAGCAACCACAGCGCGCGATCGAGGTGGTTGGCAGCACCCTGTCTGGCCTTGCGAGCCAGACGCGGCGCGCGCGGCTCGCTGCGCCGGTTCGGAGCGCGTTCGCTGCTGCTGGCGACCTGCCAAAGTTGCGCGAGTTCGTTCGCATCGAGCCGCGACTCCACAGCGAGATCACCCAGCAACTGCCGCTTGAGCGCGCCTTCGGGCAGCGCGGCCCACATCGGGCGGGCCAGCGCAAGAAAGCGTGCGCGGCCTTCGGCAGACGTCATGTCGCAGCCGTCTTGCGCCACGCTGATGAGTTGGCGCGACAAGGGCACGGCCTGCTGCACGCACTGCTCGAAGCCATCGGTGCCGAACTCGCGCACATAGGAGTCCGGATCGTGCTCGGTGGGTAAAAACAAGAAGCGCACGCTGCGGGTGTCCGTGGCGTGTGGCAAAGCTGCTTCGAGGGCGCGCCCGGCCGCGCGGCGCCCGGCGCTGTCACCGTCGAAGCTGAACACCACCGATTCGGTGAAGCGGAACAGCTTTTGAACGTGTTCCGCTGTGCAGGCGGTGCCCAGCGTGGCCACCGCATTGGGAAAGCCCAGTTGCGCCAGCGCCACCACGTCCATGTAGCCCTCGACCACCAGCACGTAGCCGCGTTGCCGGATGGCGCTGCGCGCCTCGAACAGGCCGTAGAGTTCGCGGCCCTTGCTGAACACTGGGGTTTCGGGCGAGTTCAGGTACTTGGGCTCGCCTTGATCCAGCACCCGTCCACCGAAGCCGATCACATCGCCTTGCACCGAACGGATCGGGAACATGATGCGATCGCGGAAGCGGTCGTAGCGTTTGGCGTCGCCGCCTTCTTGCTCGCTGGCTTGCGAGATGACCAGCCCGCTTTCTTCAAGCAGCGGATCGTCGTAATGGGCGAATGCGCTGGCCAGCGCGCGCCAGCCCTCAGGAGCGTAACCCATGGCAAACCGGGCGGCCACCTCGCCGCTCAGCCCGCGGCCCTTGAGGTAGTCAACAGCGCGCGGGCTGGACTTGAGTTGCTTTCGGTAGTGGTCGCCGGCCTTGGTCAGCACGTCGCTGAGCGTGCCTTGCCGTTCCTTGAGCTTGCTGTGGCGCTCGCGCTCTTCGTCGGAGCGTTCGTCTTGCGGCACCGCCAGTCCGACACCTTGGGACAGTTCGTTGACGGCGTCCACGAAACCCATGCCCAGGTGCTCCATCAGAAAGCCGATGGCGTTTCCGTGCACACCGCAGCCGAAGCAGTGATACGTCTGACGAGACGGGCTGACCGCGAAGCTAGGCGACTTTTCTCCGTGAAAGGGGCACAAACCCATGTGGTTTGCGCCCGCTTTTCGAAGCGTCACATGCCGACCCACCACCTCGGCGATGTCGACACGGCTGAGCAGGTCCTGAAGGAATGACGGAGGAATCACCCGATCAGTTTAGCGGGCGCCCCAAGGCGTCTTGCCTACCGCTTCGGGTGGCCCGCAGCGGGCACCAAGAACCCCCCGAACCGTTTCAGGCGGGCAGTTCTTGGGTCGGCCTGACGCGTTATCAGACCTTGAATTCTTCGATCTTCCGTCCGCTTTCGAGTGCCGCCTTGAGCCACTTGGGTTGCAGGCCGCGCCCGCTCCAGGAGTCGCCGGTGGCGCTGTTTCTGAATTTCGCCGCAACCTTGCCGCCCTTGGCAGCACTGGCTGCACGAGCCGGTGCCTTCGAGGAAATATCAGCGACGGTCAGACCATATTCCTGCATCAAGGCCTTGACCTTGGCGATCGCATTGGAAAGTTCTTCACGGCGGGTCGATTCGATTTCTTTTTCGAGCGCGGCCTTGCGATCCAGCAATTCTTTCAGTGACGACATGGACTAATCCTTTCATGCATCGATTAATGAGGTTCGACGAGATGGTACGTATAACAAGACCGCACCCATCAAAGTCGAACCCAATTATAGATGAAACAGAAAGGACTTTTGAATATCAAGAAAATCTGGCGAATCGGGGTGACCCAATACCATGATTTTCAGATGTTCAGAAATCGATCAGGTCGTAGGGGGAACAAAACCCGCAGGCTGCTCGGCTCCATCGCCAAAGAAGAAATTCTCCATCTGTCGTGCCAGATATTGGCGTGACCTTTGATCCGCAAGATTCAGTCGGTTTTCGTTGACCAGCATCGTCTGGTGTTTCATCCACAACTGCCACGCTTCCTTGCTGACTTCGTTGTAGATGCGCTTGCCCAGATCGCCAGGGTAGGGCGCGTAGTCGAGGCCTTCGCCCGACTTCTTGAGGTGGATGCAATCGACGGTGCGTGACATGAAAAAACTCCCGGTTTCTGGTGCTAGTGGGTGGGTGCAAATCGCGCTGGGCGATCACACCAGGAACTCAAACCAATGGCTTGATCAGAACCTGCGAACGCCGGTTCCAGTTGTATTTTTTCTGGCGTGCTTCGGGCAGCCAGTCGGGGCTTGCGGGCTCGAAGCCGCGCTTGACAAACCAGTGCATGGTGCGGGTGGTCAGCACGAAGATGCTGGTCAGTCCTTGGGCCCGGGCGCGCTGCTCGATGCGCTTGAGGATGCGTTCGCCATCGCCTTGACCTTGCACGCTCTCGGACACGGTCAGCGCGGCCATTTCGCCGGTCTGCTTTTCGGGATATGGATAGAGCGCCGCGCATCCGAATATCACGCCGTCATGCTCGATCACGGTATAGAAATCGATATCCCGTTCGATTTCCGTGCGGTCTCTTTTGACCAGCGTTCCGTCATTCTCGAAAGGCTCGATCAACTGCAGCACACCACCCAGATCATCAGCGGTGGCTTCACGCAGGCTTTCGAGTTTCTCGTCGACGATCATGGTGCCCACGCCATCGTGGGTGAACGATTCGATCAGCACCGAGCCATCCACAGAAAATGGAATGATGTGGACGCGATCGACGCCGCTCTTGCTGGCCTTGATGGCATGCTGCAAATAAAAAGAGGTGTCGGTGGGTTGCTGTGGATTAGGCAGCGAGGCGAGCAGTTTTTCAGCGTCTGCCAGCGTGAGTTCTTGGTCGATGTCGCTTTGGGAATCGGTGCTGTCCAGCGGTATTCCCTTGACCTCGGTCACGTAAATCAATTTGTCGGCCTGCAGGGCAATGGCTGCGCTCGCAGCGACGTCTTCCATGCTGAGGTTGAAGGCTTCGCCCGTGGGCGAAAAACCAAACGGAGACAACATCACCAGCGCACCGAAATCAATCGCCCGGCGGATGCCCACCGCATCGATCTTTCGAACCAGGCCGGTGTGGATGAAGTCCACCCCATCGACGATGCCGATCGGTTTGGCGGTGATGTAGTTGCCCGACACCACGCGGATCTGGCTGCCCGACATGGGCGTGTTCGGCAGGCCCTGGGAGAACGCCGCTTCGATTTCGTAGCGCAGTTGCCCGGCGGCCTCTTGAGCGCAGTCAAGCGCCAGCGCATCGGTCACGCGCATGCCGTGGCTGAAGTGCGAGGCGTGGCCCTTGGCCAGCAACTGCTCTTCGACTTGCGGTCTGAAACCATGCACAAGCACGATCTTGATGCCCATGGCGTGGAGCAGTGCGAGGTCCTGCGCGAAGGTGTTGAGCTTGCCTGCTGCGATCAACTCGCCGGCAATCGCGACGACGAACGTCTTGCCGCGGTGGGCGTGGATGTACGGCGCCACCGAGCGGAACCAGGGAACAAACGTGTGAGGGAAGACCAGGCTCATCTCGGGGCTTTGAAATAATGATTCATTTTGCATGAAGGCCCGATGACGACTTCTTCGCGAACACGGTCGTTGACAGTGGCCAATGCGGTTCCTGAAATCACCTTTCCGGCCTCGTTGCCGGTTTCGGCTCGGCGCGAGGACATCGCCGCCGCGTTGCTTGCGCACCAGGTGGTGATCGTGTGTGGCGAAACCGGCTCTGGCAAGACCACGCAGTTGCCGAAGATCGCGATGTCGCTCGGGCGCGGGCGAGGCGCCGGCGGCCGCGGGCTGATCGGCCACACGCAGCCCCGGCGCATCGCCGCGTCCAGCGTGGCCAAGCGCATTGCGCACGAACTCAATTCGCCGCTTGGCGAGGTGGTGGGTTTCAAGGTGCGGTTCCAGGATCGGTTGTCGCCGGGGGCGACGGTCAAGTTGATGACCGACGGCATCTTGCTGGCCGAGACCCAGAGCGATCCGCTGCTGCGCGACTACGACACGCTGATCATCGACGAGGCCCACGAGCGCAGTCTGAACATCGACTTCCTGCTCGGCTACCTGCGTCAGGTGTTGCCGCGGCGGCCCGACCTGAAGGTGATCGTCACCTCGGCCACCATCGATGCCGACAGGTTCGCGCAGCACTTTGCCAGCGCGCAAGGGCCGGCCCCGGTGATCCAGGTGTCGGGCCGGTTGTTTCCAGTCGAGCAGCGCTGGCGCCCGTTTGAAGAAAGCCGCGAGTACGGCTTGAACCACGCCATCGCCGATGCGGTGGATGAACTGTGGGCGAGTGGCGGCGCTGGCAGTGGCGGCGATGTGCTGGTGTTCTTGCCCGGCGAACGCGAGATCCGCGATGCGGCCGATCACCTGCGCCGGCACCACCCGCCCGGCGTCGAGGTGGTGCCGCTGTTTGCGCGACTCAGCCAGCAGGAGCAGGACCTCATCTTCGAGCCGCACAGCGCGCGACGCATCGTGTTGGCGACCAATGTGGCGGAGACCTCGTTGACGGTGCCGGGCATCCAGTACGTGATCGACGCCGGCACCGCGCGGGTCAAGCGCTACAGCTACCGCAACAAGGTCGAGCAGTTGCAGATCGAGCCGACCAGCCAGGCCGCAGCCAACCAGCGTGCGGGTCGCTGCGGGCGGGTCAGCAACGGCATTTGCATCCGGCTGTATGACGAAAAGGATTTCGCCGGCCGCCCGAGATTCACCGACCCGGAGATCATGCGTTCGTCGCTGGCCGGCGTGATCTTGCGCATGAAGTCGCTGCGGCTCGGACTGGTCGAGGATTTCCCCTTCATCGAGCCGCCGCCGCGCCGTGCGATCGCCGATGGCTACCAGTTGCTGGCCGAACTCGGCGCGGTCGATGAGTTCAATGAACTCACGCCGATGGGCGAGTCGCTCGCGCGCTTGCCGCTCGACCCGCGGGTGGGTCGCATGATCCTTGAGGCGCGTGACCGCCAGGCGCTCACCGAGGTGCTCATCGTGGCCAGTGCGATGAGCGTGCAAGACGCACGCGACCGACCGCTCGAGGCGCAACAGGCCGCCGACGCAGCCCACAAGAAATTCGATGACGAGCGCTCCGAGTTCCTGGGCGATCTCAAGCTGTGGAAGTGGCTCGAAGCCGCGCGAGGGGCGGGCGGCTCCGAGCACACGGGCGAACACAAGCTGAGCGTGCGCAAGCAAGAACAGTTGCTGCGCGAAAACTTCATCTCGCCGCGGCGCGTGCGCGAGTGGCGCGACATCCATTCGCAGTTGCTCACCGTGGTGGCCGAACAGGGCTGGCGGCTCAATGCGTCAGCGGCCACCTACGAGCAGCTGCACCTGTCGCTGCTGGCCGGGCTGCTGGGCAACATCGGCGTCAAGAGCGACGAGGACGAGTGGTACCTCGGCGCGCGGGGCATTCGCTTTTATCGCCACCCGGGCGTCAACCTGTCGAAGAAGCCCGGCCGCTGGATCATGGCCGCCGAGCTGGTGGACACCGCCCGGCTGTACGGGCGCGGCATCGCCGCGATCGAGCCGCAGTGGCTGCCGCAGATTGCCGGCCATGTGATCAAGACGCAACTGCTCGAGCCGCACTGGGAGAAAAAAGCCGCCGAGGTGATCGCGCTCGAGCGCGCCACGCTGTACGGCATCGTGGTCTACAACAACCGCCGTGTGAATTTCGGGCTGGTCAACCCGGTCGAGGCGCGCGAAATCTTCATCCGCGAAGCGCTGGTCGGTGGCGAGTGGGAAACCCGGCTGCCGTTCGTTGCCGCCAACCGAAAACTCATCGCGCAGGTCGAGGAACTCGAGCACAAGTCGCGGCGGCAAGATGTGCTGGTCGACGACGAACTCATCTACGCGTTCTACGACCAGCAGTTGCCCGCCGATGTGTGCAGCGGCGCCACTCTGGAGCGCTGGTACCGCGACGAGATCCGGCGCCAGCCCAAGCTGCTGCTGCTCACGCGCGATGAACTGATGCGTCACGAGGCCGCCGGAATCACCACGGCCTCGTTTCCGAAGACGCTGCGCCTGGGTGGGGTCGACTGCGCCGCGAGCTATTTGCACGAGCCCGGCGATGCGAAGGACGGCATCACGGTCACGGTGCCCATCTACTCGCTCAACCAGGTCAGCGACGAGCGCTGCGAATGGCTGGTGCCGGGCATGCTCAAAGACAAGGTGGTGGCGCTGGTCAAGACACTGCACCAGCGGCCGCGCTCGCGCCTCGTGCCCTTGCCCGAGTACGCCGACACCTTCATCGCGGCGACCGAGGCCGCGCATGGCTTTGGCAGCGCCAGCCTGGTCGATGCGCTGCTCAGGCATGTGCGCGACAAGACGCAGCTCGACGTCAAGCGCGCCGACTTCAAGCCCGAGCAGTTGCCCGCGCATCTGTTCATGAACTTCCGGATCGTCGATGACAACGGCCGGCAGTTGGGCGCCGGGCGCAACTTGTCGGCGATGAAGACCGAGTTGGGCGGTCAGGCGCGCTCGGCGTTTCAGGCGTTGGCGCAGCTGAAAACGCCGGCGGGCGCAGCGGCCATGCCGGAGCCGAGCGCAACGGGCGCGCGCACGGTCAGTCCCGAACGTTCCCGCGCCGCAGTTCAGGTTGAACCGGGGTCTGCGGTGCCAGCGTCGCCGGCACCGGCCCTGGAGCTGTTCACCGACTGGACTTTTGGCGAACTGCCCGAACTGCTGGAGGTGCGCCGCGGCGGGCAGACCATGGTGGGTTTTCCGGCACTGATCGATCGCGGAAGTGCCGTGGCGATCGAGGTGTTCGACGAGCCCGAGTTGGCCGCGCTGCGCCACCGCGAGGGTCTGCGTCGGCTGGTCGCGCTGCAGATCCGTGATGCGCTCAAGTACCTCGAAAAGAACATCCCCGATCTGCAGAAGATGTCGGTGCTGTTCATCAGCCTCGGGTCGGCCGACGAGTTGCGCGAGCTCATCATCGGACTGGCCATAGACCGCGCCTTTCTGGCCGACCCGCTGCCCACCGAACCGGTGGCCTTCAAGCGCCGCCTCGAGGAAGGTCGAGCTCGCCTGACACTGATCGCCAACGAGATCGCCCGCACGGCGCTGCTGGTGCTGGTCGATCACGCCGCCGCGCAGCGCAAGCTCAAGGATTCGCGTGTGCCCAAGGATGCGTCTGACGACATCGCGGCCCAGCTCTCGCGGCTGGTGAGCAAGCGGTTTTTGGTGGTGACGCCATGGCCGCAACTCGCGCACCTGCCTCGCTACTTGAAGGGCGTCGTGATGCGTCTGGACAAGTGGCGCGCCGACCCGGCGCGCGATGTCGCGCGGCTCGCCGAGTTGCGTCCGATCGAGCAGCGCTACTTGCGCCTCGCGATCGAGCGCAAGGGGGTGCGTGACGCGCGGCTCGACGAGTTCCGCTGGCTGCTCGAGGAGTTGCGCATCAGCCTGTTTGCGCAGGAGCTGCGCACGCCGCAACCGGTCAGCGTCAAGCGTCTCGAGAAGGTCTGGGCGCAGATGACGCACTGAGCCAAAACGACGCAGTGCCATCGCGATGAATCAATTTGTTTCTGAAAATCGTTGCAACGAGGCTTGGGCCCCTCATTTGGCGGCTTAGAATCATGGTCTTCGGGGCGTAGCGCAGCCTGGTAGCGCACCTGGTTTGGGACCAGGTGGTCGTGAGTTCGAATCCCACCGCCCCGACCAATTTCAGATCTTCCCCGGCCCCAGTTGCCGGGATGTCGAAGGACTCGCTCCCTCGGCTTGGCGCAGGTCTCGCCATCGAGTGAAACGCCAGGCTCTTGTTCAATGGTGGCGGTAGCTCAACCGGATAGAGCACCAGCCTTCTAAGCTGGGGGTTACAGGTTCGATTCCTGTCCGCCGCGCCCTGATTGCTCAGCACACTGGCCTCACCGACCCACATGGTTTCAACCTCAGGCGCTATGCACCACTCGGTGAGGTCACGATGTTTCAGGCGCTGAGGCGCTGGCTGTCCTTGGGGCCACTGGGAGCCAGGAGTTCCGGCTTTTCTGCCGTTGAAGCATGGGCAGGGCGGGCGGGCTTTCGATTCCGCAAGGCGCAGGACCGCAGCCGCTTTCTGATCGAAACGACATCCAACGGCTGCGAACTGCGCATGGAGTGGGGGCCGTCTCAGCGCAGCTACATCGAGCCCAGCGAGTTGCGCCTGCGCATGGACATGAACCTTCCGGGTTCGGTGCAGATGCTGGTTCTCAACCAGGCCTTGATGGAGCGACTTGAAGGTGAGACCTTCGAGCGTTACACACAGTCTGCTCAAACCATGATCGACATCTCCACGCCGGAAGAGATGCGCTGGCTGGCCATGTTTCCCAAGGTGGACCTGTCGTTTGACAAGCCGCTGCGCTCGCATTTTTGTGTGCTCGGCGCCGATCCCGATTTGACTCTGGCTTGGGTCAAGGCAGGGCTGGCCCCCCAACTTGAACGCGCATCACAGAGCCTGTTGCGAGGCGATACGCCGTTTGTCCTGATCACCATGCGCGGCAAGATGTACCTGCGCATGCAGCTTGCCGAGCCTTCGCCTGCGGCACTGACGCAGTGCCTGGAACTGTTCGACTCTGCGGTGCTAGCGGCGCAGAGCCTGATCGGACAGATGCCGCAAGGGCATACCGAGTGGCCGTCCACGGCGAACACGGCGTGGCAGCAGTTAGACGATCCCGAGGATCCCCTCCGGCGCTGAGCACCGGCGTGGCTCCATGCTGCGCCTGATGCATGCCGCTGACCCGAATCCTGACCATCTTTGCGCGAGCCGTCTCCACGGGGGATGCGCGCTGTTTTTCTGCGTCCGCGCTCCGCTTCGATTGATGAGTGTGTTTCCAGTCGTTTCAGGACCCACGTGCTAGAGTCATTTCGTGACACTTTCTTCATGAGCATGCTCAATAAATTAGCGGTATTCGTTGTCGGTGCGGTGACGGTCGTGTACTCGCCGTGCGGCTTTGCCGCGGGGTTCGGGCGTTCGAGCCACTCGACGACGTTGGGGCAGGCTCTTGAGATGGTGGTTCCGATCACCGCCGACAGCACCGAGCAACTGACGAATGACTGCCTGTCAGCCGAGGTTCTGGTGGGCGACACGCGGCTGAATCCCTCCGCGGTGCGCTCCCGCCTGGAATGGCTCGGTGAGTCGGGCGGGCGCGTGCTGCGGGTCTCGACCAGTGTTCGCATCGATGAACCCGTGGTGACGGTGACGGTGGCTGCAGGCTGTCCGCCGAGGCTGACACGTCAGTTTGTCTTGTTCATTGACCCGCCGGCAGCCGCTGTTGACCCTGTCATTGCCGCGCCCTTGGTCTCGACCGAAGCCGGGGTGTCGTCTGCAAGCGGGCTGGTCTCTCCTGAAAGCGGTCTGGTGTCGCCGATCAGGGCGAGCAGCCCGGTCCCGGAGTCGCTGGCGGGGATGTCCTCCTTTGCCTCGACGGATCCCAAGGACACCGCGGCCCGGCCTTCTGCGGTGCAGGCCGTTGACCTTGCTCGGCCCAGACGCGCTCGGCCTTCGGCGCCTCTCGCGAGTGCAACCTCGGTTGAGGGTGCGACAGTCTCGGGTCGCAAGCGTTCCGGTGCGAAGCCGACGCAGGCGGTCAAGCACGCCGCCCGTCTTCAGTTGGGGCCCGATGCGCACGCACTGCCGGCCGTGCCGATGGCGGCCTCGGTTGCCGAGTTGATGGCTTCTGCAGCCAGCGCTGCCGAGGCTGCGGCCTCCGAAGCTGAAGTTTCAGCGCAGCGCCAGAAAGAGGCCCTGCAGTCCTTGCAAAAGCAGATGGAGACGATCAAGGCGCAAGCTGAAACTGCCAACAAGAGCATCGCGCAAATGCAGTCGAGCTTGCGCGAATCGCGGGAATCCTCGAACTGGTGGCTGCTCGTGGCCAGTGCGCTCGCGGCTGCGGTCGTTGCGTTGCTGGCCTGGGTGGTCTGGTTGCTGAGGCAACGTACGGCTGCGGCGAAGGCAGGAACCTGGTGGAGCGCTGAGTCGCAGCGCGCTCCTTTGGATGGCGCTCACCGCACGGCCCACGCGAACGCCGCTTCCTCGCGCAGCACATTCGGGGGCAGTTTCCAGGACTCATCGCAGTGGGCTTCCGGCTCAGACTTGCCAGACATGGCCGAGGGCGTGCTCACGGACTTCCAGGGAACCGGAGGCTTTGCGGACGAACCACAGCGTGGCGGGTTGGGCGCGGCCGTGGCTGCGCATGGCAGCCCCACGGAGCAGGATTCGGCGCCGTTTCTGAGTGCGGATGAACTGATTGATCTTGACCAGCAATCGGAGTTCTTCGTGGCACTGGGCCAGGACGAATCGGCCATCGGTTTGCTCGAGGGCCAACTGGCACGTTCGGGCGGCGGCGGGCCTTGGCCGTACTTGAAGCTGCTTGAGATCTACCGCCGTCAGGCAAACCGAGGCGCGTTCGATCAGGTGTGTGAGCGCTTTGTGGGTCGCTTCGGTGTGTCGCCAGCCGACTGGCACGCCGTGCCAGTCGCCGGGAAGTCACTGGACGCGTACAGCGGGGTGGTCAAGCGCATTGAGAGCGTGTGGACCGAGCCCGAGGAGGCGATGCGCCTGCTTGAGACGCTCATGGTGCGTGGAGATGCCGACTCGGGAGTTTTCGATCTGGCCGCCATTGGCGACATGGAGTCTTTGTATCTGCTCGCAAAGTCGCTGCTCGTCCCCGTGCAGCACGATGCGGACTCGGTGGATCTCTTTCTTCCCCTTGAGTTGGACCCCGGGCCACCCCTTGAGGCGCCGACTCAGCCGTCCGCACAGGCCGAGGATTCCACGATCGACTTCACCCTCGACCTCATGCCGGATGACGACCCGCGCACGCGCAATTGAACAATCGCCGGCTGGATTGCATCTGGTTAGGTGGCGTCACTCCGATGCGACGGCTCCGCTGATGCCGCGGGTGATCAGGGCGCGGCTCAGGCGGTCTGACACCATTTCGGCGAACACGTAGACAAAGTTGCGAAGGTAGGCCCCGCGCTTGAATGCGATGCGCGCCACGTTCTGCCCGAACAACTGGCCGGCCGGCCGCCACACCAGGTCTGAGCCCGGTGGGTCGTCGCGCACGGCCATCTCGGCCACGATGCCGATGCCCAGCCCCAGACGAACGTACGTCTTGATCACGTCGGAATCGATGGCCTCGAGAACGATGTTGGGCTTCAGCCGGCGCGCCTCGAAAGCCTGATCGATGCGTGTGCGTCCCGTGAAGGTGGGGTGATACGAGATCAGCGGCTCGACAGCCAGTTGCTCCAGCGTCAGCCGCTCGACTTGCGCCAGCGGGTGGCCGGCGGGCATCACCACCACATGCTGCCATTCGTAGCAGGGCAGGGTGACAAGCTCATCAAAGCGGTCGAGCGACTCGGTGGCCAGCCCGACCTCGGCCACCTCTTCGATGAGCATGCGCGCCACCTGTTGAGGGTTGCCCTGATGCAGGCTGACGTTGACCTTGGGGAATCGCTTGCGCAACCGTGCCACCGGCTCGGGGAGCACGTAGCGGGCTTGCGTGTGGGTGGTCGCAATCGACAGCGTGCCGGCGTCCTGATTCGAGAATTCATCGCCGATGCGCTTGAGGTTGTTGACCTCGCGCATGATGATTTCGATGGACTTCAGTACCTCTTGCCCCGGCTCCGTCACGCGGCGCAAGCGCTTGCCGTGCCGCGCGAAGATGTCCACGCCGAGCTCGCCCTCAAGCTCCAGGATGGCCTTGGACACCCCAGGCTGGGAGGTGAACAGCGCCTTCGCCGTGTCGGTCAGGTTGAGCTTCTGACGAACCGCTTCCTGGACGAATCTGAATTGATGAAGGTTCATGCGTTGCGACCCAAGAGCCCGTGCAGCGCCGCGTCTGCCATGGCCGCGATGACCCCCTCAGACTCTCCGATCGAGGGCCGTACGCCCCACGACACACCCGGGTGTGCCTGACGCAACTGGTCGATCAGCGCCGGCAGGTCCTTGCGCACATGCCCACCAGTGCCCAGGAACAAAGGCACCACCTGGACCTGCGTGCAACCGAGTTCCGCGAGTCCAAGGCCGGCCTGCAGCAGGCCGGGTGTCATGAACTCGAGAAACGCCAGCGACACCGAAACATCCGGTGCGCGCTCGCGCACTCGCTCCAGAACGGTCTCAAACGGGCGCGCCCAGTTGGGGTCTCGAGCCCCATGGCAAAACAACAGGACACCGGTTTTCATCGGAAGCGAACCAGCCATGCGAAGGCCACCATCGACATCAACAGGAACAGGGCACCGGGAGCGGCCGCCACCAGCCAGGGAGTCCAGTTCTGCAGCAGCCCGAGGTGCCCGGACAGGCTGTTGAGCAGCATGAAACTGATGCCCAGCATGATGCCGCCGAACACCTTCAGGCTGATCCCCCCGGAGCGGGCGTGCAGGTAGGCAAAAGGCAGCGCCAGACCCACCATGACCAGGCACGCAAAGGGGTAGAAGGCGCGCTTCCAGAACTGGATCTCATAGGCCTGGATCGCCTGCGCGTTGGTGTCGAGATGCGCGATGAATCGCCACAGCTCGAACGTCGACATGGTGTCCACCGGCAGCAACGCCGACGACACCACATCAGCGGCCAGCCCGCCATCCCAGCGCCATTCGGCGTGGCTTTCGGCGACCACCCGGGGCGCTTGCGATTCACTGGCAGGAACCCACCGTGTGATGTCGACTTTGGATAACTTCCACGCCGAGGAGGCCTCCACGGTTCCCGACTCGGCGGTGATGCGCCGGATCATCAGACCCTGTTCCCCGAACTCAAAGATCTTCACGCCTAGCAGTTCGCCTTGAGTGCCGGTGCGAGCCACGTGGATCGAGTACGAGCGTTCGCCCTCGTCGGTGGTGCGTCGGTCCTTCAGCCAGATGCCGGTTCGACCGAGTGCCGAACCGCCGCGAACGAACGATTTCAATTGGACCGCGCGATTTTCCGACAGCGGTGCGAGGTAATCGCCAACCACAAAGGTCAGCAGCCCGAACGCCACGCCCAGGGTCGCCAGCAGGCGCAAAGCGCGGCCCGGGCCAAGGCCACCCGTGCGCAAGATGGTGAACTCGGACGATTGCGACAGCCGCGACAGCGCGTAGATCGTGCCGATCAGCACCGCAATGGGCGCCAACTCGTAGAAATGAGTCGGCACTGCCAGCAAGCATGACGCGGCTGCCACGAAGGCTGAGTAGCCGCGACGTGCCGAATCGGCGATGGCATCGACGAAGTCGATGAAGAAAAACAGTGACAAGAACGCCACCGCCACGAAAGCGACCGACGACACGATGTCGACATAGAAAAGGCGTCGGACGGTTTTCATGGGGCTCGATCGGGGAGGGGCGGATGCCAGTTCTTCACGGGGTTCCCAGTCAAGCAGCGAGCGTTGAGTCGAAGCCCACGACCGTGCTGCGGATCGCGCTCAAGGTTGGATCGAATAACATCTGATTCCCCTTGATGAGCAGCCGATTATGGACTTCCGACACCTTGTTTCTTCGTCCGACGCTCTGTCCAAAGTGACCGCTGACGCCCTGCTTCTCATCGTGCAGGGTCCCTTGGTTGACGGGCTTCTCGAAGCGCCGCTGGCGGCACTGATCGAGGACGCCATCAGCTGCGGTGACTTTGAACTGAAGCCGGGTCGCACGCTGTACGTTCACCGGCCTGCCGCCATGAAAGTGGCCCGGTTGCTGGTGGTGAGCGCAGCGGCGGGTGGCCACAAGGCATTCAAGACCGCGGTGGCGACCGGGCTGGGTCAATTGAAGTCGTCGGGTGCCAGGCACATCGCGGTTGCGATGGCGGACCCGGCTGTGCTGACTTCGCTGCACGCGCAAGCACTTGCCACTGCCGCTGCCGATGCGGTCTATCTTTATCGCCGCACCAAGCCCAGTGCGCCGGCTGCGCCAACAGCCACGCGGTTCACCCTGATTTGCGCCAAGGGGCACTCGCGTGACATCGCCGCCGGTTTGCAGCGCGGTGCGGCCATCGCGGCCGGGGTCACGCTGGCGCGTGATCTGGCCAACTGCCCCGGCAATGTCTGCACCCCGACCTTTCTGGGCGAGCAGGCCAAGCGCATGGTCAAAAGCCACGGACTGAAGGTCGAGGTACTCGATCGCAAGGCCATCGAAAAACTCGGCATGGGCGCGTTTCTGGCTGTGGCTCAGGGCTCGAGCGAGCCATTGCGCTTCATCGTGGCTCGCTATGAAGGCGCACCCAAGTCGCAGGCGCCCGTCGTGCTCGTGGGCAAGGGCATCACGTTCGACACCGGCGGCATCTCGATCAAGCCGTCGGCTGAAATGGACGAGATGAAGTTCGATATGGGCGGCGCTGCCAGCGTTCTGGGAACGCTGTGCGCGGTGGCCGAGATCAAGCCCAAGCTCAATGTCATCGGCATCATTCCCGCTTGCGACAACATGCCCAGTGGCAACGCGGTCAAGCCGGGCGATGTGGTCACCAGCCTGTCTGGCCAGACCATCGAGATCCTCAACACTGACGCCGAAGGCCGCCTGATCCTGTGCGACGCGCTCACCTACGCCGAGCGCTTCAAGCCGGCCGTCGTGGTCGATATCGCCACACTGACCGGCGCGTGCGTGATCGCCCTCGGTCACCACCGTTCGGGGCTGTTCACATCAGACGACGCGCTGGCCACCGAGTTGCTCAATGCGGGCGATGCGGCGCTGGACCCTTGCTGGCGCATGCCGCTGGACGACGAGTACGGCGAGGGCCTGAAGAGCAACTTCGCCGACATGGGCAATGTCGGTCCACGCGCCGGGGGCTCGATCACGGCCGCGATGTTCTTGCGGCGCTTCACGGGCAAGTACCGCTGGGCGCACCTCGACATTGCCGGCACTGCCTGGAAGTCCGGCGCGGCCAAGGGTGGCACCGGGCGCCCCGTGGCGCTGCTGACGCACTTCGTGCTGTCGCAGGTCAAGTGACGCGACATCGATGACCGAGGTCGAGTTTCATGTCAATGTTGCCGACCGCCTGCAGTACGCCTGTCGGTTGCTGCGCAAAGCGTCTCGCAAGGGTGTCAGGGTTGCGGTGACAGGATCGCCCGCAACGCTCAACGAACTCGACCGGCACTTGTGGAGCTTCGAGGCTGAAGAGTTCTTGCCGCACGTCCGCGTGGGCACCGAAGAGCAGGCAAGCTCCAGTCGGCAGCGCTCGCCAGTGTGGCTGCTTGATGACGCCAGCCTTGGGACCGAGCTTCCAGTGCTGGTGAATCTGGGCGATCAACTCGCTGCGGGGTTCGAGGGCTACAAGCGTTTGATCGAAATCGTGCCCGATGGCGATGCCGAGCGCGATGCCGCCCGACAGCGCTGGAAGCAATATCTAGCCCGCGGCTACACGCCTCGCAAGCACGAGGTTGCCCCTTGAGCGCGCCGACTTTGCCGCCAGTAAACGTGCCGACCCTGACCGAAGTCGTGGACTGGTCTCCAGCGGTTCAGCCGTTCGAGCCAAGCCATGCGGAATTCGCTGAGGAGCAGTTTCTGGATCTGTCAGATGAGCCACTCACGCCTGAGTGTCCTCGGCCAGGTGACGCGGAGGCTGCGGTCGAATCAAAGGCCGTCGATTCAATCGATGAGGCCGCGCTGACACAGCGGATCCTGGGTCACATTCAGCAGCAGGTTGACCTGATGCTTGAGGAGCGCCTGCCGCCGGTGATGGCCGCGGTGCTGGACCGTGCCGTCGCCGAGTTGGTCGCGCACGCGAGAAGCGATCTGGCTTTCACACTGCGCGACGTTGTGGCACGGGCGGTGCGCGATGAGATCGCGTCTGGTCGCGACTCAGTCGACCCAGCCACATCCGACGGAGCCGCCTGACGCCGTTCTTCCCTCGATTTTCTTCGGCTGGAGCCCTCATGAATAACAAGCTCAAAAAGGCAGTTGTGCTCGCCGTCATGACCTGGCCTGTGTCGTCCTTTGCCCAGGAACTGTTGGTCAGGATCGGCCATGTCGGACCCACCAGCGGCAGCATTGCTCACCAGGGCAAGGACAATGAAATGGGCGCGAAGATGGCGATTGAGGATCTCAACGCCAGAGGCTTGGTGATCGGCGGCAAGAGGGCACGCTTTGAACTGCTCGCCGAAGACGACGCAGCCGACCCCAAACAGGCCACGGCGGTTGCGCAAAAGCTCGTCGACTCCAAAGTGAACGGGGTGGTGGGTCACCTGAATTCCGGCACATCCATTCCTGCATCCAAGATCTACAGCGATGCAGGTATTCCGCAGATATCGCCTTCGGCCACCAACCCGAAGTACACCCGCCAAGGGTACAAGACCACCTTCCGCGTGGTGGCCGACGACGTGCATTTGGGCGGAACCCTGGGACGCTATGCGGTCACCACCCTCAAGGGCAGGGCCATTGCCGTCATCGACGACCGCACGGCTTATGGGCAGGGCGTGGCCCAGGAATTTGAAAAGGGTGTCGTTGCCGCCGGAGGGAAGGTCGTCTCGCGTCAGTTCACGACCGACAAGGCCACGGACTTCATGGCCATCCTGACGGCCATCAAGGCGCAAAAGCCGGACATCGTTTTCTACGGTGGAATGGACGCCGTGGCCGGACCCATGATTCGCCAGATGAAGCAACTCGGGCTCGTCGCCCGCTTCATGGGGGGAGACGGGGTGTGCTCCACCGAGCTGCCCAAGCTGGCCGCTGGGGTCTTGGGCGATGGCCAGGTGGTTTGTGCCGAGGCAGGTGGCGTTGAGGGCGAACAGAAAAAAGGCATGGATGACTTCCGGGTTGCCTTCAAGAGGAAGTTCGGTGTCGATGTGCAGCTTTACGCGCCGTATGTCTACGACTCGGTTCAGTTGCTAGCCGCGGCCATGGTCAAGGCTGAATCCTCTGATCCGGCGAAATACCTGCCGGTGCTTGCCGCTACCGACGGCTACAAAGGCGTCACCGGCACCATCTCATTCGACAGCAAGGGTGATATCAAGAACGGTGCGCTGACGCTTTACACCTACAGGGCTGGCGTTCACGAGCAAATCGCCGTGGTTCGCTGACGGGTGTTGAGCGGCCGAAGAAAAAGGCACCGTGAGGTGCTTTTCCTTTGTGGCAAGGGCACAGTCATTGCGATGCGCTGATTGCCTGCCACGCTCGTGACAAACGCAGATCTCATGGCACAGTTCGTCGGCGAACCCATCGACAGTTCAGGAAGCGACCCGCATGGAAAACGCCGATCCTCGCGCCTTGCGCCAAGAAATCGAAGTCTTGATGGCCATGCAGGCCGGAATCACGGTCATCCTGTCGTCACTGATCGCGACGCACCCGAGATACCGTGAATTTCAGTTGCACCTCACGGCGCTGGTCGAACTGGCCGATGCCGGCGCCCTCTGGAAGCCTTTGAGCGCTCGTCAGCGGGAGATTGCAAGGCTCTATGTCGAAGAGTTGCAAAGCATCCACTCGCGTCTTTCCCCGACGCTCGACGAGCCCGAACCGGGGTGGCCACGGGAGTGAAATTCAGTCAAGTCTGAACTCACGCAAGAACGGCCAGAACCCCCAGCCGTTTTGGCGTCACTTCTTGTTGAACTGGTTCAGGATCCAGATGCCGACGACGATGAACCACAAGACGAAGAGGATTTGATTGAGGGTCATGCTGGTCTCCAGGGTGGGTGCAGTGGTTGTGGTGAAGTTATCTCGAAGAGCCGCTCGTGCCGCATGCGGCTCGTCAGGCGTTGGCGTGCCTGGCTGTCGCCCGGCGTATCAAGGGGGCCATCGCCCACATCGTGGCGATCAGCAATCCGATCTCGATGCTGTAGACCACGGCATAGGCTGTGGTGGATGCGGTTTGCGAGGCTGCGACATCGCGGATCACGCCACCCAAGGCGATGGCGATGCCTGCTGCCGTTGCCTGCACGGCACCCCAGGCGCCCAGCGCCAATCCGCTTTGTTCCTTGGGGGCCAGGTTCATGGTTGCCGTCAGGGTGCCGTGGCCAAAAAGCCCGCCTCCAAAGCCGATCAGCAGCACGCCCAAGGAGAACAGCAGCGGCGAGCCCAGCGACGATGAGCAGATCACCGCCACAAATGCCGGCACTCCCACCATGGCTCCCATGCTGGCCATGCGGAAGGGGTCCATGCCGCGGTTGAGCACTTGCGAGGCGAGCGCGAATCCGCTCAAGCCACCAAGGGCCAGCGTGGCAGTCAGTGCTGTGGTCGCGCCCACACTCATGTGAAGAATTTCGCCCCCGTATGGCTCTAGCAGCACGTCTTCCATGCTGAAGGCCATGGTGCCAAGTCCCACCGAGATCAAGCGCCTGGGCGCGTCGCTGCCGCTGGTGAACGTCGCCCACGATTCCTTGAAAGTCGGATCCCGTTGCTGAGGTTGGGTGGAGCGGTGGCGGCCTTCCTGCTTCCACAGTGCGATCACGTTGAGCACCATGGTGACTACTGCTGCTCCCTGAAGCACCTGCACCAGCCGCGCCGGGCTGAAATCTGCCAGCAAGACACCGAACAGCAACGCACTGACGATCATGCCCAACAGCAGCATCACGTACATCAGCCCCACCACGTTAGGCTGGGATTCGACCGGAGCCAGATCGGTAGCCAGCGCCAGCCCCACGGTCTGCGTTGTGTGCAAACCCGCGCCGACCAGCAAAAAGGCTATGCCGGCACCAAGCCAGCCGACCGAGACGGGCCATTGGCTCGCGGCTCCGCCGCCCGAGAGAACAAGCAACGCAAACGGCATGATGGCGAGCCCGCCGAACTGGATCAGCGTGCCCATCCAAATGAAGGGCACGCGCCGCCAGCCCAGAGCCGAGTGGTGCGTGTCCGAGCGAAAACCAATGATCGCCCTGAACGGCGCGAACAGTAGTGGCAGGCCCACCATGATCGAGACCAGCGAGGCAGGCACATGCAGCTCGACGATCATCACGCGGTTGAGGGTGCCGATCAGCAGCACCAGAGCCATGCCCACCGAAACCTGAAACAACGACAAGCGCAGCAGCCGCGACAGCGGCAGGTCATGCGTGGCCGCGTCGGCAAACGGCAAATAGCGCGAGCCCATGCTGGCCCAGGCGCGTATGAGTTTGTGGCTGGACTTGGTCATCAAACTTCGATTTGAATGTCGCTCAGGGGCTGGTTCCAGCATCGATCAACTCGCCTAGAGGTGACCAAAATCCACAAGGCGTTCGTATCCTGAGAAAAAGTCCAGGGCCTGTGCGGACCCCGGACCTTTCTGAAACAGTCAAAGCCGATTCTTTATTTCTTCGCTTCAGGCGCCACTGCGACAGCTGCTTCAACGGCGGGAGCCGTAGCAACATGCTTACCAGCAGAGCCGTTCAGGAAGCCGCGCACCCAGGTCGTGTTGGACACGATCGCGAGGTGCACGGAGAAGGATGCCACGGCCACTGCGCCGAGGAAGATGGGAACGCCAACCGTAGGCTTGACGACCGTCCACATTTTTCCGTAGATCATGGTGTGGTCCTCTTACTTGAGCCAAGGGGAGTAAATGAATGCCAGCAGGTGAGCCAGCGCCGCGATCATTCCGAAAATCTGCGTCCCCTGGATCAGGTGGCGGTGAATTTCTTCGGATTCGGCATCGGTCAGGCCTGAAGGCCCTGGTGTGTCTCGATATGACATGGTGATATCTCCTTGCAAGACGTTCAAACGCGTGCTTCACCCGCACGAGGGCTTTTCATGGCCACCCTGGCCACAAACCTGCAGGCACCTCCAAAGCTGAGGTGTCAAGTTCTTGTTACAGCAACTTCCGTAACTAAAAATTTACACAGGTGACGTGGGGCTGTCAATGAGAAATACCCATGTGCTTGGTCGGTGCGCCGCTGTGCTGCGTGTGTTAGAGCGTTTGCAAGGACGATTCCGAGGCTATACGTCGATCACGGGCAGGTCCAGATCGTGGATCCGTTGCCTCGCCACGAGCTAGCGCCGGACGGCGGTAGTGGTGTTTGGTTCCCTCCTGCTGGAGGGGGCTCAAGGGCGCCGTTTGGAATCGGCCGCCGCCCAAGACCCAAGCCACAACGGGTCGCACCCCGCGAGGCACGCCGACAACCGGTGCTCCACGCCACAAGAGTTGGGAGCACTTGCACGCCTATTCGATCTACGTCGTGGCACACACGGCAAAAGCTGTGCCTCGCCACCGTTTGCCGCTAGTGATCGAGTGATTGCCTCAAACATTGAGGCCACCAAGGGCGCTTGTCGACTGCCGCGACATGCACTTACGCTCCTTTCGGGCGCGTCCCCGTAGTCGCCGGGTGCAAAAGGCCTGAGGCGGTGTTCTGTTGTGCTCAAACATGAGCTATAGTCGAGGGCTGCGCTGACAACAGCGCGCGGTGTGTGAGGTGGGGGGGTGGGTG
>CANFXR010000037.1 GCA_947451035.1 Burkholderiales bacterium
AGCCAACCAGGCCCCCTGGAAGGTGTGGGCCTGAGCGCCATGGGTGCTGGAGATTTCGGCGGCGCCTACGCCGGCCGACGCGTGCTGGTGACCGGCCACACGGGCTTCAAGGGCTCGTGGCTGGCGCTGTGGCTGCAAACGCTGGGCGCGCGCGTGGCCGGCCTGGCCTTGCCGGCCGATACCGAGCCGGCGCATTGCGACTTGCTGCAACTCGACGTCGATGAGGTGCTGACCGATCTGCGCGACAGTGCGGCGGTGCGCGCTGCCGTGCAGCGCTTCGAGCCCGAGATCGTCTTTCACCTCGCCGCACAGCCTTTGGTGCGGCGCAGCTACCGCGAACCGCACCTGACTTTCGACACCAACGTGATGGGCCTGGTGAACCTGCTCGAAGCGGTGCGCGCCACCCCGTCGGTGCGCGCCATGGTCAACGCCACGACCGACAAGTGCTACGCCAACCGCAACGACAGCGCGGGCTACCGCGAGACCGATGCGCTGGGCGGGCACGATCCGTACAGCGCGTCCAAGGCCTGCGCCGAGATCGTCTCGGCGAGCTACCGCGCGAGCTTTCTGGCGGCCGACGATGGCCGCGGCCATGCGGTCGGTCTGGCCACCGCACGGGCCGGCAATGTGATTGGTGGCGGCGATGCCTCGGAGGATCGGCTGATCCCCGATCTGGTTCGCGCAGCCTGCGCCGATCGCGTCACGCCGATCCGCTACCCGTTGGCCACGCGACCCTGGCAGCACGTGCTTGAGCCGCTGTCGGGCTATTTGCTGCTGGGCCAGCGCCTGCTCGCCGACCCCACGAGCGGCGCCGAGGCCTGGAACTTCGGTCCCGACGCCGCCGGCCACCTCAGCGTGCAAGACGTGGTGACGGGCTTTGCGGCGCACTGGCCGCGCGTGCGCTGCGAGCTCGACACGCGCAGCCAGCCGCACGAGGCGGCGCTGCTGCACCTGGACTGCGGCAAGGCCCACGAGCAGCTCGGCTGGCACCCTGTGTGGGATGCCGCCACGATGCTCGAGCGCACCGCGCACTGGTACCGCGCCTGGCACGAGCAGCGCGTGGTCGCCAGCCGTGACGACTTGCAGCGCTACCGGGCCGACGCGCGCCGCGCCGGCCTCGCGTGGGCCCAGACATGAACTTCACCGCCACGCCGCTGCACGGCCTGTGGGTCGTCGAGACCGTCCCGCGCGGCGACGCGCGCGGCCGCCTGACCCGGCTGTCTTGCGAGCGCAGCTTGCAGACGATGCACCCCGGACTGCACTTTCGGCAGGTGAACCTGTCGTACAGCGCGCAGCGCGGCACCGTGCGCGGCATGCACTTTCAGCGCCCCCCGGCGGCCGAGGTCAAGCTGGTGCGCTGCCTGCGCGGCCGGGTGTTCGACGTGGCGGTCGACCTGCGCGCCGGCTCGACCACCTTCGGCCACTGGCATGGGGTGGAACTGGCGGCGGACAACGAACGGCAGCTGCTCATCCCGCAAGGCTTTGCGCACGGGTTTCAAACGCTCACCGACGACGTTGAGCTGCTCTACCAACACAGCGCCGACTACGACACGAGCTGCGAAGACGGCGTGCGCCACGACGACCCGGCGCTGGCCATCGCGTGGCCGCTGCCGGTGACGGTGCTGTCCGACCGCGACCGCAGCCACCGCCTCATCGACGCTCAATTTCAGGGAGTGCAGACATGAAGTGCCGCCATTGCGCAGCGCCCTTGACCGACGTGTTCATCGACCTCGGCTCGGCGCCACCGTCCAACGCGTTCTTGCGCACGGAAGATCTGGCCCGACCCGAGCTGCACTTTCCGCTCAAGGTCTACACCTGCGCCGAGTGCCAACTCGTGCAAGTCGACGAGGTGCAGCGCCACGACGCGCTGTTCTCGGACGACTACGTCTACTTCTCGTCGTACTCGAGCTCGTGGCTGGCGCATGCGCGTCGCTATGTCGATCAGGTGGTGGACCGGTTGGCGCTGGGCGCGGATTCGCTGGTGATGGAGATCGCCTCCAACGACGGCTACTTGCTGCAGTACGTGCAAGCGCGCGGCATCGGCTGCGTGGGCATCGAGCCCACGGCGAGCACCGCGGCGGTGGCGCGCGGGCTGGGCATCGAGAGCATCGAGTCGTTCTTCGGTGCGGGCTTCGCGCGGCAGTTCGTCGCCGAGCGCCGCCGGGCCGATCTGGTGCTGGGCAACAACGTGCTGGCGCACGTGCCTGACATCAACGACTTCGTGGCGGGTCTGCGCGAGGTGCTCGCACCGGCCGGCACGATCACGGTGGAGTTTCCGCACCTGCTGCAGCTCGTCGAGCAAGGCCAGTTCGACACGGTCTATCACGAGCACTTCAGCTACTTGTCGCTGCACACGGTGCAGCGCATCTTCGCCAGCCAGGGCCTGGCGGTGTGGGATGTCGAGGAACTGCCCACGCACGGCGGCTCGTTGCGCGTGTGGGCGCAGCACGCCGATCACACCCGCGCGCCGACCGCCGCCGTGGCCGCGTTGCTGCGCAAGGAGGCCGACGCCGGCATGACCGGCATGGACTTCTACCGCCGCTTGCAGCCGGTGGCCGAACGCATCAAGAACGATCTGCTGAGCTTTCTGATCGAGCAGCGGCGCGCCGGCAAGTCGGTGCTCGGCTACGGCGCGGCGGCCAAGGGCAACACCTTGCTGAACTACGCGGGCGTGCGAGGCGATCTGCTGGCCTGCGTGGTGGATGCTTCGCCGCACAAGCAGGGGCGCTTTCTGCCCGGCTCGCGCATCCCGGTGGTCGCCGAAGCCGAGCTGCGCCGGCAGCGGCCCGACTTCGTCATCGTGCTGCCGTGGAACCTGCGCGACGAGATCGGTGAGCAACTCGCCTACATCGGCGACTGGGGCGGCCGGCTGGTCACGCTGGTTCCGCAACTGCGCATCGGCTGATCCGCAGGGTTGGCTGTCGTTTCAAGCGCTTATCAAACCGCTGGACCTGCCGGCCACCGGTAGAGTCGTTTTCACGATGTCACTTGCCTGGAGGCGCGCATGGTCCCCGTGTTCAAACCACTGATCGAACAAGAAGAAATCGACGCCAGCCGCGAGTCGCTGGAGTTGGGCTGGCTCGGCATGGGCAGTTACGTGTCGGCCTTCGAAAAGAAGGTGCACGAGATCATTGGCGCGCCGGCCGATCGGCACGTGGCCGCCGTGAGCACCGGCACCGCGGGGCTGCACCTGGCGCTGCTGGTCGCCGGCGTGGGCCCGGGCGATGAAGTGATCGTGTCGTCGTTCAACTGCTCGGCCGACTTTCAGGCCATCAGCTGGGTGGGCGCCGACATCGTGTTTTGCGACTGCGATGACACGACGCTGGCGATCGACCTGGAGCGCGCGGGCCAACTGGTCACGCCACGCACCAAGGCCATGATCGTGATGGACTACGACTGCATCATGTGCGACCACGACGGGATCGCGCAGTTCGCGCAGGACCATGGCATACGCATCATCCACGACGCCGCGCACTCGTTCGGCTCGAAGTACAAGGGCCGCATGGTCGGCAGCTTCTCGGACATCTGCGTGTTCAGCCACGACCCGGTCAAGACCATCACCTGCCTCGATGGCGGCACCATCATCGTCAAGACCGAAGAAGAGCTGCGCAAGGTGCACGAGCTGCGGCTGCTCGGCATGCAGCAACCGGCGTCGGTGATGTACCAGAACAAGCGGGCCTGGACCTTCGACGTGGAGCAGGTGGGTTTCAGGTACCACATGCTCAACATGCACGCGGCCATCGGGCTGGCACAACTGGGCAAGATCGATGTGATTTCGCAAACGCGCCGGGACGCTTCACGCGAGTACAACGCGGCGCTCGCTGGCATCGCCCAGGTGCGCGTGCCGGCGACCGATTTCGCCGACGTCAACCCGTTCCTCTATTACATCCGGGTGCCCGAGCAGCACCGCGACAGCCTGCGCGACTTCCTGAAAGCCGAGGGCGTCGACACCGGCATCCATTGGCAGCCGGGCCACTGGTTCACGCTGTGGAAGCACTGCAAGGCGGGCGACCTGAGCGTGACCGACCGCGTCGGCAAGGAAATCCTGTCGCTGCCGCTGCACTCGAAGATGCCACTCGACACGGTGCGCCTTGTGGCCGACAAGGTGCGCCAGTACTTCGCCCAGGCATGAAGCCCGGCCAACGCCTGCTGCGCGCCCTCAAGGACAGCACGCGGGCCGGCAAGCCGTCGCTGGTGCTGCCCGTGGGCACGCCGGTGCGAGCGCTGCTGCGCCCGATTGCCACCGTGGCGGGCGCCACCGACCCGACCGACGTGCGGCTGCTCAGCGAGTGGCGCAACCGCCATGTGGCGTCGTTCCTGACCGAGTTTGTCTCGCACGATGAGCGCACGGTCCGCTGGCTCACCGGGCCGGTGCACGACAACGGCGGCAAGATCTTGTTCATGCTCGATGACCTCAACGGTGAGCGGCTGGGGCACCTCGGGCTGGGCTTCATCGACTGGGGCGCGGGCTACGGCGAAGCCGATGCCATCGTGAGCGGCGGCACCTCGCCACCCGGGCTGATGAAGCTGGCGTTGCAAACGCTGCTGGCCTGGGCCCATGATCAACTGGGGCTGTCCGAACTGGCGGTGCGCGTTCGATCCGACAACCCGGCGGTGGCGTTCTACGAAAAGGTCGGGTTTCGCGAATTCCAGCGCGTGCCCCTGGCGGTGAGCCGCGGTGCCGAATTCACCGAATGGATCGAAGACCCCTCGCTCACGACGAGCGTGGCCAGCCTCGTCTACATGCGCTACGCGCGACCCTGAATGGAAATCGCACGAATCGGCCGCGACGGGCTGCTGCGCTACTTGCTGCGCCAGCTCGACCACCACTTCCCCGACGAGCGCGACTGCGCCGGGCCCATCCGGGCGAACCTGGACGAGGCACTCGAGCGGCTGCGCCAGTGCATCAACGGCGTGCGGCCCTGGCCTCAGGAGCGCTTCGATTACCTGCACTCCACGCAGTACTGCCAGTTCCTTTACTTTCTGGGCAACACCATCTGGCGCCACTCGGGCGACACGGAAGTGCCGACCAAGCTGTTCTTGCTGAACAAGGCGCTCAACGGCATCGACTGCTTCTACGAGATCGAACTGCCGAAGGTCTTTTTCATCGGCCACTCGGTGGGCATCGTGCTGGCCAAGGCAACCTACGGCGAGCACCTCGTGCTGTACCAGAACTCCACCGTCGGCAAGAACCACGGCGTGGCGCCGGTGCTGGGCAGCGGCGTGGTGATGTTCCCCAACACGGCCATCATCGGACGCAGCCAGGTGCGATCAGGCACCGTCTTGTCCCAAGGCGTGAGCGTGATCAACCAGGACACGCCTGGCGACACGATCGTGTACGCCGGCGCGGCCGGTGCGCTCCAATTCAAGCCGCTGGAAAAGCCCGTGCTCGACGAGATCTTTCGACTCTGAGAGGCCCGGGGCCGCTCACAGCCCGAACTTGCTCAGCAAGGCATCTTCCAGAACGACCCGCACGTTGTGGCGCAAGGCCCAGGCGCTGTCGAACTCCGCTTGCTGCGCCGCGCCGCGGATGAGCACCACGGCGTCGCGCAGCTCAGCGAAGTCGGCCTGGTCGCTCAAGAAGCTCACGGGCAGTTCGGCGCCGCGCTCGATGAAGGCGCGCTCGTCCGGCGATGAACCGCCGACGACGACCAGTTGCCGCATGCCGCGATTGATCTCCGGGTCGCGGTACAGGAACTCGAACATGGCCGCAGACGCCAGCGTGCCCAGCGGCACCGGGAGCATGTGCTCGTAGCCCATGCCCTTCATGCGCATCGCGATGTAGTACGTGTCGATCGCGTTTCGGTGCTTCAGGTGACGCAGCCGCACGGCGACCGACATGCGCAGCGCAATCATGTGCTGGATGCGCAAGTGAAAGCCGGTGCGCTCCTCGGCGCTGAGCGCCGTGCCGCTGCGCGCGAGCATGTATTCCAGGCCGCCGCGGTAGCGGTCCCAGGCGTGCTCCACCTCGTCGGTGCCGAGTTGCACGCGCTCTTCGTCGTCGAAGTAGCGCGTGATCGCGACATAGAAGGGCTGCTGCTGGATCAGCACGGCGCCCTTGGTCAGGTAGTCGGACGAGTGCATGAACGCAAGGAAGGCGTGATCGTTGATCCGCGGCATCGTGGACACGAACGCATCGCGCCGGGTGATCTGGATCTCCGGAAAGATGTGGTGACGCAAGATGTGATCGAGCAGCTCGGGGTGCGCGCCGCGCTCGATGCGCAAGTCGCGCGGCACGCTGTAGAACTGGCCTTGCTGCTGCTGCGCGACCAGGTCGTACAGCAGCCAGGGGGCATAGACGGTCACCAGCTCGGGGTCGGCCTCCATCTTCGCGATGATCTGCGCCACCTGGTCGCCCAGCAGGCTGTCATCGTCGGACAGGTAGACCAGATAGCGGCCCACCGCTTGCGTCATCACGAACTGCCAGTTCGGGTAGCCGCCGATGTTCTCGGCGTGACGGTGGTAGCGGATCGGCAGGCGATCCGAAAAGCTCGCGACCACCTCGGCCGTCGCATCCGGCGATGCGTTGTCGGCGATGAAGATCTCGTACGGGTACGGAAAGCCTTCGAGCTGGCCGACCAGCGACTCAAGCAGGGACGCGACGTACCGGCTTCGATTGAACGTGGGGATACAGATGCTGACGATCGGAGCAACCATGGCGATGAACCTGCACTTGAAAAGACACGTCAGTATCTGAGCGGGGCGGCGTGACTGATCTGCCGACAAGCGCCCCAATTCCGTGGCATTCCCGCACCCGCTCAGCCGGCCCTCACGCGGGTCCAGCGGGTAGCATGGTCCGATCTGTGTTCGATTTCACCCGGGTACCCCATGCGCATCCTGCTCATCGAGGATGACGAACTGCTGCTGAGCGGACTGCGCGAAGCGTTCACGCAGGCGGGCCACGAGCTCGATCACCTGAGCGCCGCCGAGCCCGCGCTCGACGCATTGGCCCATCAGGTGCACGACCTCGCCATCGTTGACATCGGCTTGCCGGGCATGGACGGGCTGGAGCTGGTGCGCCGCTTGCGCGCAGCCGGCAACAAGATCCCGGTGCTGATACTGACCGCGCGCGACGGTCTGGCCGATCGGGTGCGCGGCCTCAACGAGGGCGCTGACGACTACCTCATCAAGCCGTTCTTGCTGCCCGAGCTGATGGCGCGGGTGCAAGCGCTCATCCGGCGCAGCCAGTCGGCGGCCAGTTCGCGCCTGGTGGCCGGGCCGCTGGCGCTGGACATCGCCACCCATGAGGCGCAACTGCACGGCGAGCCGCTGCCGCTGACCGGACGCGAGTGGGATCTGTTGCTGGCGATGGTGCTGGCCGCCCCGGGCGTGGTGGCCAAGCGCAAGCTCGCCGACCGCATGAGCCGCTGGGACAAGGAGATCACCGACAACGCGATCGAGATCTACGTGTCGCGCCTGCGCGCCAAGCTGGCGGGCGACGGCGTGTCGATCCGCACCGTGCGCGGCATCGGTTACCGGCTCGACTTCTGAGCCCTTTGGTGCGCCCATGAGCCTGTCTTCTTCCTCCTTGCGTGCGCGGCTGCTCCGGCGACTGTGGTGGCCGCTGCTGGCCGTGCTGGTGCTCAGCGCGGCCTATGACTACACCAGCGCCCTCAAGCGGGCGAGCCGCAACCAGGACCGCGCCCTGGGCCGCATCGCCATCGCGCTGACTTCGCGGCTGGATGTGGACGCCGACGATGCCAGGAACGACGATCTCGGAGGCCACCTCGCGCGCACCGTGACGGCCATGCAGCGCGCGGACAGACGCGACCAGCTGGCATTCATGGTCAGGGGCGAAGGCGACAAACTGATCGGCGGCGACGCAGAACTGGCCGCGTTCGCCGCCTCGGCGACGCAAAACGAGGTGTCCTACGCCGACCAACAACTGCGTGGCGAAGCCGTGCGGGTCGTCACGCTCGCTCACCAGTCGTCGCTCGGCCCCGTGGCCGTGGTGGTGGCCGAAACCACGCACCGCCGTCAGGCGCAGGCGCGTCGGCTGTTCGTCGACACGCTGGTGCCCAACCTGCTGCTGATCGCACTGACGTTGCTGCTGGTTCGCAGCGGGGTGAAGAGGGCGATGGCTCCACTGGACACGCTCAGCGAGGGCGTGGCCAACCGGGGTCCCGCAGACCTCAGCCCGCTGCCGCTGGCGGGCCTGCCCGGAGAGCTGTTTCCCGTGGTGCAGGCCATCAACCGGCTGATGACACGACTGCGCGCAGCAGCGCAGGGGCAGCAGGCGTTCCTGTCGAACGCAGCCCACCAGCTGCGCACGCCACTGGCCGGGGTCCAGACCCAGCTTGAACTGGCCATGCCCGAGAGCGACGGCCCGCAGCGAGCGCGCCTGGCCAGGGTTCAGACGGCCTTGCAGCGCATGAGCCACACCACCCGCCAGATGCTCGCGCTGGCCCGTTCGGATCCTCAGGCTGCAGGTGTCGAGGACCTTGAACCAGTCGATCTGCAACTGCTGCTCGAAGACGCGGCCTCAGCCTGGCTGGATCAGTCGCTCGCCGCCCAGGTCGATCTGGGCTTCGATGCGCAACCGGCGCAAATCACCGGCTCGGCATGGATGCTGCACGAGTTGCTGAACAACCTGATCGACAACGCCATCCGCCACAGCCCGTGCGGGGGCCGCGTGACGGTGCGCTGCGGCAGTGACGGCGGCGGCTGGCTGACGGTGGACGACGAAGGCCCAGGCATTCCGCAAGACGAACGGCACAGGGTGCTTGAGCGCTTCTATCAGTTGCCCGGTGCCCAGCCTGGCGGTACCGGACTGGGCCTGGCGATCGTCAGCGAGGTGGCCCAGCGGCACGGTGCCCAACTCACGCTGAGCAGCGGTGAAGGTGGCTCGGGTCTGAAAGTCACGTTGCGCTTTCCGCCGCAACCTTGATCGTCGTCAGGCGTTTGAAGGTTTGCCGCACGTAGCGTTGGCAGCTTGAGCACCTCACTGACGCCCTCTGAGCCCCGCGGCTCGGCATCGTCGCCTGCCCTCCCCGCCATTATTTCCACGAGGCTAGACACCGACGACCCGCCACCGTGCGGCGCGACCCGACAGGAAACGGGATATTCCATCCGGCCGGGATACGGTACTGCCCTTCCACCGCTTAAACTACGCGTTAGCGTTCGACCTGAGGTCACTGCTGATTCTTTATTCACTGACCTGTCGAGACTTGCCCATGAACATCCACAGCACCTGGACTGACCCCCGATACGGGTCGGGCGCCTGACGTGAGCGTGGCGCAAGATCCTTCGGCACCTCTGGTGCCCGTTGAGCGGCAAGCCGATAAGGTTGCTACCCGCTCAGCCGACCCGCATCCATTGCCGGTGGTGCTGTTGCACGGGTTGCTCAGCACCCCGCGCGAGTTCGGGCTGATCTCGCTGCCTTTGCAATCCCGTGGTGTCGAGTTGATCATTCCTCACATCAAGGGCTACACCGAAGGCGACCGGACCCGCTTCACCCGTTGGCAAGAATGGGTTGACGCCGCGTCCGAGGCCATCCACGAACAGGTGGGTGTTGACCGGCCCTTCGTGCTGGGCGGCCTTTGTACCGGAGGCATGGTTGCGGCGGCCGTGGCACTGCGCGGCGAATTCAACGTGCAGTCCTTGGTGATGATGTCGCCGAGTTTTGGCTACGACGGCTGGGCGCGCGACCGCTGGTGGGGTTGGCGAAAGCTAGGGTTTTTGCTGGGTGTTGATCGCTGGATTTCGATCCGGGAGCGCTCACCGTACGGCATCAAGAATGAGAAAATACGGCGTTGGGTGGAGCGCGACATGGAGCAACGTGCCTCCAGCGCGGCCGGCCCATCGGCCTTGCCCTTGTGGGGCATCAATCAGTCTGAAAGACTCATGCGGCATGTTGTCAAGCGCCTGCCCGAGTTGCACACGCCCACGGTCATCATGACTTCGACGGAAGACGAGATCTGCACCGTGGACAGCGTGCGCCGGGTTTTCAACACCCTGCCGGGGGATGCAAACCGGCTTGTGGTGCTGGAAAATTCGTTTCACATGATCACCATTGACAATGATCGCCAGCAAGTCACCGCAGAACTGTTGAAATGCGCTGGCAAAATTGAACATTCGGCATCCGAGAACATCCAAACCATCTCAGGTATGCCATCCAAGTCACCGATTGGCGCTTTCACCCCCCCGGACGCCCAGACAGGAAAGCTCGCATGACAAGCTCCATGAACGAATTGCTGGGGTTGATTCAAAAGGCCTACGACATCGACCCTGCGACGATTGATCCAAACCAGCCTTTGTCTGAATTTGGTCTGGACTCGCTTGCGCTCGCCGAACTGATGTTCAACATCGAAGATCACTTCGGGATCGACTACCCCGAGTCACGCGCCAACGTGTCAACGCTGGCCGAACTGGTCCAGGTGGTCGACGAGGTGCGCGGTTCCGTTGCCTCCAAATGAGCCCGCGCGATGTGGTGGTGTCCGGCCTCGGGCTGGTGTCGCCGCATGGCGATGACGCAGCAGCGGCTTTTGACGCCCTGCTGAAAGGCCGTTCGGCCGTTGCCCTGTGGAGCCGCGACGGCATGCCACCTGCTGCGGTGGCCAGCGCGGCGTTCTCTCCAGAACGCTGGTTCAACAAGATTCAACTCGTCGGTGTCGACCGGGTCAGCCAGATGGCCGTTGCGGCGGCCGAGCTGGCCAAGGCAGACGCCTGCTGGCCAGGTGGTCTGGACGGCGAACGCGTCGGTGTGTTCATCGGCAGCGGCATGGGTGGCGCTGCGGCACTGGAGGACGGCTATGAAGCCGCCCGTCTGGGCAAGCGCGTGTCGCCATTGACCGTGGTGGCCGCCATGACCAACGCGCCGGCCGCGCACATCGCCATACGCGCTGGCGCCCAGGGTCCGGTCTACACCTACACGGTGGCCTGCGCGTCTTCAGCGCTCGCCATTGCCGAAGCCGCCAAGGCCATTGCCGCCGGAGAAATCGACATCGCCATCGCCGGGGGTGCCGAAGCCCTGCTGGTGCCCGGCGTGGTGCGTGCCTGGCAGGCGCTGCAAACCCTTGCCACGCCCGATCCGGTCGACCCCAGCCAATCATGCCGCCCGTTCGACGCCCATCGCACGGGCTTCGCCTTGGGTGAAGGCGCGGCGATGCTGGTGCTCGAATCCCGCGAACACGCGCTGGCCAGACAAGCGCCAGTGCGCGCACGGTTTGCCGGCAGCGGCATCAGTTGTGATGCGCTGCACCTGACCAAGCCCGACGCGCAAGGCCAGGTGCGTGCGCTGCGCAATGCGTTGCGCTCCAGTGGCCTGGCGGCGCGCGACATCGGCTACTGCAACGCCCACGGCACCGCCACGCGTGTGGGCGACGGGGTGGAATGTGACGCCTTGCGTCAGGTCTGGGGCGAGGATCTCCAGTCGCTGCGAGTGAGTTCAACCAAGTCGATGCACGGCCACCTGCTCGGTGGCGCGGGTGCGCTCGAAGCACTGATCACGGTGATGGCCGTACAGCAACGTCAGGCGCCACCCACCGCCAACTGCCAGACCCCGGATGCGGCCTGCAATGTGCCGCTCATCCTGGGAGCTGCCGAGCCGCTGCCTCACCTGCAGGCAGCGATCAGCAGTTCTTTCGCGTTCGGCGGCACCAACGTGGTGTTGGCTTTCACGCGCAACGACTGAGCCTCAACGGCCTGGCTCGAACCCCGGCTCACTTGGCCGGCTGAGGCGGCAAAAACCGAACCAGCACGCGCTGCCCCACACGCAGTTCGGGCTGGTCGAGTTGAAGCAGGCACTCGACCACCCGCGCGTCCACGAGGGCTTCGCCGCCACTGGTATCGGGCGCACCCGGTGGGCCGAACACCTCGCCAATGCTGAGGACGCGCGCGCCGTGAACCGCGGAGCCCTCGGCCACCGAGACCACCTCAGCGCGCATGCCCGCCTTGACGCGGGTCACCAGCGATTCGTTGAGGTCGGCGCGCACGATGCGCGGACCCTCAGGCAGCAGGTGCAAGAGCACCGCGTAGGCGTCCACGAATTCGCCCACCTCGGCCGTGCGCTTGACCACCCGGCCGGCCACCGGCGCGTGGATGGTGGCGGCAGCCAGCGTTTGCGACGCCTGAGCCACGCGCTGCTGGACGATGGCCAGCGCCGTGCGCTGGACGGCCTGCTCTTGCTCGGCATCGATCACGGCGGCACGCGCATCGTCGACCGCCTGCCCACTGCCCGCACCCGCCTTCTGGGCCTGCTGCAGCCGTTCCAGTCGGGTGCGCAGTGCCGGAAACCGGGCGCGCAGCGCATCGAGCTGGGCGGCGGCGTGAGACTGTTCGGCCTGAGCCTGCTCCAGCGCCAGACGGGCCTCGCGTGCATCGATTTGTGCGAGCACCTGCCCCTTGCGGACCAACTCGCCGGGCTCGACCGCCCAGCGTTGGATCAGACCGCGCTGGGGACTCGTGACGCGCAGCAGCCCGCCGGGCACGTCGACCCGGCCACGCGCCATCGCGACATAGCGCGCCTCAGCGGCGGCAGAGGCCGACGCAGCCGGCGCTGGAACCGCGCCGTCTGCAGGCGAGCAGCCCGGCAAGGCTGCGATGGACAGCACGGCCAGCGAACACACGACAGCAAATCGGTGGGTGAGTGAATTCATGGTTGTCCTTTGGGCGCGCCGGGGCGCGTGTCGTCGAGCAAACGCCCGTCTTCCATGTAAAGCACGCGGTCGGCGTGCGCCACGACCCGTGGGTCGTGACTGACGCACAGCACCGCGGCGCCGTGGGTGCGTGCAAGCCGGTGCAGCAAGTCGATCACCATCTGGCCGTTGGCGGCGTCGAGCGCGCTGGTCGGCTCATCGGCAAACAGCAGTTTCGGGTTCTTGGCCAGTGCGCGGGCGATCGACACGCGCTGCTTTTCGCCGCCGGACATCTCGGCAGGCCGCAGCTGCGAGCGCGCCGACAGGCCGACCTCATCAAGCGCCACCAGCGCGCGCTCGCGCGCCTGCCTGCGAGTGAAGCCCAGCGCACCGAGCGGCAGCATCACCTGCTCGACCGCGCTGAGTGCGCCAAACAGGTTGAAGCCCTGGAACACGAAGCCGGTGTGATGCAAGCGGAAACGCTCCAGGGCCTGATCGTCGAGCGACCACAGCGACTCGCCCAGCGCTTCGACCTCACCGGCATCGGGGCGCAGCAGTCCGCTCAACAAGGCCAGCAAGGTGCTCTTGCCGCACCCCGAAGGACCCGACACCAGCGTCAGCTCGCCCGCCAGCACATCGAGGCTCAGTCCGCGCAGCACCGGCGTGTCGATGCGTCCGCTGCGAAACGACTTCACCAGAGCGCGCCCGCGCAGCACCACCGCGCCGTCACCAGGGATCACGGGTGCGCTCATCGCAGCAAGGTGGCCGGATCGGCGCGTCGCAAGGCGCGCACCGCCGCCCAGCCCGACACCAGGGCGATGCCAAACACCAGCACCGCACAACCCAGCGAGGCCCAGCCATCCACGGCCACCGGCACATCGTGGCGCCTGGCCAGCCACAGCGCCACGGCCGCCCCGAAGGTGCCCAGGACGATGCCCGTCGCACCGATCCAGGCGGCTTGCTCCAGCACCACGGCACGCAACGCACCCATGCCGATGCCCAGCGCCTGCAGCGCCGCATATTCGGCCGCAGATCCGGCCACCGCGCCCATCAGCGTCTGGCTGGTGATCACGGCGCCCACCAGGCTGACCACCACGGCGAGGAACAGCACACCCAGGCCAGCGCCGGTCTCGAGCAGCCAGTAATGGGTGACGACCTTGGAAAACTCATCGCGCGTCCAGGCCTGAAAACCATGCTGGCGGCCCTGCTCGTTGAGCCGCTGGTGCGCCGCCTGCAACTGGGCGGGGTCGCGCAGTCGAACCACGTAATACGCCACCCTGTCGTCGGCCGTACCCGCCGGCTGGAGGCGCCCGGCCGTCTCCAGCGACGCCAGGATGTTCACGCCGCCCAGGGTGCGCAGCCCCGATGCCGCGCCCACCACCTCGACCACATGGCCGTTGATGCGCGGGCGATCCCCCACCGCGACACCGAGCTTGTCGAGGTCGGTGACGTCGACGATCACCGAATCCGGCTGATCGAGCCGCGAGCGCAACTCGCTGGGCAACACGTTGGCGAATACCAGCCCATCTGCCGACGTGTCGATGCCCGAGACGTACATCGAAAAAGCACCCAGGTCGTTACGCACCCGCCAGTCGCCGTAGATCCAGCGGTAGGGCTCGACACGGTCAACGGCTTCGTCAAGGCGCACCCAGATGTCGGTGTCCGACGGCAACAACCGGCCCAGTTCGATGGTGCGCGTTCCCGGGTAGCCGATCCACAGATCGCCCTTCGAGGCCTCGATGTACACCGCAGCGCTGCCGAAGATGCCCAGCACGAGCGCGGCCTGCACCAGCAGCAGCAACCCCGAAAAGGCGACCGCCACCACCGCCGGCAGGAACCGGCGCCACTCATGCAGCAGCGTCTTGCGCGCCAGCGCGACGATCATGGTGCTGCGCCCGGCAAGGCCGCGCCGCCAAACGAGGTGAACAAGGCCACGTAGGCCACCTGCTCGGCCAGCCCGGCCTCGAGGCTCGCGCGACTGGCTTGCAGGGCGGCACGGCGGGCATCGGCGCGTTGCAGACCGTCGGCCAGCCCGGCACGGGCCTGCGCATCGGTACCGCTGGCCAGGCGCTGCGCTGCGGCCTGCGCCAAGAGGGCCGCAGCCACGCGCTGACGCTCCAGGTCGAGCTGGATGAGCGCCGATTGCGCCTCGGCCACACCGTGCAGCACTTCCTTGCGATACAGCGCGGTGGCCTCGTCGAATTCGGCATGGCGTGCCTGCTGATTGGCCTCGCGCTGGCCGCCATCAAACAGCGGGATCGAAAAAGCCGGTCCGGCAGAAAACACCCCGCGCAGCGAACTCGATGCCGGGCCGCTGATGGCGGCGGTCAGCCCGATCAGTCCCATGAGGCTGATTTGCGGCTGCGTGTCGGCGCGCGCCAGACCGGTGGCGTGGGCCGCACGAAAGACCGACTGCTCGGCGCGACGCACCGCCGGGCGCTGGCGCACCAGATCGGCCGGCAAGGCCGTGAGCCCCAGCGCGGCACGTGCCGGCGGTGCCGCATCCGCGAGCGGAGCTGGCAACTCGGCGCGCAAGTCGCCCAGCAGCACGCCCAGGCGCGCCCTCGCCTGCGCGGCATGGGCCGCAGGTTCGGCCACGGCGGCGCGCGCCTGCGCGCTGGCCGACGCTGCAGCCTCGACATCGGCCGCCGGCAACTGCTGCGCCTGCCACAGCACACGCGTGAGTCGTTCCCGCTCATCGGCCAGCGCTGACAACTCAAGCAGCACCTGCTGATCGCGTTCGGCCGCACGCATCTCAAAGTAGGTGCGCGCCACCTCGGCCACCAGCGTGGCGCGGGCCGCCTGTTCATCGGCGAGCGCGCCTTGCAATTCGGCCTCGGCCAGTCCTGCCAACGAAGACTGGCGCTGCGGCAGGGGGACGTTCCATTCAGCGCTGAGCCCGCTCTGGAAATAGGTGCTGCGCCCGTCGGCGTTTTGTTGAGGTCCGCCCACCAGCGACAAACGTGGCCCCAGCCGAGCACTGGCTTCGCGCGTCATCGCGCGCACCGCACGCACGCGGGCCGCGCAGGCATCGAGATCGGGAGACGCCGCCAGCGAGCGCGCCACCAGACCATCGAGCGCGCCATCGCCGAACGAGCGCCACCACGAGGTCAGTTCCACCGGCGGTCCTGCCTGCGCGGCCGAGGCGGCAGGATCAGCCCACCCGGCAGGCACCGGCACCACGGGAACGACGGCGGAAGGAGCCGGCGGCGCAGCGGCACAACCACCCAATATCAGCACGCAGGCAAAGAAGATCCGCATCAAGGCGGCGATGGGTGGCAAACGGGCGTCGGGCGTGGGCATGAATAGGGATGATAGGGCTGCGACTTTCATCACGACCAAACCTGCATGCCGACTCTCTTGTAGGAATTTGCCTGACACAACGGATAGGAAAAGAAGGACTTAAGCGACAGAGATGACCTGATGTCACCGTCCATCTCTGACAAACACAATTCATTTCACGTTGAGACGAATTCAAACATCAGCGCCAACGAAGTCCCGGCACCGAAAAGATCACTCTCAGGAGACCACCATGAATGCAGACCAGATCCTCACCGAAATCCGCGAAGCCAACCTGTCCTACCTGATGCTCGCTCAGAGCCTGATCCGCACCGACCGCGAGCAAGCGCTCTACCGCCTGGGCATCAGCGAAGACAACGCCGCGCTGCTCACGCTGCTGACCCCATCGCAAATGATGAAGATCGCTTCGAGCAACACCTTGCTGTGCCGCTTCCGCATGGACGACGACATGGTCTGGGGCCTGTTGACCAACCACGGCAAGGGCGCCGCGAACGACACGACGAGCCGCCTGCACGCCAGCATCCTGATGGCCGGACGCCACCAAGAAGCCGCCTGATCCGCAGACCACAAGACAAGCAAGGGGACCCCATCATGCGCACCAAAAGCATCCTGACCGAAGCCAAGCAGATCGACCGCGCCGTCACGTTGATCAACCTCGGCGCACGCCTGCAGGTGCTGGAAAGCGAGACCGATCTCAGCTACGAACGCCTGCTGCGCCTGTACAAGGAAGTCGCCGGCAAGTCGCCCAGCAAGGGTCAGTTGCCGTTTTCGACCGATTGGTTCATGACGTGGCAACCCAACATTCACTCATCGCTGTTCCTGAACATCCACGAGTACCTGAACAAGGTCGCCGAGATGGACGAGATCGACACCGTCATCAAGGCCTACCAGCTGTATCAGGAACAAATCCAGGCCCAGGGCCTTGAAGAGTTGCTGTCGGTGACACGCGCCTGGCGCCTGGTCAAGTTCATCGACAACGGCATGCTCACGATGACCAAGTGCTCCAAGTGCGGCGGCCACTACGTGACCCACCCCCATGAAATCGCCCGCCACTATGTGTGCGGCCTGTGCAACCCGCCCGCACGTGCCGGCAAGGGCAAGGCCGCTGGCGGCATCCAGATGCATTGATTGGTTGATCGAGTTCCACGTTTTTCTGGTTTTGTCTCCTCTTCGTACGCCCCGCGCGTGCGTTCCATCGGGCCCCATCGGGGCCCGTTTTTTTATCGGTTTGGCTGTCGATTCGGCCCCTATTGATCGCATCGAGGCCAGGCCGATCGGTTCAAACTCAAGCATCGCCCCAAGGCGTCGATACTTGGGGAATTACGCAGTTCGCCCGTCGGCGTGTCCGCCACTCGAAAGCCAGATTCATGTTCGTACTCATCGGTTGGGGCATCGCCATGGTGTGCATCTTCGGGGTGTACATCGTCCACGGCGGCAACATCAGCGTGATCCTGCACGCACTGCCCTTCGAGATGATCACCATCTTCGGCGCCGCGGGCGGGGCGTTTCTGGCCAACAACCAGATGAAGGTGGTCAAGTCCAGCCTGAAGGGTCTGGGTTCGTGCTTCAAGGGCAGCAAGTACAGCAAGGCGCGCTACATGGAGTTGATGGCGCTGATGTACGACATCTTGCAAAAGGCGCGCAAGGAAGGCCTGATGGCCATCGAGCAGGACGTCGAAGATCCCCACAACTCGGCGCTGTTCAAGAAGTATTCGGTGGTCGGCCATGACCACCACGTGGTCGAGTTCATCACCGACTACCTGCGCATGATGGTCTCGGGCAATCTGAACGCGCACGAGATCGAAAGCCTGATGGACAGCGAGATCGAGACCCACCACAACGAGGAATACGCTGCCGTGGCGGCGATCAACCGGCTGGCCGGCGGTTTGCCGGCCTTTGGCATCGTGGCCGCGGTGCTCGGCGTGGTCAACACCATGGGCTCGGTCGGTCAGCCGCCGTCGGTGCTCGGCGGGATGATCGCCTCGGCGTTGGTGGGAACCTTCCTGGGCATCTTGCTGGCCTACGGTTTCGTCGAGCCCCTGGGCGGCTTGCTCGAACAAAAAGTCGATGACGGCTCGAAGGAGCTGCAATGCATCAAGACCACCTTGCTGGCCAGCATGCAGGGCTACGCACCGCAGGTGGCGGTGGAATTCGGCCGCAAGGTGCTGTTCTCGACCGATCGGCCCACCTTCATCGAGCTGGAGCAGCACGTCAAGGGCAAGAAGTGATGGAGCGTCGCGGCATGACTGCGAACAGCGGGTGCGGCTGGGGCTCGCTGCTCGCCGGGGTTTCATCGCGTGCGGCAGCGTGCGCCGTGATCGGCCGCACAGGAGCCTGAAGACATGTCGGGCGACTCGAAAAAGCTCCAGCCGATCATCATCAAGAAGATCAAGAAGGGCGGCCATGGTCACCATGGCGGCGCCTGGAAGATCGCGTACGCCGACTTCGTGACCGCCATGATGGCGTTCTTTCTGCTGATGTGGCTGCTTGGATCGACCACCGAGGGCGACAAGAAGGGACTGGCCGACTTCTTCGCTTCTCCCATGAAAGTGGCACTGGCCGGCGGATCGGGCTCGGGCGATGCTTCCCACGTCATCAAAGGCGGCGGCGAAGACTTCTCGCGCACCCACGGCCAGGTCAAGCGGGGCGAGACCGAGGCAGAAAAACGCACCATCAACCTGCTCGCGCTGAAGGCCGAGCAGCGTGCCGCTGAAAAAGCCCGCCTGGAAGAGCTCAAGAAGCGCGTCGAAGACGTGCTGGCTTCCAACCCCCGGCTGGCCTCGATCAGCTCGCAAATCCGCCTCGACATGACCAGCGAGGGCCTGCGCATCCAGATCGTCGACGAGAACAACCGGCCCATGTTCGACAGCGGCAGCTCGATCGTCAAACCCTACATGCGCGAGTTGCTGCGCATCATTGGCGACGTCCTGACCGATGTGCCCAACCGGCTGACCCTCGAAGGCCACACCGACGCCAAGCCGTTCGGCAATGGCGAGCGCGGCTACAGCAACTGGGAACTGTCGGCCGACCGCGCCAATGCATCACGGCGCGAACTGCTCGAAGGCGGCCTGCCCGAAGCCCGTGTGCTGCGCGTGCAGGGGCTGGCCTCGAGCCGGCCCATGGAAAACCAGGAACCCCTGAGCCCGTCCAACCGGCGCATCAGCATCATCGTGATGAACCGCGAGGCCGAGGATCGCTTCTTCGGCAAGCTGCCCGATGAGGAACAGTTCCCCACCAGCGATCCGTCAGGCCCTGCGGATTCCACCTCAACTTCGGCGCCCGCGCTCCGATAGGAATCTCAAGCGGCACCGAACCCCTTTTGCGAGGATCAACATGAGCCAACAAACCGACATGAAATTCTTGATCGTGGACGACTTCTCCACGATGCGCCGCATCGTTCGTGGGTTGCTCAAGGAAATTGGCTACAACAACGCCGAAGAGGCCGAAGACGGCGTCATCGCGCTGAACATGCTCAAGAACACCAAGTTCGACTTTGTCGTGAGCGACATCAACATGCCGAACATGGACGGCTTCGGGCTGCTGTGCGCCATCAAGAAAGAAGACTCGCTCAAGCACCTCCCGGTGCTGATGGTGACGGCCGAGGCCCGCAAGGAAGACATCGTGCGCGCCGCGCAAGAAGGTGCCGCCGGCTACATCGTCAAGCCGTTCACCAAGGCCACGCTCGAAGAGAAGGTGACGAAGATCATGCAAAAAATCGGCGCCACCGCTGCGTGAAGGACCCTCGATCATGCAAATGAACGACCTCTCCCCCGTACGTGCTGCCGAGACCTCCGAGGCCGCGGCCATGCCCGAAGGCGACGCGCCCGGCGCATCGCCCGAGGTATTCCAGCAACTCGGAACCATCACGCGGCAGTTGCATGACACCTTGAGCCAGCTCGGGGTCCTGCCCAGCCTGTCGCTCGCCGCCGAGGGCCTGCCCGACGCACGCAGCCGCCTGAACTACATCGCCGAAAAAACCGCTGCGGCGGCCAACAAGGTGCTCAATTCAGTCGACAGCGCCAAGGCCGACCACGCCCGCATTGCCGCCGAAACGCGCCGCATGGCGCAAGCCCTGGTCGCCGACCCGGTCAAGGCCGTGGCGTCAGGCGCCGTGCTCAATTTCGTCGCCGATGTCGAGGCCACCACGGCCAGCATCGACGCCCACCTGACCGACATCATGATGGCGCAGGACTTTCACGACCTGACCGGCCAGGTGGTCGCGCGCGTGGTGGCGCTGGCCAGCGAGTTGGAAGACAGCCTGGTGCGCCTGCTCGTGCAAGCCGCGCCCGCCGAGCAGGTGCAAAAACTCGAACAACACCTGCAAGGCCCGGTGATCAACGGCGAGGGCCGCTCCGATGTGGTGACCAACCAGGGCGAAGTCGACGACCTGCTGGCCAGTCTGGGGTTCTGAGCGCCCGGGCCTGTGGCGCTGGTCGGGCTCAGCCCGCCTCGCCGCCGACCAGTCCGTTGCGGATGGCGTACACCGTCATTTCCGAGTTGTTCGACAGCGACAGCTTCTCCAGCACGCGGGCGCGGTAGACGCTCACGGTCTTGGGGCTGAGCATCAGTTCGTCGGCGATGTCCGACAGCCGCTTGCCCGAGGCGATCATCACCAGCGTTTGCAGTTCGCGATCCGACAGTTTCTGATGCGCCATCTCGCTGCTCGGGGTGGTCAGGCTTTCGACCAGCATCTGCGCGATCTCGGGCGTGACGTACTTGCGCCCCTGTGACACGGTGCGAACGGCGGCCACGATGAGCGCCGGGTCGCCCCCCTTGTTGACGTAGCCGTAGGCGCCGGCACGCAGCGCCCGGATGGCGTACTGGTCTTCCGGGTACATCGACACCACCAGCACGCGCAGCGTGCTGCCCTCCTCCTTCAAGGCGTGCAGCACGTCGAGGCCACTGCGCCCGGGCAGGTTGATGTCGAGCACCAGCACGTCGCACTCGGCCGTGCGCATCAGACTGCGCAGCTCGCCGTAGTCGCCCGCCTCGCCGATGACCTGGATGTCGGGGGCATCGGACAAGGTGTCGCGGATGCCTCGCCGGATCAGCGCATGGTCGTCGCACAAGATGACTTTGATCACGAATTTCCCCACTCGGCCTGTTCCTGCAAACCGGCGGATTGTTCACTGTGATTGATGACGCTGCCATCGCTGCGACCGAGCGGCACGGACAGGATCATGGTCGTGCCCGTGGCTGCGCTGCTCAGATCGACCCAACCACCCACGGTGCGCGCGCGCTCATGCAGCCCGCGTATGCCAAATGACCTGACCTTGGCCAGATCGTCGGGGCTGAGCCCGCGTCCGTTGTCGCTGATCTCGAGCGACAGCACGCCGCCGGCCATCGACAAGTCGATCGAGACCTGGGTCGCTTGCGCGTGCTTGCTCACGTTGGTGAGCGCTTCCTGGGCAGCACGGTAGGCCACCAGGGGCACGCCAGGGGCCAGTGCCACGGCCTGGGCCGGCGCGCGAAACAGGCACACGATCCCGGTGCGACGCTCGAACTGCGCCGCCATCCACTGCAACGCGGCCAGCAGCCCCTGCTCAAGGATCGCCGGGCGCAGGTTGAGCATGATGCGCTGGCTCGATTCGATCGCCGCCGTCACGGTCTCGAGCGCCCCTTGAACACGCGCTTGCACCTCAGGAGAATCGGAGTGTCTGGCGATCCACGCCAGATCGAACTTCAGCGCCGTGAGCGAGCCGCCCACATCGTCATGGATTTCGCGCGCGATGGCCGCACGCTCCATCTCGATGCTGGTTTGCAGGTGCTGTGCCAGTTCATGCAGCCGCTGCTGCGATTCGCCCAGTTGCTGGTCGGAGAGCAGCCGCGCGCGCCGCGATTCGCTGGCCTCCACCGCGTGCAGCAGCGCAGGCACCAGCCGCGCCAGGTTGTTCTTGAGCAGGTAATCGCTGGCGCCGTTGCGCATGGCTTCGACCGCGGTGTCTTCGCCGATCTCTCCGGACACCAGGATGAACGGGATGTCGCTGCCACCGGCCATCAGCAGATCGAGTGCCACCAGACCGGAGAACCCCGGCAGGTTGTAGTCGGACACGATCGCGTCCCAGGGTTCGTCGAGCGCCCGCAGAAAGTCGGCCTCGTTGTCGACCCGCCGGGACGAGACATTCAGCCCGCCGCGCTGCAGATGCGCCAGCGTGAGTTCATGGTCGAGTTCGGAGTCTTCCAGGTGCAGAAGTCGCAGGCAGTGATCGGCGGCTCGGGGGGACATGACACGAGTATGCCGCCTGCCAGCTGCCGCAGAACTGACCCCGGATTGCCCCTGTGATTGGCCTTAGGTCTGCGCCGCGACTGCCGAAAATAAAAGACATATTCACGCGCCTGGGGGCCTGGCGCGACCCTTCGGCCTGCAACCGACGGCTGCGCACGACTCCCAGTCGCTACTCACGGAGCGCATCTCTGATGGACTACGCCACACATGAGATCGGCCCGCAGGTCAGGCCCTTGCTGCTGGCTGCCGAGTTGCAAGACCACCTGATCACGGCCAGCAACGACCTCGATCGCCTGCACACCTTGCTCGAAGACGCCTGCGACACACTGATGGAGCGCTTCAGCAACGCGAACGAACAGATCACCACGCTGATGGACGAGCACCAGGCCGACGCCGACAGCCCGCGCGCAGCGGCGGCCTACCGCGGTCTGATCCAGCAGCTCGGTGGCGCGGTCATCGCGCTGCAGTTCCAGGACATGGCCTCGCAGCTGATCGCGCACACCAACCGCCGGCTGCGCAGTTGCGCCGACACGCTGGCGCTAGATGCCTTTGGCGATGACGACGAAGACGGTGCGTGTGTGCTCGAAGCCGCGCCGTTGCGCCCCAACCCGGTCACGCAGTCCGAGATGGACGCCGGCTCGATCGAGCTCTTCTGAGCCGCTCACGCTCAACCCCTTCCCCCCCGGAGACAGACATGCAATCCATCCTTACCGTGGACGACTCGGCCTCGATGCGCCAGATGGTCAGCTTCACCCTCAAGAGTGCCGGCTACCACGTGGTCGAAGCCGTCGACGGCCAGGATGCGCTGGAAAAAGCCAACAGCCGCGACTTCGACCTGGTGCTCACCGACCAGAACATGCCGCGCATGGACGGCATCAGCCTCACGCGCAACCTGCGCAACAACCCGAAGTTCAAGGCCACGCCGATCCTGATCCTGACCACCGAGTCCAGCGACCAGATGAAGCAAGCCGGCCGCAGCGCCGGCGCGACCGGCTGGCTGGTCAAGCCGTTCGACCCGGCCAAGCTGCTCGAAGTCCTCAAGAAGGTGTTCCGCTGAGCGCACAGCGCAATCGAAAGACACAAGCAGTCGACAGGGAGCCAGGGCGATGAGCGACATGAATACAGACCACGGCGGCGCAGGCATCGACCTGAGCCAGTTCTATCAGGTGTTCTTCGAGGAAGCCGGTGAAAACCTCGAGCGCATGGAGCAGCAACTGCTGGCCATCGACATCGAGGCGGCCGACGACGAAGAACTGAACTCGATCTTCCGCTGCGCGCACTCCGTCAAGGGCGGTGCGGCCACCTTCGGCTTTGCCGACGTGGCCGAACTCACCCACCAGATGGAAACGCTGCTCGACCGGCTGCGCCGTCACGAACTCACGCCCACCGCCCCCATGGTCGACGTGCTGCTGCAAGCCGGCGATGCGCTGCGCTCGCAGCTCGCACGCCACCAAGGCGCAGGCGGCGATCCGGTGGACACCGCCGAGCTGCTGTCGGCCATCCGCGCCATGGGCGCCGGCCAAGCCGCGCCGCCTGTGGCCAAGGCCGCACCGGCCGCGGTTGCTGCGGCCGCGGTTGCTGCGGCACCCAAGAAAGCCGAGCCGGTCGCCCCCGCTCAGACCGCGCGCGGCCTGGAGTTGCGTGTCGGTCCGCTGAGCGACCCCAAGGACGCCGACAACCTGGTCGACCTGTTCAAGGAAATCCCCGACCTCGGCACCATCGAGCCGCTCGACGGCGGCCAGGCCAGCGACGGCATGCGCCGCTTCAAGGTCGTGACCAACAGCTCCGACAGCGACCTGCTCGACCTGTTCACGTTCCATGTGGCGCGCGAAGCGGTTTCGCTGCTGCCGCTGACTTCTGGCTTCGGCTTCCACGACGGCGCACCGGGCGCCCCGCCCGCCGAGAACCCGCCCGACCCGGGTTTCGGCTTCTTCGATGGCGCACCGGGCCTGCCCGGATCGACACCGGCAGCCAGCCAGGCGAGCGCGCGGGAAGAAAGCGCCACAGCCACCACGGTCGTGCCGCGTGCTGCCGTGGCCAAACCCGAAAAGGCCGCCTCGGCCGCGCTTGAGGCGTCCACGCTGCGCGTGTCCGTCGAGAAGGTCGACCAACTGATCAACCTGGTGGGCGAACTCGTCATCACGCAAGCCATGCTGGCGCAAAACAGCAAGCACATCGACACCGCGCTGTACCAGCAGCTCGCCGCCGGCCTGGCCAACCTCGACCGCAACACCCGCGACCTGCAGGAATCGGTGATGTCGATCCGGATGATTCCGATGGCCACCGTGTTCAGCCGCTTCCCGCGCATGCTGCGCGACCTGGCCACCAAGCTGGGCAAGAAGGTCGAATTCGTGACCCAGGGCGAAGCCACCGAGCTCGACAAGGGGCTGGTCGAAAAGATCACCGACCCGCTCACCCACCTGGTTCGCAACAGCTGCGACCACGGCATCGAAATGCCGGCCGACCGGCTGGCCAACGGCAAGTCCGAGCACGGCACCATCACGCTGTCGGCGTCGCACCAGGGCGGCTCGATCGTCATCGAAGTGCGTGACGACGGGCGCGGCCTGTCGCGCCAGAAACTGATCAACAAGGCACGCCAGCGCGGCATCGACGCGCCCGATTCCATGACCGACGCCGAGGTCTGGGGCCTGATCTTCGAGCCCGGCTTTTCAACCGCCGATGTGGTCACCGACGTGTCGGGCCGCGGCGTCGGCATGGACGTGGTCAAGAAGAACATCACCGCCGTGGGCGGCACTGTCGAGATCGAATCGGCCGAGGGCTACGGCATGCGCGTGTCGGTGCGCTTGCCGCTGACGCTGGCCATCATGGACGGCATGAGCGTGGGCATCGGCGACGAGGTCTACATCTTGCCGTTGTCATCCGTCGTCGAGTCGTTCCAGGTCTCGCAGCACACCATCAAGACCATCGGCGGCAGCGGCCGCGTCGTCGAGGTTCGTGGCGACTACATGCCGGTGATGGACCTTGAGCAACTCTTCAACGTGCCACGCGCCGATGCTGAAAAGGCCGCCGCCATCATGGTGGTGGTCGAGGCCGATGGCGGGCGTGTGGCCTTGCTGGTCGACGAACTGCTCGGCCAGCAGCAGGTGGTGGTCAAGAACCTCGAGGCCAACTACCGCAAGGTCGACGATGTCTCGGGCGCCACCATCATGGGCGACGGCCGCGTCGCGCTGATCCTCGATGTGGGCAGCATGGTCCGCCGCTCCAGGCATTGAGCCGCGCGCCACCGGGCCCCACCGCTCACCCACGCACCCACACCGGAGCGCCCTGACCATGATTTCCATTCCCACCGCCGCGAGCGGTTCCGATCCGCGCGCCACCGGGCGCACGGCCGACAAGCTGATCCTGGCCGCGATCGTGCTGGGTTGCGCGGTCTCGGTGCTGATCGCCAGCCAGTACGGCGGCATGCCGCTGGCGCTGGGCGCCGTGGCGGCGATCCTGATGGTGTCGGTCGGCATGTACGCCGCCGACAGCGGCAGCCTGGCGTCGAGCCTGGTGCTGTCATCGTGCCTGATGGTGACCGTGGCGCTGGAGCTGCAACTCGGCCGCGGCATCACCGAGCTGCACTTCGGCGTGTTCGTGTCACTCGCGCTGCTGCTGCTCTACCGCGACTGGCGCCCCGTCGTGATGGGCGCCGGCGTGATCGCCGTGCACCACGTGTTGTTCGATCGCCTGCAAGCCGCCGGATTCCCGGTGTTCTGCACGCCCGAGGCCAATTTCCTGACCATGGCCTTCCACGCCGGCTACGTGGTGGTGCAAGCCAGCTTCGAGACCTGGATCGCCATCAGCATGCGCCAGGATGCCCGTCAGGGCCTGGAGCTGAGCCAGCTGGTCGAACGCCTCGATGCGAACGGTCGCATCTCCCTGGACATGAGCGACCTGCACGTGACGTCGCCCGCCGCCGTCGCACTGCAAACCGCCGTCGAACACCTGAACCGGGCGATGACCGAGGTGCAGGGCTCGGTCGAGTCGATCCAGACCGCCAGCGCCGAGATTGCCGTGGGCAACCAGGACCTGAGCAGCCGCACCGAGCAGACCGCGTCCAACCTGCAGCAAACCGCCTCCTCGATGGAGCAGCTCACCGGCACCGTCAAGCAATCGGCCGACTCGGCCCGTCAGGCCAACCA
>CANFXR010000038.1 GCA_947451035.1 Burkholderiales bacterium
AACCGCAACGCCATCTTCACCGGCGGCGTGCGGCCGCATTACTACTGCCTGCCCGTGCTCAAGCGCGAGGTGCACCGGCTGGCGCTGGTGGCCGCGGCCACCTCGGGCAGCGACCGCTTCTTCCTGGGCACCGACAGCGCGCCGCACCCGGCCCATCTGAAAGAACACGCCACCGGTTGCGCGGGTTGCTACACCGCGCTGTCGGCGATCGAGCTGTACGCCGAGGCCTTCGAAGCCGCCGGCGCGCTCGAGCGGCTCGAGGGCTTTGCGAGCTTGCACGGACCGGACTTCTACGGCTTGCCGCGCAACACGCAGCAAATCACCTTGCGCCGCGAAACCTGGACGCTGCCCGAGTCGCTGCCCTTTGGCGAGGCGCAGTTGAAGCCGCTGCGCGGCGGCGAGACGCTGGCCTGGCGGCTGGTCGGCTGAAGCACGCCGCGCCCCATTTCCGCCCGATCCACCCCACACCCCCACCGAACGGAATCCCATGGACCACACGACCCGCATTGCGCTGCTGATCGATGCCGACAACGTGTCGGTGGATGTGTTGCGCGAGGTGATCCACCGGCTGCAAGCCAGCGGTGACCGGCTGCAGCACCGCCGCGCCTACGGCAGCGTGCAAAAGGCGGGTGAATTCGCCGAGGTCTGCCGCGACCACGCCATCCGCTTTTTGCCCAGCACCTTCGCCGGGCCCAACGCCACCGACATCGCCATGGCCATCGACGCCATCGAACTGGTGCTGCGCCAGCCGGTCGACGAGGTGGTGATCGTGTCGTCCGACATGGACTACTCGCCGCTGATCGTGCGGTTGCGCGAGCTGGGCTGCCGCGTCACCGGCTATGGCCAGCAGGGCAAGTCGGGCCGCGACATCGAGCGCGACTACGAGCGCGTGTACGACCAGTTCAGCGTGATCGGCCCGGCCAAGCCGCGTGCGGCCGTCAAGCGCGCGCCGGCGGGCGAGGTGAGGGCCGACGCCGCGGTGTCGCCGGCATCGCCACGGGTGAGGGCGCCGCGCGCACCGCGCCCGACCAAGGCTCAAAAGGTGGCTGCACCCGTTGCGCTGCCAGAGACGCCGGTGGCGATACCGGTGCCACGGCCAGCCGCCGTTCCAGCCGCACCTGTGCCGCAGGCGGCGGCGTCTGCGCGCTCGCGCACCCGCCGGCCTGCGGCCAAGGCGGCTGCGCCTGCGTCGGTGCCTGCGCTCGCAGCGACCGCGCTGCCGGCGGCCGTTGAAGCTGTGCTCGAGGCCTACCCGGGCTTGCGCGGCGGCGCGCTGGTGCGGCTGAACGGCGTGGCCAAGGCGCTGCGTGACGGCGGCCTGCTCAGCCAGAGCGGTCGCACGACATCGCTGTTCAAGAAGCTCGAGTCCCACTTCGAGCTGGTGCCGGCCGACAAGCCCGAGTCGGTGCGTTTTCGCGGAGCCTGAACACGCGACCGTGTCGGCCACCGCGCGCATGGTGACGCTGAACATCGACTGGAGCGCGCCCTGGCTGGCGCCCTACCGCGGCGTCGGTGGGGCGATCGACGCGCGGTTGCAAGCCGGTGCTTCGGTGGCCGATGCGCTCAACGATGCGCTGGCTCGGCAGCGCCGCACCGATGGCGCAGCGCCGAGCGCCCCCGGCGTCACCGCGCTGCAGCGCTTCGTGCCGCAAGGCGAGTTGCCCGACGGCACGGCCTACGAGTCGCACATCGCGCGCACCGGCTGCGTGCCCACCCGAGACAACGCGCACGACTTGTTCAACGGGCTGGTGTGGCTGGCTTTCCCGGCGCTCAAGGGCCGGCTCAATGCGCTGCACGCCGCGCAGATCGAGCGCGACGGCGTGGGCGCGCAGCGCGGTGCGGCGCGCGATGCGCTCACGCTGTTCGACGAGAACGCCGCGCTGTGGCAGGCCCCGCCGGTGCTGGTCGATGCGCTGCGCCGGCGCGATTGGGCCGCGCTCTTCATCACCCACCGGGCGCTGTGGAGTGAGTGCAAGCTCACGCTGATCGGCCACGCCCTGCTCGAAAAACTGTTGCAGCCGCGCAAGGCCATGACCGCGCATGTGTGGGTCGTGGCGCCGGGCGCTGATTTGTCAGCGGTGCCCGACGCCGTGCTGCGCACGCGCCGCGGCTGGCTGGCGCTGCCGGTGCTCGGCGTGCCCGGCTGGTGGAACCCCAACGCGCAAACCGGGTTCTATGACGATGCGTCGGTGTTTCGTGCCGCCTCGGCGCCCCTTGAAATCGAGGGCGCCGGTGCCACAACCGCAGCACACACCCGCTGAGCAGATCAGCCCGTTGAAAGGAAGTCCCCCATGAAACGCATCGCCTTGTTCTTGTTGACCAACGTCGCCGTGATGGTGGTGCTGGGCATCGCCGTCAACCTGCTCGGGCTCAACCGCTTCTTGTCGGCCAGCGGCCTCGACTTGGGTTCGCTGCTGGGCTTTTCGCTGGTGATGGGCTTTGGCGGCGCGATCATTTCGCTGCTGATCAGCAAGCCCATGGCCAAGATGTCGACCGGCGCGCAGGTCATCAACGATTCGCCCGACGCCACCCACCAGTGGCTGGTGGTCACGGTGGCGCGTTTCGCGCAAAGCGCCGGCATCGCGATGCCCGAAGTGGCGATCTACGAAGGCGCGCCCAACGCCTTTGCCACCGGCGCGTTCAAGAACTCGGCGCTGGTCGCGGTGTCGACCGGGCTGGTGCAGTCGATGACCCGCGAGGAGGTCGAAGCGGTGATCGGCCACGAGGTCGCCCACGTGGCCAACGGTGACATGGTCACGATGACGCTGATCCAGGGCGTGATGAACACCTTCGTGGTGTTCTTGTCGCGGGTGATCGGCTATTTGGTCGACCGCATCATCTTGCGCAACGACCGCGAAGGTCCGGGCATCGGCTACGTGATCACCACCATCGTGATGGACTTGCTGCTCGGCGTGCTGGCCGCGATCATCGTGGCGTGGTTTTCGCGCCAGCGCGAGTTCCGCGCCGACGCGGGTGCCGCCGGCCTGATGGGCCGCAAGCAACCGATGATCAATGCGCTGGCCCGTCTGGGCGGCCTGGACCCCGGCGAGATGCCCAAGTCCATGCAGGCCATGGGCATCAGCGCGCGCCCGGGCGGCCTGATGGCCCTGTTTTCGACCCACCCGCCGATGGAAGAGCGCATCGCCCGCCTGCGCGAGTCCGCCTGAGCCACGCGGCGACCGATAATCGAGCCGTGAAGCAAGCCAGACCGCCGCTGGTGCAATCACCCGAAAGGGCGCACTGGAGGAAGGTCCGGACTGCACAGGGCAGCGCAGCAGCTAACGGCTGTCCACCGCGAGGTGAGGATCAGAGCAACAGAGACGAGTCGAGGTGGGGCTCCCAAAATGGGTGTTCTGTCAGCTCGGGCGAAAGCCCGAAGCTGTCAGCCACCCGAAGCGGGGCGAAGCCCCGCTTCGGGTGAAACGGGCAATCTCTGCGCGCAGCAACACCAAATAGGCCAGCGTTGATGTGGCTCCGCGGAGCTGGCGGGTAGGTGGCACCGAGCCGTGCAGCGATGCACGGCCCAGAGGAATGGCGGTCACGGCGCGCCGGTCGCAAGGCTGGCGCGCTGCACAGAATCCGGCCTATCGGCTCGCTTCACACTAATTCGGCAGTCGCCCGCGTGGCGGCTGCCTGGCCCGAACGGAACCGATGAACCCCGACGCCTCCACCCTGTGGCCGCGGCCCCGCTGGGCGCTGGCCCTGCTGCTCGCGGGCCTGGCCTCGCTGGGCCCGTTCGCCATCGACACCTATCTGCCGGCCTTCGGTGGCATCGCGGCAGCGATCGGCGCCACGCCGGTCGAGATGCAGCAAACGCTGTCGGCGTACCTGTTCGGCTTTGCGGTGATGAACCTGTTCCACGGCGCGCTGTCCGACAGCCTGGGCCGCCGCCCGGTGGTGCTGTGGGGCATCGCCGTGTTCACGCTCGCCTCAGCAGGCTGCGCGCTGTCGCCCCACGTGGGCGCGCTGATCTTCTTCCGCGCCTTGCAGGGCATGGCCTCGGGCGCCGGGGCGGTGGTTTCGCGTGCGGTGATCCGCGACATGTACGTGCCGGCCGACGCGCAAAAGATGATGTCGCAGGTCACCTTGTTTTTCGGCATCGCGCCGATGATCGCGCCGCTGATCGGCGGATTGCTGTTCGTGCACGTGGGCTGGCCGGCGGTGTTCTGGTTCCTGACGGCGGTGGGTGGCGCGCTGTGGATCGCCAACCACCGGCTGCTGCCCGAGACGCTGCACCGCTCGCAGCGCCAGCCGCTCAACGTGCGCAACTTGCTGCGCGGCTACCGGCAACTCGGCGCCAGCCCGCGCTTCATCGCGCTGACGCTGGCCAGCGGACTGCCCTTCAACGGCATGTTCCTGTACGTGCTGTCGGCGCCGGTGTTCCTCGGCGAGCACCTGCACATGGCGCCCGAGCACTTCTTCTGGCTGTTCATCCTGATCATCATGGGCATCATGAGCGGCGCTTTCGTGTCGGGCCGCATCGCCGGGCGGGTGACGCCGCGGCGGCAGATCCGCGATGGCTTTTTGATCATGCTGGCCGTGTCGGTGGTCAACGTGTCGCTGAACCTCGCCTTCACGCCGTCGGTGTGGTGGTCGATGTGGCCGATCGCGGTGTTTTCGCTGGGCTGGGCGCTGATGACCCCGGCGGTGACGCTGCTGGTGCTCGACCAGGCGCCCGAGCGGCGCGGCATGGCGGCATCGCTGCAGGCGTGCATCGCGAGCGCGGCCAATGGCGTGGTGGCCGGGGTGGTCGCGCCGCTGGTGATGCATTCGATCGTGGCGCTCGCCCTGACCGCGATGGCACTGATGGGCATCGGCGGCTGCGCCTGGCTGTGGGTGCGCAAGCAGGTCGCACCGCGGGGCTGAGCCCGGCCGCAACGCGCTCAAGTCGCCCCCGCCGAGGCCGATACCTCCGTGAGAACCCTCGGGTTTGCAACGGAGCTTTCAACATGTTTTTTCTTTCTCATCGCGGTTCGGCGGACAGGTCCCGGCAGGTGCTGAGGCTGTCGGTGGCCTGCGCGGTGATGTGCTTGCTGCCGCTGGCGCAGGCGTCGACGGCGAAGGATGACGACTCCGCGGCGGCGCCGCACCATGCGCCGTCGGCTGCGGCCGCGCGGCGTGCAGCGGCGGACAAGGTTGCGGCCGAATTCGCCGACAAGGCCGACGCCGTGAAGACCATTTCCGCCGCCACGGCCGCTGCGGCGGCGGCCGATCTGGGCAACCCGGTGCCGCGCGCCAAGGCCCGCGATCCGATGGACATCATCCGCGAGCGGCTGGCCACGCGGCTCGGGGCGGCCAGCGTGCGTGCGCCGTCTGACCATGCCGAAGTCAAGGTGGTGTCGAAGGAGCCGGGCGCTGCCAGGGAGCCTGCGGCACCGAAGGCGACGTCCACCCGCTTGGCCGCGCTCGCCCCGGGTCTGAGCGACGGCGTTCTGGGCGGCGGGCATGCGAGTGCCCTCAATGCGCGCAGCGCCGTGGCCGTTCGCCCGGTCGGTGGCGCGCACTGGAGTTACGAAGGCGACACCGGCCCGGCGGCCTGGGCGCAACTGCAGCCCGAGTACTCGGCGTGCGGCAGCGGCTTGCGCCAAAGCCCGATCGACATCCGTGACGGCATCAAGGTCGAGCTCGACGCGGTGCAGTTCGACTACCGGCCCAGCGGCTTTCGGGTGATCGACAACGGTCACACCGTGCAGGTCAACGTGGCTGCGGGCAACACCATCGAGATCACCGGCAAGCGCTACGAGCTGGTGCAGTTCCACTTCCACCGGCCGTCCGAGGAGCGCATCGACGGCAAGCCGTTCGACATGGTGGTGCATCTGGTGCACAAGAGCGTCGATGGTCGTCAGGCGGTGGTGGCGGTGCTGCTCGATCGCGGCAGCGCCCAGCCGGTGGTGCAGGCGGTGTGGAACAACCTGCCGCTCGAGAAGGGCGACGAGGTGGCGGCCAAGTCGCCCCTCGACCTCAACGCCTTGCTGCCCACCGACCGGCGCTACTACACCTACATGGGCTCGCTCAGCGAGCCGCCGTGCAGCGAGGGCGTGCTGTGGATGGTGATGAAGACGCCGGTGCAGGTGTCGCCCGAGCAGATCGGCATCTTCTCGCGCCTGTACCCGATGAACGCGCGGCCGATCCAGTCGGTGAGCGGGCGGCTCATCAAGGAATCGAACTGACCCGGCGCTGAGTGGCGCGGATCGCGCCCGCCGAGCCCGCATAGACTGGCCGCTTTTCAACGGAGCGCCTGCCATGACGATGCTGATCCTCGGTCTGTTGATCTTTCTGGGCGCGCACGCCACGTCCATCGTGGCGCCAGCCTGGCGCGATGCGCAGGTCGCCGCCCGCGGCGAGAAATCCTGGAAGGCGATCTACGGCGCGGTGTCGCTGGTGGGCTTCGCCCTGATCGTCTACGGCTACGGGCTGGCCCGCGGCGCGCCGGTGGTGCTCTACCAGCCACCCGCTGCCTTGCGCCACGTCGCCTGGCTGCTGATGCTGCCGGTGTTTCCGCTGCTGCTGGCGTCGCACCTGCCCGGCCACATCTCGCGTGTCACCAAGCACCCGATGCTCGCGGCCACCAAGTTCTGGGCGCTGGCCCACCTGCTGGCCAACGGCACGCTGGCCTCGACGCTGCTGTTCGCCGCGTTCCTGGCCTGGGCGGTGGCCGATCGCATCTCGCTCAAGCGCCGCGTGCCGGGGCCCGCGCTGGGCAAGCCGGGTCGCTACAACGACGCGATCGCCATCGTCGCGGGCCTGGTCTTGTACGTGTCCTTCATCGGCGGCGTGCACCTGTGGCTGATCGGCGTGTCGCCGCGCTGAAAACACCCCGGCGCCTGCGCGCTGACTGAGCGACGCCGCGCGCGCCGCACCGACCCGCCCCGCTGGCCTGCGCCACTGGGGCTTTTTTCCGGGTGATCCGGGGCCTGTCACGCGGGCGACCGGTGTGTAACCGCTTGTGCGGCCCGTTCTTAACGCATTACTTTCAATGCAACCCTCAAGCGCTTGTTTTTGAACGGTTTTTGGCTTTCGGCTCAGCCTTCGATATCGTCGCTAAGTCCTTGATTTGATTGAATATTTCTTTGCTTTTTCGTTGACGCTGCGGCTTTTATTGAGATAAAGTGCATATAAGTGCACTTTGGTGGGTTTTTGTGGCGAATCTGGTGTTTCAGGGGCCTGCGGCGTTGACCTTGGACGGCAAGGGGCGCCTCGCCGTGCCGGCTCGGCATCTGGCGGTTCTGCGCGAGATGGGCGTCAACCAGCTCACCGTCACCAAGCACCCCGACGGCCCGCTGATGGTGTTTCCGCGTCCGGCCTGGGAAGACTTCCGCGACAAGATCAGCGCGCTGCCGATGGACGCCGTGCGCTGGAAGCGGATGTTTCTGGGCAACGCGATGGACGTCGACATCGACGCCTCGTCGCGCGTGCTGATCGCGCCCGAGTTGCGCGCCTCGGCCGGGCTTGACCGCAGCGTCATGCTGATCGGCATGGGCAGCCACCTCGAGCTGTGGGACGCCGCGCGCCACGCCGCACACGAGGCCGAAATCATGCGCGGCGAGATGCCCGATGCGCTCAAGGGCTTCTCGTTCTGAGCGTCCCCGCGATGACCACCGACGCTGCCTGCGTGCACACCACCGTATTGCTCGACGAAGCCGTTGATGCCTTGATGCATCTGGCGCCGCCGCACGGCGACCCGCAGGACATCGAGCGCGCCCGCAGCGGCATCTACGTCGATGGCACCTTCGGCCGTGGCGGCCACTCGCGCGCGCTGCTGAGCCGGCTCGCACCGAGCGGCCGGCTGATCGCGCTCGACCGCGACCCGCAGGCGGTGGCTGCCGCTGCGGCCGATGCGCAGCTGGCCGATCCGCGCTTTTCGATCCAGCACACCGCCTTCAGCCAGATCGTGCCCACGCTGGCCGCGCTGGGCGTGAACCGCATCGACGGGCTGCTGCTCGATCTGGGCGTGTCTTCACCGCAGATCGACAGCCCCGAGCGCGGTTTCAGCTTCCGGTTTGACGGCCCGCTCGACATGCGCATGGACACGACCCGTGGCGAGAGCGCCGCGGACTTTCTGGCCCGCGCCGACGAGCGCCACATTGCTGAGGTGATTCGTGACTATGGGGAAGAACGGTTTGCTCTACAGGTTGCAAAGGCGCTTGTTGCTCGGCGCGAGGGCGGGAACCCGGTTCGAACCACTCGCGAACTGTCCGAGGTCGTGGCTGGTGCAGTCAAGACCCGCGAGCCGGGCCAGAACCCTGCAACGCGCACGTTTCAAGCTCTTCGGATTTTCGTCAATGCCGAGCTTGAGGAGCTCGAGCAAGGGCTGAGCGCAGCGCTCGAATTGCTCTCGCCCGGTGGCCGGCTGGTGGTGATCAGCTTCCATTCGCTCGAAGACCGCATCGTCAAGACCTTCATCGCGCGCGAAAGCAAGGCGGTGTTCGACCGCCGCGCGCCGTTCGCGCCCGAGGTGCCGATGCGCCTCAACGCGATCGGGCGCGTCAAGCCCGGCGAGACCGAGCTGCGCGCCAACCCGCGCGCGCGCTCGGCGGTGATGCGCGTGGCCCAGCGCACCGATGTGCCGGCAGTCCAGCTCGGGACGCGCCGGTGAACCGCGTCAACGTGCTGCTGCTGATGGTGCTGATGGCCAGTTGCCTGTACCTCGTGCGTGTGTCGTACGAGTCGCGGCGCCTGTACGCCGAGGTCGACCGCGCGCAGGACCGGCAACACCAGCTCGAGACCGAATTCGGCCGGCTGCAAACCGAGCGTCAGGCGCAGGCCACGCCGTCGCGGGTCGAGGCCACCGCGCGCGAAAAGCTCGGCATGCGCACGGCCACGCCGGCCATCACCCAGTACGTGGGCCTGCCCGCCGTTCGTTCGGCGGCGGCAGCCCCTTCGGCGTCGGCGACGGCGGTGTCCCGATGAAACTGCCCGGCCGCCGCGCGGGCGCTGCCGCCGGCAAGGACGCCGCATCGCCGCCCAGCGTGCGCGGGCTCAACTATTCGAACAGCCCGCTGCTGGTGTCGCGCACGCCGGTGGGCCGCTCCAAGTTGCTGGTCGCGCTGGTCGGGCTGGGCTTTTGCGTGCTGCTCGGCCGCGCGGCGTATGTGCAGGTGATCGGCGCGCCGTTCTACTTGAAGCAAGGCGAAATCCGCTACGCGCACACGCTGACGCTGCCGGCCAGCCGCGGGCGCATCCTCGACCGCAACGGCCAGCTGATGGCCTCGAGCGTGCCGGCGCCGTCGCTGTGGGTGATCCCCAAGGATTTCGAGGCCAGCGCCGCCTCGCGCCGCGAACTGGCCTCGCTGCTGGGCATGAAGCCCCAGACGCTGGAAAACCGGCTCGACGACAGCCCGAACTTCATCTGGCTGGGTCGTCAGGTCGAAGACGGCGTGGCCAAGGACGCGCTGGCGCTGGGCCTGCCGGGGCTGCACAAGCTGGGCGAGTTCCGGCGCAAGTACCCCGAGGGCGAGGCCGCCGCGCACGTGGTGGGCTTCACCGACGTCGAGAACCGCGGGCAGGAAGGCATCGAGCTGGCCTTCCAGCGCGATCTGGTCGGGCGCAACGGCTCGCGCCACGTCATCAAGGACCGGCTCGGCCGCGTCATCGAAGACATCGGCGACAGCATGGCGCCGGTCGACGGCCGCGACATCCAGCTGTCGATCGACTCCAAGCTGCAGTTCTTCGCCTACCGGCGCTTGCGCGAGGCGGTGGCCGAAAACAAGGCCAAGGCCGGCAGCGTGGTGGTGCTCGACGCGCAGTCGGGCGAGGTGCTCGCGCTGGCCAACTACCCGAGCTACGCGCCTTCGGATCGCCGCAACCTGACCGGCGAGCAGCTGCGCAACCGCGCGCTCACCGACACCTTCGAGCCCGGCTCGACGATGAAGCCTTTCATCATCGGTCTGGCGCTGGAAACCCACCGCGTGACGCCCGAGACCATCATCCAGACGGCGCCCGGCCACATCACCATCACCGGCTCGACCATCAGCGACGCCCACCCGCACGACGCGCTGACCGTCAACGAGGTGATCCAGAAGTCGAGCAACGTGGGCACCGTGAAGATCGCGATGCAGATGCAGCCGCGCGAGATGTGGGAGATGTACACCGCGATCGGCCTCGGGCAAAAGCCGCAGATCGAGTTCCCCGGCGTGGTGGGCGGGCGGCTGCGTCCGTACAAGACCTGGCGCCCGATCGAACAGGCCACCATGAGCTACGGCTACGGCCTGTCGGCCTCGTTGTTCCAGCTGGCGCACGCGTACACCGTGTTCGCGCACGACGGCGAGCTGATTCCGGTCACCTTGCTCAAGCCGGCAGACCGCCCCGACAACCTGCGCGTGGCCGGCATGCGCGTGTTGTCGTCGCAAACCGCGCAGTCGGTTCGCCACATGCTGCAGCTGGCCGCCGGCCCGGGCGGCACCGGCCCCAAGGCGCAGACCATCGGCTATTCGGTGGGCGGCAAGTCGGGCACCGCCTACAAGCAAGAAGGCAAGGGCTACGCCAGCGGCAGCGTCAAGAAGTACCGCTCGTGGTTCGTCGGCATGGCGCCGATCAACGACCCGCGCATCATCGTGGCGGTGATGGTCGACGAGCCGACCGCCGGCAAGTACTACGGCGGCGAGGTGGCTGCACCGGTGTTCAGCGAGGTCGTTCAGCAGACCTTGCGCATGCTCAACGTGGCCCCCGACATCGAGGTGCGCGCGCAGATCCAGGCGCAGCCGCTGGCCGCCGTGGAAGAGAGCTTCTGATGCCGCAACGCCTGCTCGGATCGGTTCCGGCCGCGCTGACGTGGCTGGCGCAGCGCGGCGTGCGCGGCCTGGCCACCGACAGCCGCGCACTGCAGCCGGGCGACGCCTTCATCGCCTGGCCCGGCCACGCGCACGACGGCCGCCAGCACGTGCGCCAGGCGCTCGAAGCCGGCGCGCGCGCCTGCGTGGTCGAAGCCGATGGCGCCGCGGCCTTCGGCTTCGACGACGAGCGCATCGCCGCGATGGACGGACTGAAGGCCGCCGCCGGCCCGCTGGCCAGCGCGTTCTTCGGCTCGCCGAGCGACCGGCTGGCGGTGGTCGCGGTCACCGGCACCAACGGCAAGACCTCGACCACCTGGTGGACCGCGCAGGCGCTGTCGGTGCTGGGGCGGCGCTGCGGCGTGATCGGCACGCTGGGCGCCGGCGCGGTGCCGCTCGACGGCGCTGCGGACGCGGCACTCACCTCGACCGGCCTGACCACGCCCGACCCGGTGACGCTGCACCGCGCCTTCAAGCGTTTCGTCGGGCAAGGCCTGCGCACCGCGGCGATCGAGGCCTCGTCGATCGGCCTGGCCGAGCGGCGCCTGTGGGGCACGCACATCGACATCGCGGTGTTCACAAACTTCACCCAGGACCACCTCGACTTTCACGGCTCGATGGAGGCCTACTGGAAGGCCAAGGCCGACCTGTTCGCCTGGCCGGGCCTGCGCGCGGCAGTGCTCAACATCGACGATCCGCGCGGCGCGGCACTGCAGAACTCACTGGCCACCAGCGACTTGCGGCTGTGGACCTGCTCGACGAATCCGCAGCTGCACCCCACGGCGCGCCTGGTGGCTCGCGACGTGAGCTACATCGACGGCGGGCTGGCGTTCGAGCTGGTCGAAGCCGGGTTGCCGCCGGTGGCGCTGCGCACCCGCTTGATCGGTGACTACAACGTGGCCAACCTGCTGGCGGTGGTGGCCTCGCTGCGCGTGCTGGGCGTGTCGCTTGACGACGTGGCGCGCGCCTGTGCCGCGCTCACGCCGGTGCCCGGCCGCATGCAGCGGGTGCGCGCGGACGCGCCCGATCTGCGCTCGCCCGAGGTGCTGGTCGACTACGCCCACACGCCCGATGCGCTCGACAAGGCGCTGCGCGCGCTGCAGCCGCTGGCCGCGGCGCGCGGCGGCGAGCTGTGGTGCGTGTTCGGCTGCGGCGGCAACCGCGACGCGGGCAAGCGACCGGCCATGGGCGCCATCGCGCAGCGGCAAGCGCAGCACGTGGTGGTGACCAGCGACAACCCGCGCCACGAGGTGCCCGCGGCGATCCTGGCCGACATCACCGCCGGCATGGCGGCCACGCCGGCCGCGCGGGTGATCGAAGACCGCCGCGCGGCCATCGCCCACGCCGTCGCCCAGGCGGGTCCGCGCGACGTGGTGCTGATCGCCGGCAAGGGCCACGAGACCGACCAGGACATCGCTGGCGTGAAGCTGCCGTTTTCGGATGTCGACGAGGCGCTCGGCGCACTGCGCGAGCGCGCTGCGGCGGGGGTGTGCGCATGATGATGACGCTGGCGCAGGCGCACGCTTTTCTGCCCGGCTCGCAGCTGCTGGGCGACGGCGCCACGCCGCTGCTGCGCGTGCACACCGACAGCCGTAGCCTGCGCGCGGGCGACCTGTTCGTGGCGCTGCGCGGCGAGCGTTTCGACGCGCATGACTTTGTGGCCGGTGCGCGCGCAGCCGGTGCGGCCGCCGTGCTGGCCGAACGCGGCGTGGCCGAGTGCGGCTTGCCGGGCCTGCAGGTGAGCAACAGCTTGCACGCGCTGACCACGCTGGCTGCGGCCTGGCGCGCGGGCTTCGAGCTGCCGCTGATCGCGGTGACCGGCAGCAACGGCAAGACCACCGTCACGCAAATGATCGCCTCGATCCTGCGCGCCTGGCACGGCGAGGCCGCGTTTGCCACCGAAGGCAACTTCAACAACCACATCGGCGTGCCGCTCACGCTGCTGCGGCTGCGCCAGGGCACCCACCGCTCGGCCGTGGTCGAACTCGGCATGAACCACCCCGGCGAGATCGCCGAGCTCGCGGCGCTGGCCGCGCCCACGGTGGCGCTGGTCAACAACGCGCAGCGCGAGCACCAGGAATTCATGGCCAGCGTCGAGGCGGTGGCGCGCGAGAACGGCGCGGTCATCGCTTCGCTGGGCGCCGACGGGGTGGCGGTGTTCCCGGCCGACGAGCCGCACACGCCACTGTGGCGCGAACTGGCCGGCGCGCGCCGCGTGCTCACGTTCGCCCTCAGCCGGGCGTGCGCTCCCGCTGCGGCCGATGTGAGCGCCGATGCCGTGTGGTCGGCCGACCACTGGGCGGTGGCACTGCACACGCCGGCCGGCAGCGCGGCGTTCGCCTTGCGCGTGGCAGGCCAGCACAACGTGAAAAACGCGCTGGCGGCCGCTGCCTGCGCGCTGGCCGCCGGCGCGCCGCTCGACGCCGTGGTGCGCGGCCTCGAGACCTTCAGCGCCGTCAAGGGCCGCTCGCAGGCGCACCTCATCGAGCGCGCCGGACGGCGCGTCACGCTCATCGACGACACCTACAACGCCAACCCCGACTCGGTGCTCGCCGCCATCGAGGTGCTGGCCGCGCTCGACGCGCCGCGCTGGCTGGTGCTGGGCGATATGGGCGAAGTGGGCGACGAGGGCCCGGCGTTCCACCACGAGGTGGGCGAGGCCGCCCGCCGCCGCGGCCTCGATGCGCTGTGGACCACCGGTGCGCTGTGCGCGCATGCGGCGGCGGCCTTCGGTGCGGCGCGCCACTTCGACAGCGTCGACGCGCTGCTCGCGGCCTTGCCCGAAGCGCCCGTGGCGTCGTCGGTGCTGGTCAAGGGCTCGCGCTTCATGAAGATGGAACGCGTGGTCGCTGCGCTGCAAGCCAGCGCGCCACTCACCTCGGGAGCCGCGCATGCTGCCTAGCCTGGCCCAGTGGCTGCAAACGCTGTCGCCGGAATTCGGCTTCTTTCGCGTCTTCCAGTACATCACCTTGCGCGCCGTGATGGCCGCGCTCACCGCGCTGCTGATCGGTCTGGCCTTCGGCCCGATGGTGATCCGCCGCCTGACCGCCTTGAAGATCGGCCAGCCGATCCGCCAGTACGGCATCCAGGAGCATCTGGCCAAGACCGGCACGCCCACCATGGGCGGCGTGCTGATCCTCATCTCGGTGACGGTGTCGACGCTGCTGTGGTTCGACTGGAGCAACCGCTTCGTGTGGATCACGCTGATCGTGACGCTGGGCTTTGGCGCCATCGGCTGGGTCGACGACTGGCGCAAGGTGGTCGACAAGAACCCCGAGGGCATGCGCTCGCGCGACAAGTTCCTGTGGCAAACGGTGATCGGCCTGCTGGCGGCGTTCTACCTGGCCTTCAGCGTGAGCGAAACGTCGAACATGCGCGTGATCGAGCTGTTCGGTCGCTGGCTGCAAAGCGGCTTTTCCAACCACCTGCCGCCGGCGGCCGATCTGATCGTGCCGTTCTTCAAGACGGTGAGCTACCCGCTGGGCGTGTACGGCTTCATCACGCTGACGTGGTTCGTGATCGTCGGCGCGAGCAACGCGGTGAACTTCACCGACGGCCTCGACGGGCTGGCCATCATGCCGGTGGTGATGGTGGGCTCGGCGCTGGGCGTGTTCGCCTATGTCACCGGCAGCGTGGTCTACAGCAAGTACCTGCTGTTTCCGTACATCCCGGGCACCGGCGAGCTGCTGGTGTTCTGCGCCGCGCTGGCCGGCGCCGGGCTGGCCTTCCTGTGGTTCAACACCCACCCGGCGCAAGTGTTCATGGGCGACGTGGGCGCGCTGTCGCTGGGCGGCGCGCTGGGCACGGTGGCGGTCATCACGCGCCAGGAAATCGTGCTGGGCATCATGGGCGGCGTGTTCGTCATCGAGGCGCTGTCGGTGATGCTGCAAGTGGGCTGGTTCAAGTACACGCGCAAGCGCTACGGCGTGGGCCGGCGCATCCTGAAGATGGCGCCGCTGCACCACCACTTCGAGAAGTCGGGCTGGAAGGAAACGCAGGTCGTCGTGCGCTTCTGGATCATCACCATGCTGCTGTGCCTGATCGGCCTGGCCAGCCTGAAGCTGCGTTGAGGCCGCCACGACCATGAACGCCCTCGCAGGAATCACGGTGCTGGTGCTCGGTCTGGGCGAGTCCGGGCTGGCCATGGCGCGCTGGTGCGCGCGCGGCGGTGCGACGGTGCGGGCGTGGGATTCGCGCCTGGGCGCTGACGCCGATGCCGCCGCGCTGCCCCAGGCCGCCAACTTGCGCGCCGCGGTGCCCGGCGCACAACTGATCGCCGGCGCGCTCGATGCTGCTGCGATGGACGGAGTGCAGCTCGTGCTCAAGAGCCCCGGCCTGGCGCCCGCCGATGCGCGCATCGCGCCGGCGCTGGCGCTGGCCGCGCAGCGCGGCGTGCCGGTGCAAGGCGAGCTCGACTTGTTCAGCCGTGCGCTGGCCGATCTGAAGGCGCAGCGCGGCTACGCGCCCCAGGTGATCGCCATCACCGGCACCAACGGCAAGACCACCACCACCGCGATGACCGCGCTGCTCGTCGAGTGCGCCGGCCGCAGCGTGGCGGTCGCCGGCAACATCGGCCCGACCCTGCTGGGCACGCTGACCGAGCTGCTCGAGCGCGAGGCCGCCGCGCCGGCCGCATCCGTGGATGGCACGCCCGTCAGCGCCGCCGCCGACGCTGCCACCCAACTTCCCGAGGTCTGGGTGCTCGAGCTGTCGAGCTTCCAGCTCGATGGCGTCAGCGGCTTCGAGCCGCACGCTGCCGCGGTGCTCAACCTCACCGACGACCACCTCGACTGGCACGGCTCGATGGCCCATTACGCCGCCGCCAAGGCGCGCGTGTGGGGCCGCTCGGCGGTGATGGTCGTCAACCGCGACGACGCGCAGGTCGAAGCGCTGGCCGCTGCCGCGCAGACGCTGGCCATGGCCGCGTCGGTGGCCGCCGCCAAACCGGGCGCTGCCGCACGCGCGGCGCGGCTGGTGAGGCGCCCTGCCGTGCGCTTTGGCATCGACGCGCCACGCGAGGCCGGCGACTACGGCCTCATCACCGAAAACGGCATGGCCTGGCTGGTGCGCGCGCTGGAAGCCGACGACAGCGCGGCGCCCAGGCGCGCGCGTGCCGGCGAGACGGCCGAACGCGAGCCGCTGCACATCCAGCACCTCATGCCCGTCGATGCGCTGCGTGTGCGCGGCCGTCACAACGCCACCAACGCGCTGGCCGCGCTGGCGCTGGCCCATGCCATCGGCTGCCCGCTGGCGCCCATGCTGCACGGGCTGCGCGAATACGCCGGTGAGCCGCACCGCGTGGAGCACGTGGCCACGATCCAAGGTGTCGATGCGTTCGACGACAGCAAGGGCACCAACGTCGGCGCCACCGTGGCCGCGCTCGAAGGCCTGGGCGCTGATCGCGCGCCCGGCCGGCTGGTGGTGATCCTCGGCGGCGACGGCAAGGGACAGGACTTCGCGCCGCTGGCCCCGCCCGTGCAGGCCCACGCCCGCGCGGTGGCCACGCTGGGCCGTGACGCGCCGCTCATCGAAGCGGCGCTGGCCGGTATCGCCGAGCTGCCGCTGCAGCGCCACGCCACGCTCGAAGCGGCCACGCGCTGGGCCTTCGCGCAGGCACGCAGCGGCGATGCGGTACTGCTCAGCCCGGCGTGCGCCAGTCTCGACATGTTTCGCAACTACGCGCACCGCGCCGAGGTGTTCGTGGCCGAGGTGCAGGCGATCGCCGCCGACGCGGGGGTGCCGGCATGAAGGCGCTGGCCTCGTTCGGACTGCCCGCGCTGCTCGCGCGCCTGGCCTTCTGGCGCGGGCGTGACGATGCCGAAGCGAACCCGGCCATCCCGGTGCGCGACTGGATCCAGACGTCCACCGCCGCACCGGCGCGCCTGCGCGGGTTCGATCAGAGCCTGGTGTGCGTGGTGCTCGGTCTGCTGGCGCTGGGCGCGGTGATGGTGTTCAGCGCCTCGATCGCCATGCCCGACAACCCCAAGTTCGCCAACTACACGCCGACGTACTTTCTGGTGCGCCACGTGATGTCGCTGCTCATCGCCTGCGCGGCCGCGCTGGTGGCGGTGCAGATCCCGATCGCTTTCTGGGAAAAGGCCAACCCGTGGCTGTTCGGCCTGGCGCTGGCGCTGCTGCTGCTGGTGCTGATCCCGATTCCCGGCGTGCACCGCGTCAATGGTGCGCGGCGCTGGATCCCGCTGGGCTTCCTCAACTTCCAGCCGTCCGAGCTGGCCAAGGTCGCCATGGCGATGTATGCCGCGGGCTACATGGTGCGCAAGATGGACGCCCGCGAGAAGTTCTGGAAAGCCGTGATTCCGATGGCCATCGCCGTGGGCGTCGTCGGCGTGCTGCTGCTGGCCGAGCCCGACATGGGCGCTTTCATGGTGATCGCCATGATCGCCATGGGCATCTTGTTCCTGGGCGGCGTCAACGGGCGCATGTTCTTGCTGATCACCGCGGTGCTGATGGGCGCGTTCGTGCTGATGATCACCCTGAGCGAATGGCGCCGCGAGCGCATCTTTGCGTACCTCAACCCGTGGGACGAGAAGTACACGCTGGGCAAGGCGTACCAGCTGTCGCACTCGCTGATCGCCTTCGGCCGCGGCGGCTGGACCGGCCAGGGGCTGGGCTCGAGCGTCGAGAAGCTGCACTACCTGCCCGAAGCGCACACCGACTTCCTGCTGGCCGTGATCGGCGAGGAACTCGGCCTGGTCGGCGTGGTGTGCGTCATCGCCGCGTTCTTCTGGCTGGCGCGCCGCGCCTTCCACATCGGCCGCCAGGCCATCGCCCTCGACCGTGTGTTCGCCGGTCTGTACGCGCAAGGCGTGGGCATCTGGATGGGCGGTCAGGCCTTCATCAACATGGGCGTGAACCTGGGCGTACTGCCCACCAAGGGGCTGACGCTGCCGCTGATGAGCTACGGGGGTTCGGCGATCCTGATGAACATGGTCGCGTTGGCGATCGTGGCTCGTGTCGACATCGAGAGTCGGCAGCTCATGAGAGGGGGGCGCGCATGACCGCTTTGCCTTCTCGCTTCCCGCTTGGGGTTTTGCCCACCGTGGCAGCGCGCCGGGATCCGCCCCGGCGGGCGGGTAACTTTCTTCTGCTGGCCCAGAAGAAAGTCACCAAAGAAGAGGGCCCGAACACCAGCCCATTTGAGTGGCTCGCTTCGGCTACACGCCTACTTCAGAGGCTCTGGCACGAGAACATTCAGCGAGCTACTTTTTCGGTTTCCTCGCTCATGTTCAGCCGCTCAGGTTCGTTTCGCCTCGACCCTGCGGGTCCATGGCTTGGGGGCATGCAAAGGTCGGTGCGGCCAAGCGCCGTCCAATCGCTGCCATCCGCCGGCGCAAGCAGTCGCGCCACCGGTGCCGCGGCCAAGGCAAAGCCTGTCGCCGCCCAACCTCTCGGGTTCTCAGTGACCTTGCCCATGGGGCGTCCTCGGCAGTCCGCCTGTAGCCGCAGCGAGCAGGCCAAATGGGCTGGTGTTCAGGCCCTTTGCTTTGGTGACTTTCATTTGGGCCAGCAAATGAAAGCCACTCGGCAGCCGGGCCGAGACCCGGCGGGCTGCAGCGCCATGCACCAAGCCAAGCCGGGCGCAGCCCCGAACCAGCCGGTTCAACCGCCGGCGGGCTCCCTCAAGGGTCGCAACCCATGAGCCCCAAACACCTTCTCATCGTCGCTGCCGGCACCGGCGGCCACGTCATTCCCGGCCTGGCCGTCGCCGCCGAAGTGCAGCGCCGTGGCTGGACCGTGAGCTGGCTGGGCACCACCACCGGCATGGAAAACAAGCTGGTGCCGCCCAGCGGCATCGCCATGGACACCGTCGCCTTCACCGGCTTGCGTGGCAAGGGACTGGCGCACACGCTGGGCGGCGTGGTGCGGTTGTTCGCGGCGCTGGTGCGTTGCGCGCAGGTCATCCGGCGCCGTCGTGCGCATGTCGTGCTGGGCATGGGCGGCTACCTGTGCTTTCCGGCCGGGCTGATGGCCGCGCTGCTGCGCAAGCCGCTGATGCTGGTCAACGCCGACGCGGCACTGCTGCTGAGCAACCGCGCGCTGCTGCCCGTGGCCGATCGCATTGCCTTCGGCTTCGATGGACCGGCGGCGCACGACACGCGGCGCAGCGTGGTCACCGGCAATCCGGTGCGCGCGGCGATCGAAGCGCTGCCGGCGCCGGCGCAGCGCTTTGCCGATCGCACCGGCCCGCTGCGCTTGCTGGTGGTTGGCGGCAGTCTGGGCGCGCAGGTGCTCAACCGCTGCGTGCCGCAGGCGCTGGCGCTGCTGCCCGAGGGTGAGCGCCCGCAGGTGACCCACCAGACCGGTGCGGCGCAAATCGATGCGGTGCGCGCGGGCTACGGCGACGCCGGTGTCGAGGCCGAGGTGCTGCCCTTCATCGACAACATGGCCGAGCGGCTGGCCGCGTGCGACGTGATCGTGTGCCGCGCCGGCGCCATCACCGTGAGCGAGCTGTGCGCGGCCGGCGTGGCCAGCGTGCTGGTGCCGCTGGTGGCCAGCACCACCTCGCACCAGCGCGACAACGCGCAGTGGATGGCCGCGCACGGCGCGGCGCTGCACCTGCCGCAAACCGAACTCAACCCGCGCCACCTCGCCGATGTGGTGGCCGGCTTCACGCGCGACGCGCTGCTCGCCATGGCCACGCAAGCGCGCGCGCTGGCGCGGCCGAAGGCGGCCGAGCGCGTGGCCGATGAACTCGAAAGGCTGGTGCTGGCATGAAGCACGCTGTCAAGCACGTCCACTTTGTCGGTGTCGGTGGTGCCGGCATGAGCGGCATCGCCGAGATCCTGCACAACCTGGGCTACACCGTGTCGGGCTCGGACTCGAGCGACAGCGCCACGGTGCGCCGGCTGGCCTCGCTGGGCATCACGGTGCACGTGGGCCACAGCGCCGACCACATCGCCGGTGCCGACGCGGTGGTCACCTCGACCGCGGTGGGTGCGGGCAACCCCGAGGTGACCGCGGCGCGCGCCAGGCGCGTGCCGGTGGTGCCGCGCGCGGTGATGCTGGCCGAGCTGATGCGCCTGAAAAAGGGCATCGCGATCGCCGGCACGCACGGCAAGACGACCACCACCAGCCTGGTCACCAGCGTGCTGGCCGAAGCCGGCCTGGATCCGACCTTCGTGATCGGCGGGCGGCTCAATGCGGCGGGCGCCAACTCGCGCCTGGGTTCGGGCGATCACATCGTGGTCGAGGCCGACGAGTCCGATGCGTCGTTCCTCAACTTGCTGCCGGTGATGGCCGTGGTGACCAACATCGACGCCGACCACATGGACACCTACGGCCACGACTTCGCGCGGCTCAAGCACGCGTTCGTCGAGTTCGTGCACCGCATGCCGTTCTATGGCGCGGCCATCGTGTGCAGCGACGACGCCGGGGTGCGCTCGATCATGCCGATGCTGTCGCGGCCGGTGGTCACCTACGGCTTCGGCGCCGACGCCATGGTGCGCGCCGTCGATGTGCAGGCCGACGCCGGGCGCATGCACTTCACGGTGCAGCGGCGCAACGGCGTGGTGATGCCCGACCTTGCCATCACGCTCAACCTGCCGGGCGACCACAACGTGCTCAACGCGCTGGCGGCAATTGCCGTGGCCACCGAGCTCGAGCTGAGCGACGCGGCGATGGTCAACGGACTGGCCGAATTCCGCGGCGTCGGCCGGCGCTTCCAGCGCTACGGCGAGGTGGCGATCAATCCGGCGGATGCGTCGGCCGGCCAGTTCACGCTGATCGACGACTACGGCCACCACCCGGTCGAGATGGCCGCCACGCTGGCTGCTGCGCGCGGTGCTTTTCCGGGGCGCCGTCTGGTGCTGGCCTTCCAGCCGCACCGCTACACCCGCACGCGCGACTGCTTCGAGGACTTCGTCAAGGTCATCGGCAGCGCCGACGCCGTGCTGCTCACCGAGGTGTACGCCGCCGGTGAGGCGCCCATCGTCGCCGCCGACGGCCGCGCCCTGGCCCGCGCGCTGCGCGTGGCCGGCAAGGTCGACCCGGTGTTCGTCGACGACATCGCCGAGTTGCCGCAAGCCATCGCCGACCACGTGAGGTCGGGCGATGTGGTGGTGTCGATGGGAGCGGGGTCGATCGGCCAGGTGAGCGCGCAAGTGCTCGAGTTGAAACAGACGGAGGCCGCACGATGAATCTGGATCTGTCCACCGTGGGCCAGGTCGCTGTGTCTGATCTGGGCAAGGTCGCCGTGTTGCTGGGCGGCACCTCGGCCGAGCGCGAGATCTCGCTGATGTCGGGCGGCGGCGTGCTGGCCGCGCTGCGCTCGCTGGGGGTCGATGCGATTGGCTTCGATCCGGCCGAGCGCGATCTGTCGGAGTTGAAGCGCGAGGGCGTGGCGCGCTGCTTCATCGCGCTGCACGGGCGTCACGGTGAAGACGGCACGGTGCAAGGCGCGCTCGAGATGCTGGGCATCGCCTACACCGGATCGGGCGTGATGGCCTCGGCGGTGGCGATGGACAAGGTCATGACCAAGCGGCTGTGGCTGGCCGAAGGTCTGCCCACGCCGCGCCATGTGTGGCTGGCGCCCGGCGCGCTGCAAGACGAATCGGTGGTCAACCGGCTGCGCTGCGTGGCCGCCGAGCTGGGCCTGCCGCTGATCGTGAAGCCGCCGCGCGAAGGCTCGTCGATCGGCGTGACCAAGGTCGCTCGCGAGGGTGATGTCGATCAGCACCTGCTCGATGCGGTCACGCTGGCCGCGCGCTACGACGCCGACGTGCTGTGCGAGGAGTTCATCGCCGGCGAGGAAGTCACCTGCCCGGTGCTCGGTGAAGGCGCCAGCGCCCGCGCGCTGCCGGTGGTGCGCATTCGCGCGCCCGAAGGCGCCTACGACTATCAGAACAAGTACTTCAGCGACTCGGTCACCTACCAGTGCCCGAGCGGACTGCCCGAGGACGAAGAGCGCGAGATCCAGCGCCTGGCCGTGGCGTCGTACCGAGCGCTGGGTTGCCGCGGCTGGGGCCGCGCCGATCTGATGATTCGCGCGAGCGACCGCAAGCCGTTCCTGCTCGAGATGAACACCTCGCCGGGCATGACCTCGCACTCGCTGGTGCCGATGTCGGCGCGCGCGCTGGGCCTGCCCTACGACCAGTTGTGCCTGCTGATCGCCAGCCAGGCGCGGCTCGACGCCGAGCCACGCCACGCACCGGCTGCCTGAACCCATGACCACCGGCACCACCTTCATCCGCTCACCCGCTGCCCGCCAGGCCGTGGCCGAGCCGGTGCTGCCCGATGACGTGCGCTGGATGCACCACACCTCGAACCTGCTGTTCGCGCTGGCCGGCGTGCTGCTGGCGGCGATGGCGCTGCTGTGGTGGGTGCGCCAGCCGGTGTTCGCGCTGCGCTCGATCCGCATCGACGGCGACATGACGCGCAACAGCGTGGCCACCATCCGCGTCAATGCGCTGCCCCAACTGCGCGGCAACTTCTTCAGCACCGACTTGCAGGCCGATCAGCGCGCCTTCGAATCGGTACCCTGGGTGCGCCATGCGGTGGTGCAGCGCGTGTGGCCCGACCGGCTGGCCGTGCGCCTCGAAGAACACCGCGCGGTGGCCGTGTGGATACGCCCGGACAGCAACGACCGGCTGGTCAACACGCAAGGCGAGGTGTTCGAGGCCAACGTGGGCGACGTCGAGGACGACAACCTGCCCGAGCTCGAAGGCCCCGAGGGCAGCTCGGTGGCGATGCTCGACATGCTCGCGCGCTTGCAGGCGTTGTTCGTGCGGCGCGAATGGCACATCGACGCGCTGCGCCTGTCGAGCCGCCTGTCCTGGCGCGTCGAGTTCGACAACGGTGCGGCGATCGAACTCGGCCGCGGCAGCGACGACGAGGTGATCGCGCGCACGCGGCGCTTCATCGCCACCGTGGGCCAGGTGCCGCAGCCTTACCGGCGCCCCATCGAATACGCCGATCTGCGGCACCGCGACGGCTACGCCTTGCGGCTGCAAGGCGTCACGACCACCCCGCCCCCGGGCACGGACAACAGACATTGATCGAGAGGACCGCATGGCCAAGGAAATGAAAGATCTCGTGGTGGGGCTGGACATCGGCACCGCCAAGGTGATGGTGGTGGTGGCCGAACTGCTGCCCGGCGGCGAGTTGCGCGTGGCCGGTCTGGGCAGCGCACCGGCCCATGGCTTGAAGCGCGGCGTGGTGGTCAACATCGATGCCACCGTGCAGAGCATCCAGCAAGCGCTCAAGGAGGCCGAAATGATGGCCGACTGCAAGATCACGCGGGTCTACACCGGCATCACCGGCGGCCACATCCGCGGGCAGAACTCCACCGGCATGGTCATCGTGCGCGACAAGGAGGTCACCCAGATCGATGTGGCGCGTGTGGTCGAAACGGCCAAGGCGATCAACATCCCCAACGACCAGCGGCTGCTGCTCGTCGAGCCGCAGGAGTTCGTGATCGACGGCCACGAGGTCAAGGAGCCGATCGGCATGAGCGGCGGACGGCTCGAGGTCAAGGTGCACATCGTGACCGGCGCGCAAGCCGCGGCCGAGAACATCGTCAAGTGCGTGCGCCGCTGCGGCCTGGAAGTCGACCAGCTCGTGCTCAACCCGAGTGCGAGCAGCCACGCGGTGCTCACCGACGACGAGAAAGACCTGGGCGTGGCGCTGGTGGACATCGGCGCGGGCACCACCGACGTGTCGATCTTCACCGACGGCGCGATCCGCCACACCGCGGTGATCCCGATCGCCGGCGACCTGATCACCAGCGACATCGCGATGGCACTGCGCACGCCGACCAAGGACGCCGAAGAGATCAAGGTCGAGTTCGGCGTGGCCAAGCAGCTGCTGGCCGACCCGAGCGAGCAGCTCGAAGTGCCGGGTCTGGGTGACCGCGCCCCGCGCATGCTCAGCCGCCAGGCGCTGGCCGGTGTGATCGAGCCGCGCGTCGAGGAGATCTACTCGCTGGTGCACCAGGTGATCCGCGAGAGCGGCTACGAAGAGCTGCTGTCGTCGGGCATCGTGATCTGCGGCGGCGCGGCCATGATGCCGGGCATGGTCGAGCTGGGCGAAGACATCTTCCTCAAGCCCGTGCGCAAGGGCATTCCGCTGTACCGCGGCGCGCTGCACGACATGGTCGCCAACACCCGCTCGGCCACCGTGATGGGCCTGCTCGAAGAAGGCCGCATGGCACGCACCCGAGGGCTGCGCGCCTCGGCGCAGGCCGGTTCGGTCAAATCGATGATGGGCCGCGCCCGCGACTGGTTTCTCGGCAATTTCTGACCCCGATTTCTTTAGACCCGCAGCACTCGCTAGTCCAAAAAAGTAACCGCCAGACCCACAAGAAATTTCATCCTCAACCTCTCGGCAACTGCACAAAAGCACTGGAGCAAAAAATGGCCATCGAAATGATCGAAGAATTTGACCTCGGCACCCAGATCAAGGTGATCGGCGTCGGCGGCGGCGGCAGCAACGCGGTCGAGCACATGATCACGCAAGGTGTTCAGGGCGTCGAATTCGTGTGCGCCAACACCGACGCGCAATCGCTCAACCGCTCGGCCGCGCACCAGCTGATCCAGCTCGGCAGCACCGGTCTGGGCGCCGGCGCCAAGCCTGAAATGGGCAAGGCCGCCGCGCTCGAAGCCGAGCAGCGCATCCGCGAGGCCATCGCCGGCTCGCACATGCTGTTCATCACCGCCGGCATGGGTGGCGGCACGGGCACCGGCGCGGCACCCGTGATCGCGCGCATCGCCAAGGAAATGGGCATCCTGACCGTGGGCGTGGTGACCAAGCCGTTCGACTTCGAAGGCAACCGCCGCATGAAGGCCGCCGACCAGGGGCTGGCCGAGCTTGAAGCCAATGTCGATTCGCTGATCGTGGTGCTCAACGAAAAGCTGCTCGACGTGCTGGGCGATGACATCACGCAGGACCAGGCGTTTGCCGAAGCCAACGATGTGCTGAAGAACGCCGTGGGCGGCATCAGCGACATCATCCACATGAACGGCCTGGTCAACGTCGACTTCGAAGACGTGAAGACCGTCATGAGCGAGCCCGGCAAGGCCATGATGGGCACCGCCCAGGCCAGCGGCCCGGACCGCGCGACCAAGGCGGCCGAGGCGGCGGTGGCCTGCCCGCTGCTCGAGGGCATCGACCTGTCGGGCGCCAAGGGCGTGCTGGTGCTGATCGCCGCGAGCCGTACCACGCTGCGCCTGGCCGAGAGCAAGAACGCGATGAACACCATCCGGCGCTATGCGGCCGATGAGGCGCAGGTGATCTTCGGCACGGTCTACGACGAAAGCCTGGGCGACCTGCTGCGCGTGACGGTGATCGCCACCGGCCTGAGCCCGGCGCGTCGCCCGACCAACATCACCCTGGTGGACAGCCCGGTCATCCGCCGCACCGGCACCGACAACCTGCCGGTGCTCGACAACGCGATCAGCCCGATGGCGCTCAACCCGCAGGGCATGGGTCTGCCCGGCGGCAACGATTTCCGCTCGACGAACATCCCCAGCGTGTGGCGCACCCGCACCGCGGCGGCCAAGGTCGACGCGCTGGCCAGCAACGGCATGGACGAGATCGAGATCCCCGCGTTCCTGCGCAAGCAGGCAGACTGAACTCATGCTGGCTCAGCGCACCCTGAAATCCCTCACCCGCGCGGTGGGGGTGGGGGTGCACGGCGGGCAGCGGGTGGAGCTCACGCTGCGTCCGGCGCCGCCCGACAGCGGGATCGTGTTCCGGCGGGTGGACCTGCCGCAGCCGGTGGACATTGCGGTGCACGCCCAGTCGGTGTGCGACACGCGCATGGCCACGGCGCTGTCGCCGCTTGGTGATCCGGGCGCGCCCAAGGTCAACACGGTGGAGCACCTTTTGTCGGCGTGCGCCGGTCTGGGCATCGACAACCTGCTGATCGACATCACCGCCGAAGAAGTGCCCATCCTCGACGGCTCGGCGGCGTCGTTCGTGTACCTGCTGCAAAGCGCGGGCATCGAGTTGCAGAACGCGCCCAAGCGCTTCTTGCGCATGGTGCGGCCGGTGGAGGTGCGCGAGGGCGAGGGCGCCAGCCTGAAGTGGGCGCGGCTCGAGCCGTTCGACGGCTACCGGCTGACCTTCGAGATCGACTTCGATCACCCGGCCGTCAACCAGACGGGCCAGCACGTGGTGTTCGACATGGGCTCGGGCCAGTACAAGCGCGAGATCGCGCGCGCGCGCACCTTCGGCTTC
>CANFXR010000039.1 GCA_947451035.1 Burkholderiales bacterium
AGCTGAGCGTCAAGCAAGGCGAAGGCGATGTGCGGGCCACCGTGATCACGCTGGGCAAGCAGCTCTCTCGGCGCTGGTACGTGGGCTACGAGCGCGGCCTGAATGCCACCGGTGGCAACTGGCAGCTGATCTACCGCATCGCCCAAAGCTTCACCCTGCGCGCGCAGTCGGGTCTGGACAACTCGCTCGACGTGATCTGGAGCTGGCGCTGGAACTGAGGCGACAGCTGCGGCTAAGCTCGTGACATGAACAAGCCACGCCGCCCGGACCTGACAACGTCAACGCCTGCGGGTGCCGGGCCGCGCACCGATCTGCCGCGCGTCACGCTGGGCGTGCTGTGCATCGCCGGACTCATCCTGGCGGCGTTCTGGGTGCTGCGCCCGTTCATCGGGCCGGCGATCTGGGCCGCGATGATCGTGGTGGCCACCTGGCCGCTGATGCGCCGGCTGCAAACGCGACTGTGGAACCGCCGCTCGGCGGCCGTGGCCGTGATGACGCTGGCCTTGCTGATCCTGTTCGTGCTGCCGGTGGCGTTGATCATTGCCACGCTGGTGCAAAACACCAACGAGATCAGCGCAGCCATCAAGCAGCTGTCGCAACTGCGCATGCCCACTGCACCCGCCTGGCTGGCGGCACTGCCGCTGGTGGGCGAACGCATCCGGGTCTTCTGGGAAACCACCGTGGCCGCCGGCAGCGCCGAGTTGTGGCCGCAGATTCAGCCGCATGTCGGTCAGGTGGCGCGCTGGCTGCTCGCGCAAGTCGGCGGCGTGGGCTTCCTGATGGCGCAGGTCCTTCTGATCGTGGTGATGTCTGCGCTGATGTATTCACAAGGCGAGGTCGCCGCGGGCGGGCTGCTGCGCTTTGGCCGGCGGCTCGCTGGTGAGCATGGCGAGGCCACGGTGGTGCTGGTCGGCCAAGCCATCCGCGGCGTGGCGCTGGGCGTGGGCGTGACGGCGGTGGTGCAGTCGGTGCTGGGCGGCATCGGGCTGGCGGTGGCCGGGGTGCCTTACGCCGGACTGCTCAGCGGCGCGATGCTGGTGCTGTGCCTGGCGCAAGTCGGGCCGGTGCTGGTGCTGCTGCCGGCGGTCGTGTGGCTGTACTGGACGGGCGACCACGGCTGGGGCACCTTCCTCGCGGTGGTGACCGTGGTGGTGTGCACGCTCGACAACTTTCTTCGCCCCATGCTCATCCGCATGGGCGCCGACTTGCCGCTGCTGCTGATCTTCATCGGCGTGATCGGCGGTCTGCTGGCGTTCGGCCTGGTCGGCATCTTCGTCGGGCCGGTGGTGCTCGCGGTGGTCTACACGCTGCTGCAAGCGTGGGTGCTTGAGGCACCCGATGAGACGCCACCACCGGGTTGACCGCTGCGCGGACCTGCGCCGCCTCGCCCCATTAGCATCGCGCCCATTCCTCGCACCAACCCACGGAAAGCAACGCATGACCTTCCTGCCCCGCCTCATCCTCGCCGGCGCCGTCGCGCTGACCTTCGCCGCCCCGGCCGGCGCTCAGAGCGTGACGGTGGCGACCACAGCCGCTTCGGCGCCGAGCGTGCGTGCGTCAGCGCGTGAAGTCGAGATTCGCGCCCGCGTGGTCGAAATCGACAAGGTCGGACGCACCGTCACCCTGCGCGGTGTGCGCGGCAACGTGGTGACGGTCGATGTGCCGGCCTCGGTCAAGAACCTCGACCAGGTCAGCGTGGGCGACTTCGTGACCGTGCGCCACCTGTCGGCGGTGATCGCGCGGCTCGAGCCGCTGGCCAAGAAAAGCGGCATTCGCGAGCGCATCGAATCGACTGAAACCACCACGGCGCCTGAAGGCAGCCTGCCCGGGGTGTCCGAGGTGCGCAAGGTCGAAGTGCTGGCGATCGTGCAGTCGATCGACCGCAAGGCGCACCAGGCCACGCTGCGCGGCGCCAAACGCACTGTCACCGTCGACGTGCCGTCCGATGTGGACCTGACCCAGGTCAAGGTGGGCGACGAGGTCCGCGCCTGGTTCACCGAGGCCGTGGTGATCAGCGTCGAACGCACGCCGGCGGTACCCGCCTCGCGTGCCGCTTCGGCATCCCGTGCGGCGTCGGCGGCCTCAGCGCCCGCCAAGCCCTGAATGGTCGGGCTCCCCTGGGGATGTCGGGCGCCACATCGAGCCTGAAAGCGCGTGACGTGAACAGTACGCCTCGCCAGAGCGCGGTGCTGATCGTCAGCCCCGCGCTGGCGGCGGCCAACAACGGCAACTGGCAGACGGCCTCGCGCTGGGCGAGGCTGTTGGGTGCTTCGCATCACACGCAGGTCGTGGGTGCGTGGAGCGGTGAACCCTGCAACGCGCTGATCGCGCTGCACGCGCGGCGCTCAGCCGCTTCGGTGGCCGCGTTCACCGACGCCCACCCGACGCGCCCTTGCATCGTGGTGCTCACCGGCACCGACCTGTACCGCGACATCCGCAGCGACGCCGCGGCACAAGCCTCGCTGCAACTCGCCACGCACCTGGTGGTGTTGCAGGAACAAGGGTTGGCCGCCCTGCCCGCCAGCGTGCGCCACAAGGCGCGCGTGATCTGCCCCTCGGTCACACCGCGCCAGCCGGCACCGCCGCCGAAGCGTGCGCTGCACGCGGTGTGGGTCGGCCACCTGCGCGCCGAAAAAGACCCGCTCACGTTGCTGCGCGCGGCCGCTCGACTGGCGCACCGCCAGGACATCCGCATCGACCTGATTGGCGGCGCACTCGAGCCCGCGCTGGCCGACGCAGTGCAAGCCGCGCTGCGCGAATCGCCCCGGCTGCGCTGGCTTGGACCGCGGCCGCACGCCGAGACGCGAGCGCGCATCCAGCGCGCGCATGTGCTCGTCAACAGCAGCCTCATGGAAGGCGGCGCGCACGTGGTGATGGAAGCCGTGCAAAGCGGCACCGCCGTGCTGGCATCGCGCATCGACGGCAACGTGGGCTTGCTTGGCGCCACGCATGAAGGCCTGTTCGCGCCGGGCGATGATGCGCAACTCGCTGCACTGCTCGAGCGCGCGCGCGACGACGCGTCCTTTCTGGCGCGCTTGCGCTGCCAGGGCGCCGAGCGCTCGGCGCTGTTCGAGCCCGCTGCTGAGCAGCGCTCGATGCAACAACTGATCACCTCGGCACTCGCCGAGCACACCCCCCAACGCTGAACCACCCGAACACTGACCATGACCACCACCGCCACGCCTGACGCCACCCCACCCCGCCTGACCTCGCTCGCGCACGGAGGCGGCTGCGGCTGCAAGATCGCGCCCGGCGTGCTGTCGCAAATCCTCAAGCGGACCTCGGGCTTTCCGATGCCGAAAGAGTTGCTCGTGGGCATCGAGACCGCCGACGACGCGGCGGTCTACCGGCTGAACGACGAGCAGGCGCTGATCGCCACCACCGACTTCTTCATGCCGATCGTCGACGACCCGCGCGACTTCGGCCGCATCGCCGCCACCAACGCGATCAGCGATGTGTACGCCATGGGCGGCACGCCGATCTTTGCGCTGGCGCTGGTGGGCATGCCGGTCAACGTGCTGCCGCTCGACACCATCGCGGCCATCTTGCAAGGCGGCGAAAGCGTGTGCGCAGCGGCCGGCATCCCGATCGCCGGCGGCCACACCATCGACTCGGTCGAGCCCATCTACGGCTTGGTGGTGCTGGGGCTGGTGCACCCGAGCCGCGTCAAGCGCAACGCCGACGCGCGCGTCGGCGACAAGCTGGTGCTGGGCAAGCCGCTGGGCGTGGGCGTGCTGTCGGCCGCACTCAAGAAGAACGCGCTCAGCCCCGAGGGCTACGCGCAGATGATCGCCAGCACCACGAAGCTCAACACCCCGGGCATCGCACTCGCGCAGCTCGACGGCGTGCACGCGCTCACCGATGTGACCGGCTTTGGTCTGGGCGGCCACGCGCTCGAACTGGCGCGCGGCGCCGGCCTGCGCGTGACCATCGACTGGGCCCAGGTGCCGCTGCTGGCCGGCGTGCGCGAGCTCGCGTCACAGGGCATGGTCACCGGCGCCTCAAGCCGCAACGCCGCCGCCAACGCCGCGCAGATCACCCTGCCCGCGGGCTTTGGCGACATCGACACCGCCTTGCCCCACGACCCGCAAACCAGCGGCGGGCTGCTCGTGTCGTGCCGCGCCGACGCGGTCGATGCCGTGCTGGCCATCTTTGCCCAGCAAGGCTTCGATCAGGCCGCGGTGATCGGCGAGGTCAGCGACGGGCCGGTGGGGTTGCTGGTGCGCTGACGCTGGGCTTCGGGCGAGCAGCGCGGCGCAGCTCGGCCAACACGGTAGCGACTCAACCCTCGCCCAGCAGAAAGTTCGGCCTCGCGGCCATCGTCACGCTGTCGGATCCGCTCTCGTCCTTCAAGCCCACGCCGGTGAGCTGCCGGCTGCGGGCCTGGCCGAGCAGGTCGACGAGCCGCTCGGCGGCGGCGCGGTAGCTCAGGCCTTCGGGGCGCACGTTGGAGATGCAGTTGCGCTCGGCATCGTGGCGCCCCGGGCGCGGCTCCCAGGTGAAGTAGATGCCCAGGCTGTCGGGCGAGCTCAGGCCCGGGCGCTCGCCGATCAGCACGACGACGATGCGACTATCGAGCAGCTCGCCGATGTCGTCGCCCACCGCCACGCGGCCTTGCTCGACCACGGCCACCGGGGCGATGGTCCAGCGCGGCTCGGCGGGTGTCGCATCGCTATCGGCCGGCGGATTGAGCCGCGCCAGTACCTCGGCCAGCAGCGGCGCGCCGTGGCGCTGCACCGCCAGCGCCGAAAGCCCGTCGACCACCGCAAAGGCGATGTCGTGCGAGCGCACGCCGCGGGCATGGCGTTCGGCGCGCGCCGCGTCGAGCTGCTGGCGCGATGCAGTGCCGAGCCGGCGGCCCAGGTCGGGCCGTTGCAGGTAGATCGTGCGCGTGGCGGCCGCGCTGTGCAGCGCCAGCGTGGCAACGCCCAACGCCTCGATCTCGTCGCACAGGGCGTCGACTTCGAGCGGGCGGTGCACGGCGTCGCGCGCTTGCGCATGCGCCTGCTGGAAGTCGAGCTGCGCGCCGGTGGGCAGGCTCACGCCGGTGCGCCCGAGGCCGATGCGCGCCGGCGTGAACTGGCGCAGCGCCTGCAGCGGATTCACGGCGACCGCCGAGCCGCCCATGCCGGCCAGCGAACGCTCGAAGGCCGGCGGCAGGCCGCTCGCGTGATCGATCAACCGGGCGGCCTCGCCGGGCTGGAACACGCCCATGCGCTCAAGCCAGCCCTCGAACTCGGGAGCCGCCCGCAGCCCGAGCACGCGGCGCGCATACAGAGCGTCGTGGAACGAGGTGGTCTGGTAATTCAGCATCACGTCGTCGGAGCCGGGCACGCCCATGATGAAGCTGCAGCCGGCCACGCCCAGCACGGTGAGCAGCACGTCCATGTCGTTCTGGTCGGCTTCGGCGTGGTTGGTGTAGCAGATGTCGCAGCCCATGGGCAGCCCGAGCAGCTTGCCGCAGAAGTGGTCCTCGAGACCGGCGCGGATGATCTGCTTGCCGTCGTACAGGTACTCGGGGCCGATGAAACCGACCACGGTGTTGACCAGCAGCGGCTTGAAGTGGCGCGCCACCGCGTAGGCGCGCGCTTCGATCGTCTGTTGATCGCAGCCGTGGTGGGCGTTGGCCGACAGTGCGCTGCCCTGCCCGGTCTCGAAGTACATGACGTTGTCGCCGATCTTCCCGTCAACCTCGGCCCCGCGCCGCAGCGACAGCGCGGCCGCACGCGCTTCGGCCAGCACGGCCAGATCGATGCCGAAGCTGCGCTGGGCGGCCTGCGTGCCGGCGATCGACTGGAACACCAGGTCGGCCGGCGCGCCGCGCTCGATCGCCGCCAGCGTGTTGGTCACATGAGTCAGCACGCACGACTGCGTGGGGATGCCGTAGCGCTGGATCACCGCGTCGAGCATGTGCAGCAGTCGCATGACCTGCGGCACGTTGTCGCTGACCGGGTTGATGCCGATCACCGCATCGCCGCTGCCCAGCAGCAAGCCGTCGAGCAAGCTGGCCGCGATGCCGGCGGTGTCGTCGGTCGGGTGGTTAGGCTGCAGCCGCGTCGATAGCCGCCCCGGCAGCCCGATGGTGCTGCGCAAGCGGGTGACCACCTGCACCTTGCGCGAGACCGCGATCAGGTCCTGGTTGCGCATGATCTTGGACACCGCCGCAGCCATCTCGGGCGTGAGGCCGGGTGCCAGCGCGGCCAGCGCCGCGCCGTCGGCCGCATCGCTCAGCAGCCACTCGCGCAAACCGCCCACGGTCAGATGCGCCACGGCTGCGAAGGCTCGCGCATCGTGTGTGTCGATGATCAGCCGCGTGATCTCGTCGGCCTCGTAGGGCACCACCGACTCGCTCAGGAACTGGCGCAGCGGCACGTCGGCCAGCGCGCGCTGCGCGGCGGCGCGTTCGGCGGCCGAAGCCGCTGCCACGCCGGCCAGCTGATCGCCCGAACGCTCAGGCGTGGCACGCGCGAGCAGCGTCTTCAGGTCATCGAAGACAAAGCTCGTGGCACCGATGGAGTGGCTGTAGGCGGGCATGCGACGGCGCCTTGACGAAGACGGTTCCTTCAGGCGCGCTGGGCTGCGAGGGCGGCGCTGCGGCGACCGGAGGTGGTGCGAAAGTAGGCGTAGCCGATGGCCATCAGCGCGACGAACAACCCGGCCATCAGCGCATTGAAGTAGATCATGGTCAGCAAGCAGACGACGGCAGCGCCCAGCGCGAAGGCCGGGAACAGCGGGAACACCGGCGCGCTGAACGGACGCTCGAGCTGCGGCTCGCTGCGGCGCAACTTGAACAGACTGGCCATGCTGATGATGTACAGCACGATCGCGCCGAACACCGACATGGTCACGATGTTGGCAGTCAGCGGCTGCCCGCCGATCTGAACCAGTTGGTCACTGAAGATCGCCGCGATGCCGACGCCGCCGCCGGCCAGGATCGCCACGTGAGGCGTGCCGCGCGTCGGGTGGATCCGGCCCAGCACCTGCGGCAGGTAGCCGGCACGCGACAACGCGAAGATCTGGCGCGAGTAGCCAATGATGATCCCGTGGAACGACGCCACCAGCCCGAACAGGCCCAGCCACACCAGCATGTGCAGCCAGCCGCTGCTCTGGCCGACCACGTTCTTCATCGCCTGCGGCAGCGGATCGTTGATGTCGGACAGCTGTGTCCAGTCACCCGAGCCGCCGGCGACCACCATCACGCCCATGGCCAGCACGACCAGCGTCACGATGCCGCCGATGTAGGCGATGGGAATCGAGCGGTGCGGGTTGCGGGCCTCCTCGGCGGCCATCGCGACGCCTTCGATCGCGAGGAAGAACCAGATCGCAAACGGGATCGCTGCGACGATTCCAGAGATCGCGCCAAGGCTGAAGGTGTCAGACCCCGCCCAGCCGCCCTTGACAAACTGGGCCGCCGAGAAGCCCGGGGCGACCACGCCCATGAACACCAGCAGCTCGAAGATCGCGATCAGCGTGACGGCCAGCTCGAAACTGGCCGCGATGTGCATGCCCGCGATGTTGAGCGCCATGAACACGGCGTAAGCGCCCACCGCGACCCACTTCGGATCGAGCGCCGGAAACTGCACGTTCACGTACGCGCCAATGGCCAGCGCAATGGCGGGCGGTGCGAACACGAACTCGACCAGCGTCGCGAACCCGGCGATGTAGCCGCCGGTGGGCCCGAAGGCCCGTCGGCTGTACTCGAACGGCCCGCCGGCATGCGGGATGGCCGTGGTCAATTCGGTGAAGCTGAACACGAAGGTCGTGTACATCAGGGCAATGAACACCGAGGTCACCAAAAAGCCCAGCGTGCCCGCGGAAGCCCAGCCGTAGCTCCATCCGAAGTACTCGCCCGAAATCACCAGGCCCACGGCGATGCCCCACAGCTGGAAGCTGCCCAGGGTCTTGCCCAGCGTGTGCGAACTCGATGTGCTCATGGTGTCGATTCCTGGGGGTTCGTCACGGCCATGAGCCGCTGTGCGATCGGGCGATCGCGCAAGCGCGGCAGGTCACGCCGGCGCGGGGCACGCGCCAAAGCGCGCGAGGATCGACTTCTCGATGCCTGAAGCGTCGAGGCCGAGCTGGCTCATCAGAACCGCCGGGTCGCCGTGTTCGATGAACTCGTCGGGCAGACCCAGGTGCAGCACGGGGATCGCCAGCCCGGCATGTTGCAGCGCCTCGGCCACCGCGGAGCCCGCGCCGCCCATCAGGCAACCGTCTTCCACGGTGACCAGCGCGTCGTGGCTGCGTCCCAGCTCGGCCACCAGCTCGGCGTCGAGCGGCTTGGCGAAGCGCATGTTGGCCACGCTCATGTCGAGCCGCTCGGCCGCGGCCAGCGCCGGGTAGAGCAAGGTACCAAACGCCAGGATCGCGATGCGCTGACCCTGCAGACCGCCCGAACCGGCAGTCGGGCCCGCCTTGCGCCGCACCTCGCCCTTGCCCAGCGGAATGGCGGTCATCTGCGGCTCCATCGCCACGCCCACGCCCTTGCCACGCGGGTAGCGCACGGCGGTCGGGTGGTCTTGCAGGAAGGCGGTGTAGAGCAGTTGCCGGCACTCGTTCTCGTCGGCCGGCGTCATCACGCTCATGTTCGGGATGCAGCGCAAGAAGGCGATGTCATAGTTGCCCGCGTGCGTGGCGCCATCGGCACCGACCAGGCCGGCGCGATCGAGCGCGAACACCACTGGCAGGTTCTGGATGGCGACGTCGTGGATGAGCTGGTCGTAGGCACGCTGCAAGAAGGTGGAATAGATCGCCACCACGGGCTTGAGGCCTTCGCAGGCCAGACCGCCGGCGAAGGTCACCGAATGCTGCTCGGCGATGCCCACGTCGAAATAGCGGCTCGGAAAACGCCGCTCGAACTCGACCATGCCCGAGCCTTCGCGCATGGCCGGCGTGATGCCCACCAGCCGCGGGTCGGCCTCGGCCATGTCGCACAGCCAGCTGCCGAACACCTGGGTGAAAGTCGGCTTGCCGGGCGCCGATGCCTTGATGCCTTCGGCCGGATTGAACTTGCTCGGGCCGTGGTACGCGATCGGGTCGTTCTCGGCCAGCTGGTAGCCGTAGCCCTTCTTGGTGACCACGTGCAGGAACTGCGGGCCCTTGAGGTGGCGCAGGTTCTCGAGCGTGGGCACGAGCGCTTCGAGGTCGTGGCCGTCGATCGGGCCGACGTAGTTGAAGCCGAACTCCTCGAAGATGGTGCCGGGCACGACCATGCCCTTGGCGTGCGACTCGAAGCGGCGCGCGAACTCGAGCAGCGGCGGCGCGTTCTTGAGCACCGACTTGGCGGTGTCGCGCGCGGTGGCGTAAAAGCGCCCGCTCATCAGGCGCGCCAGGTATCGGTTGAGCGCGCCCACCGGCGGCGAGATCGACATGTCGTTGTCGTTGAGGATGACCAGCAGGTCGGCGCCGGCCACGCCGGCGTTGTTGAGCGCCTCGAAGGCCATGCCCGCGCTCATGGCGCCGTCACCGATCACCGCCACCGCCTTGCGCGACTCGCCCATCAGCCGCGCGCCCACGGCCATGCCGAGCGCGGCCGAGATCGAGGTCGACGAGTGCGCGGTGCCGAAGGCGTCGTACTCGCTTTCGTCGCGACGCGGAAAGCCGCTGATGCCGCCTTGTTGGCGCAGCGTATTCATGCGGTCGCGCCGGCCGGTCAGGATCTTGTGCGGGTAGGTCTGGTGGCCCACGTCCCACACGATGCGGTCGTACGGCGTGTTGAACACATGGTGCAAGGCGATGGTGAGCTCGACCGTGCCCAGATTGGACGACAGGTGGCCGCCGGTTTGCGACACGCTGTGCAGCAAGTAGTCGCGCAATTCGCCAGCCAGCGTGTGCAGCTGGCTGCGCGACAGCCGGCGCACATCGGCCGGCGATTCGATGGAATGGAGCAACTCGTTATTCATCGTCAACTGTCCCGTTCAACCACCTTGTCGGCCAGCCGGCCGAGCCACACCGTGTCCGCCAAGCCGCTGTGCGCCAGCGCCGCGTGCGCGCGGTCGCGCAACTCGTGGGCATGGCGCATCGCCGCGTCCAGCCCCATCAGGCTGACGTAGGTCGGCTTGTTGGCATCGACATCCTTGCCCGCCGTCTTGCCCAGCACGCCGGAGTCCTGCGTCACGTCGAGCACGTCGTCGACCACCTGGAAGGCCAGGCCGAGCGCATCGCCATAAACCGCCAGCGCATCGCGCACCCGCGCGTCGACATCGCCGCAGGCCGCGCCCATCAGCACGCTCACGCGCAGCAAGGCGCCGGTCTTGCGGTGGTGCATGTCGCGCAGGGTTTGTTCATCGAGCGGGCGGCCCACGCTGGCCAGGTCGATCGCCTGACCGCCGGCCATCCCCGCGTGGCCCGCGGCGCGCGCCAGCAACCCGCACAAGCGCGCCTGCAGCGCCAGCGGCATGCTGTCATCGGGCTCGGGCGTGAGCACCTCGAAGGCCAGCGCCTGCATGGCGTCACCGGCGAGCATCGCCTGCGCCTGGCCGAACTGCACGTGCACCGTGGGCTTGCCGCGGCGCAGCACATCGTTGTCCATGCACGGCATGTCGTCGTGGACCAGCGAGTACGCGTGAATCAATTCGACCGCGCAGGCCGCGCGCAACGCGGCACTGCGCGAGCCGCCCACCGCCTGGGCCGCCGCGAGCGCAAGCAGCGGGCGCAGCCGCTTGCCGCCGTCGAGCACGCCGTAGCGCATCGCCTCGCCCAGGCCGGCTGGCGCATCCGCAGGTACCCAGCGCGACAGGCCGTCCTCGACCGCCAACAACTGCGCGAGCGCCCAGGCGTCGAATCCGGAGCGCTCGCTCACGGGGCGACCCAGGGTTTGAGCTGTCCGTCCTCGAGCACCTTGACCTGCTGCTCGACCGCATCGAGCCGTGAACGACACGCATTGAGCAGGTCGGCGCCACGGCGGTACTGGTCGAGCAACTGGTCGAGCGGCAGCTGGCCTGCTTCCATGGCCGCGACCAGCGCTTCGAGCTCGGCCATGGCCGCCTCGTAGGTCTCGGGCATCGGCTCGCTGGCAGCCGGCTGCGCGGCGGGTTTTGTGGGGGGGGATGAGGTCTTGGGCATGGGTCTGGAAAGGCTGGCGGATTGTAGACAGCCGGCCTGCCGGCACGCCGTTCGGGGAACCACGGGCCCATGGTCTGAGCCGCGCCCCTGCAAAGCCTAAAATCGGGCCTTGCGGGGGCGCGTGCGGCGTCTCCGCGTTTGATGCGGTCGCCGCGCCTGCGACCGCGGCACGGTGGCCCATCACCACCGATCCAGCCCAGGAGATCCGAACCAACATGTCCGATCTGTCAGTCACGCGCGGCGCCCCGGCCCTAGTCTCCGGACGCCTCGCGGGCCGCAATGCCCTGCCGTTGCCCCCCTCGGCATACTTCGACGAAGCGCTCTTTCAGCACGAAGCCGACACCCTGTTTCGACACGGACCACGTTACCTCGGGCACGAGTTGTCGGTGCCTCAGGCCGGCGACTACTACACGCTGCCCCAGGAAGGCGATGGCCGGGTGCTGGTGCGCACCCCGAGCGGCGGCGTCGAACTGATCTCCAACGTGTGCCGGCACCGGCAGGCCCTCATGCTGCACGGACGCGGCAACACGAGCAGCCACATCGTGTGCCCGCTGCACCGCTGGACCTACGACCTCAAGGGCGAGCTGATCGGCGCACCGCATTTCACCGAATCGCCCTGCCTGCACCTGAACAACTACCGCACGCGCAGCTGGAACGGACTGGTCTTCGAAGACAACGGCCGCGACATCGCCGCCGATCTGGCCGCGCTGGGGCCGCGCGCCGATCTCGACTTCTCGGGCCATGTGCTCGACCGGGTCCATGTCCACGAGTGCGAATACAACTGGAAAACCTTCATCGAGGTCTACCTTGAGGACTACCACGTCGGCCCGTTCCACCCCGGGCTGGGCAACTTCGTGACCACCGACGACCTGCGCTGGGAAATCGGCGACAACTACTCGGTGCAAACCGTGGGCGTGGCCACGTCCTCGGGAGAAGCGCTCGGCCGGGCCGGCTCGGATGTGTACCGGCGCTGGCACGACGAGGTACTGCGCTACCAGCAGGAAAACCACGACGGACGAACGCCCAAGCACGGCGCGATCTGGCTCACCTACTACCCGGGCGTGATGATCGAGTGGTACCCGAACACGCTGGTCGTGTCGACGCTGTACCCGCGCGGGCCGCGCCACACGACCAACGTGGTCGAGTTCTATTACCGCGAAGAGATCACCGCCTTCGAGCGCGAGTACATGGACACGCAGCAAGCCGCCTACCTCGAGACCTGCATCGAGGACGACGAGATCGCCTTGCGCATGGACCAGGGCCGCGCCGCGCTGTGGACACGTGGTGACCACGAATCGGGTCCCTACCAAAGCCCGATGGAAGACGGCATGGAGCAGTTCCACCTCTGGTACCGCCGCACGATGGACAACCAGCTGAAGGACACCGCGGATCGGCCTCCGGCAGGACCGCCGCCGAGGGCGGCTGCGATCTGATCGTGCAAGCCAGCCCGCACACCGCGCTGATCACGGCCGAAGCGCTGCGCTCGATGCTCGGTGCGGGTGCGCCGCTGGTGATCGTCGATGTCGGGTTCGACCTCGCCGATGCGACCGCGGGCGAGCGCGCCCACCGGGCGGCGCATCTGCCCGGCGCGCCCTACGCCCACCTCGAGCGCGACCTGTCGGCCGCGCCCACCGGCCGCAACGGCCGCCACCCGTTGCCCGAGCGTGCCGCGTTCGCTGCCACGCTCGCCAGACTGGGCATCACGCCGGCCACGCAGGTGGTGGTGTACGACCGCCAGCAGTCGATGTTCGCCGCCCGCCTGTGGTGGATGCTGCGCTGGCTGGGGCACGCGCCGGTGGCGGTGCTCGACGGCGGCTTGGCCGCCTGGCAGGCGATCGGTGGGCCGCTCGAGTCGGGGCCCGTCACACCACAGCCGCAGCCCGCCTATCCGATCGGCAGCGTGCCCTCGCCGTTGGCGCCGACCCTCGATGCGGCCGCGCTGCAATCGAAACTGGGCCAACTGGCGCTGATCGACGCGCGCGCGCCGGAACGCTTCCGTGGCGACGTGGAGCCGCTCGATGCGCGCGCCGGCCACATCCCCGGCGCGTGCAACCGCTTCTTCAAGGACAACCTCGCCGCCGACGGCCGCTTCAAGCCGGCCGGCGTGTTGCGCGAGGAGTTCTCGGCGCTGCTGCAATCCCGCCCCGCCGGCGCGGTGGTGCACCAGTGCGGCTCGGGCGTCACCGCCTGCCACAACCTGCTGGCCATGGCGGTGGCGGGGCTGGATGGCGCTGCGCTGTACCCCGGCTCGTGGAGCGAATGGTCGGCCGATCCGACCCGCCCGATCGCCGTCGGTTGAGCCCGTTCAGGGCGGCCGCCCTGAGGTTTTCCCTGACAATGGCCGGATGGAATTGACCTCGCCCGCACGCGCCGCACAAGCTGACCCTGCCATCACGAAATGGCACGGTCAACTGGCCGCGATCGACATGGGGTCGAACAGTTTCCGGCTTGAAATCGGTCAGATCGAAGGCCTGCGCTACCGCCGCATTTCCTACCTGAAGGAAACGGTGCGGCTGGGCGCCGGGCTCGACGAAAACGGGCTGCTCACCGAAGAAGCCATGCTGCGCGGGCTGACCTGCCTGCAGCGCTTTGCCAGCCGGCTGCAGGGCTACGCGCCGTGGCAGGTGCGTGCGGTGGCCACGCAAACGCTGCGCGAAGCGCGCAACCGCAACGCCTTCCTGGCGCGTGCCGAGACGGCGCTGGGCTACCCGATCGAGGTGGTCTCGGGGCGCGAGGAAGCGCGCCTGATCTTCGCCGGCGTGGCGCGGCTGCAGCCGTCGGATCAGCCGCGTCTGGTGATCGACATCGGCGGGCGCTCCACCGAGATGATCGTGGGCCAGGGGCGCAAGCCGCAACACGCCGAATCGTTCCAGGTCGGCAGCGTCAGCCTGTCCATGAAGTACTTTGGCAACGGCCGCTTCACCGAGGCCGCCTTCCGGGCGGCACAGGTCGCTGCCGGCGCCGAACTCGAAGAAGCGCTCGGGCCGTTCGCGCCCTCGAACTGGGTCGAGTCGCTGGGCTCGTCGGGCACGGTCGGCGCGGTGTCGCAGGTGCTGCTGGCCAACCGGGTGACCGACGGGCGCATCACGCTCGACGGACTGCGCTGGCTGATGGAGGCATGCCTCACCGCAGGGCGGGTCGACCGGCTGGCGCTGGTCGGGCTCAAGGAAGACCGCCGCGCCGTGATTGCCGGCGGCTTGTCCATTCTCTACACGCTGGCCACGCAGTTCGGCATCACCGCGCTGATGCCCGCGCGCGGTGCGCTGCGTCAGGGGGTCCTCTTCGACCTGGACGAGCGGCTCAACGCCATCCAGCAGCCGCACGACGCCGAGGACATGCGCGACAGCTCGGTGCGCGAGTTGCAGCGCCGCTTTCTGGTCGACGAGGCGCAGGCCTCGCGGGTCGCACAGGTGGCCGAGGCGCTTTACAACAACGTGCAGCCCACCGCCGGGCGTGATGCACAGCGCGAACTGCACTGGGCCTGTGCGCTGCATGAAATCGGCATGATGGTGTCGCACCACGATCACCACCGGCACAGCGCCTACATGCTCGGCCACGTGGACGCGCCGGGCTTCTCGCAATCACAGCAACGCCGGCTGGCCGAGCTGGTGCTCGCGCAACGCGGCGGCCTGCGCAAGGTCGAGTCCAGCCTGAAGCAGCCCGATTTCGCCTGGCAGGCGCTGTGCCTGCGGCTGGCCATCATCAAGTGCCACGCGCGCGGTGCGATCGACAGCCACGCGATCGCCCTGCGCAGTCAGGGCACGCTGGCCGCGCTGAGCTGGCAGCCCGGATGGCACGAAAGCCACCCGCACACGCTCTACCTGCTCAACGAAGAGGTGGCGGCCTGGCAGCGCAGCGCGATCTTGCAACTCGAGTTGCCGCGCGTTCCCGGCGCCTGAGCGCGCGGGCTCAGAGGTACTCGGGCGACTGCACCGCCAGCAGCGCGACGCGAGCGCCTTCTTCCCGGTCGCGGTCGCGCAACCACCACACGCCACCCTTCTTCACGGACCAGGCCTGCGGCATGCCAGCGAGCAGATGAGCTGCGACCAGGCCGAGCGTGGGCTGGTGGCCGACGATCAACACCGGATCGGAGGATTCGGGCCAGCGTGCGGCCATCAGCAGCGCCTCACCGCTGGCATCGGGGCCCAGGGCCTCCAGCGTCTTGAAGTTCTTGCCCAGCGCCTTGGCGGTTTGCTGGCAACGCAGGGCCGGACTGACGAGGATGCGTGTGGAATGCGCGATGCGCTGGTTCAACCAGTCGGCCATGCGCTGCGCCTGGCGCTCGCCCTTGGCGGTGAGCGCGCGCTCGAGGTCGGCTTGGCCTTCTTTGCCGATGTGCGCCTCGGCGTGGCGCCACAGGATCAGGTCCATCGCCGTCGCCTCAACGACCCGACGAGCGGATGCGCCGCACCAGCGCCTGCTGCGCGCTGATGCCCGCACTGTCGACGCGCTGGTACGTGCCATCGCTGTTGAGCACCCAGGCGTCGCGCCGGTCGTGCAGGTAGGGCACCAGGCACTCGTCGATCACCCGCTGGCGCAGCGCCGCGTCGCGCACCGGCCACGCCACCTCGATGCGCCGCAGCATGTTGCGGCTCATCCAGTCGGCGCTCGACAGGTACAGCACCTCGTCGTCCTCGCCCTCACCCCAGCGGAAGTACATCACCCGCGAATGCTCCAGAAAGCGCCCGACGACCGACCGCACCCGGATGCGATCGGTGGCACCCGGCACCCCCGGGCGCAGCACGCACGCACCGCGCACGATCAGGTCGATCTCGGCACCGGCCTGACTGGCGCGCACCAGGGCCTCGATCAGCGGCGTGTCGGTCAATGCGTTGATCTTGACCACGATGCGTGCCGGCGCACCGGCGCGCGCCGCTTCGGCCACCCGGTCGATGATCTTGACCAGCCGGCGCTGCAAGCTGAAGGGGGCTTGCAACATCTGGCGCAGCGGCTTCATCTTGCCCAGGCTGGCCAGTTGCTGGAACACCGCATCGGCATCGGCCGTCAATTCGGCGTCAGCCGTCAGGTAGCCCACATCGGTGTACAGCCGTGCCGTCTTCGGGTTGTAGTTGCCGGTCGACAAGTGGGCATAGCGGCGCAGTCGGTGGCCGCTGCCCGTGGCCTCGCGCCGCGTGACCAGCAGCAGCTTGGCGTGCGTCTTCAGCCCGACCACGCCGTACACCACCTGCGCGCCGACCGCCTCGAGCCGCTCGGCCCAGTTGATGTTGGCCTCTTCGTCGAAGCGAGCCTTCAACTCGACCACCACCATCACTTCCTTGCCGCGACGCGCCGCTTCGATCAGCAGGTCCATCAGCGGTGACTCGCTTCCGGTGCGGTAGATGGTTTGCTTGATCGCCAGCACCGCGGGGTCATTGACCGACTCGCGCAGGAACTGCACGACCGGATCGAACGACTCGAAGGGGTGGTGCAGCAGCACATCGCCGCGCTGCAGCCGATCGAAGATGGACTGGTTGCGCGGCAGACGCTTTTCAGGCCAGGCGCCCTCATGCGCCGCGAAGCGCAGCGTGGGCAGTTTCGGCCGATCGGCCACCTGGTCGATCAACTGATTCAGCCGCACCAGATTCACCGGCCCGTTGACCCGGTACAGCGCGCCTTGCGGAAGGTCGAACTGGCGCAGCAGGAAGTCCGACAACGACGTCGGGCAGGTGTTGACCACCTCCAGCCGTATGGCCTGCCCGAAGTGGCGCGAGCTGAGCCCCGAGCGCAAGGCCTGACGCAAGTTCTTGACGTCGTCCTCGTCGACTTCGAGGTCGGAGTCGCGCGTCACCCGGAACTGCGAGAACGCCTCGACCTCGCGCCCGGGGAACAACTCGTCGAGGTGGGCGCGGATCACGCTGGTCAGCAGCACGAAGGCCTGCTTGCCCGGCAGCAGCTTGTCGGGCAACTGGATCACCCGCGGCAGCACCCGCGGCACCTTCACGATCGCGATGGTGTTCTCGCGCCCGAAGGCGTCCTTGCCGCCCAGCCGCACGATGAAGTTGAGCGCCTTGTTGGCCACCAGCGGAAACGGATGCGACGGGTCGAGCCCGATGGGCACCAGCAGGGGCCGCACCTGCTTTTGAAAGAAGTGGTCGACCCACTCGCGCTGCGCCTCGTCGCGGTCGACGTGGTTGAGGATCTCGATGCCCTCGTGCTTGAGCAGTGGCGTGAGCTCATCGTTGAAGACGGCGTACTGTTCGTCGATCAGCCGGTGGGCCTCGGCGGTGATGGCCTCGACATCCCGGTCGGAAACCCCCGCGTTGGGCAGGCGCGAGGCCTCCAGGTAATCGGCAAACCGCACCTCGAAGAACTCGTCCATGTTCGACGAAACGATGCACACGTAGCGCAAGCGCTCGAGCAACGGCACGTCGGCTCGCCGGGCCTGAGCGAGCACCCGCCGGTTGAATTCAAGGATCGAGGTTTCCCGGCTCAGCAGCAAGCTGGGGTCGTCCGCGCTGAGGGGCGCCGCAGCAGCCTGCTCGGGTTGGATCGTCACCATTTCAGAGGTCGAAAGAGCCGCGGGTTCAGGGGTCATGTCTGATTCTAGGTAGCCGGCCCCTCTGCCCGTGTGCATGTGGGCTGGCCGATGTCGTTACGGGGGAGATTCGAAGTGGCTCAGGTGCGCAAGCCCTGATCCGAATGGACTACCAGTGTGCGACCGCCATGTGACAGCAAGGTGGCAGCCTTGCGGTGGCCGCGGCGAGCAAGTTGGTGCCGCGTGGCACGCGCCGGTTCGCTGGCGGTCGGATGCGTCAAGGCTCAGCGCAGCCGACGCAAGCGTTGGGGCAACTCCAGCACGCAGGCGTCCATCGCAGCGGGTCCCGCGCTGAGCTGGTCGTCGAGTGCGGCGCCGAGCATGCGGGTCAGTGTCGGGGCGTGCGGCATCACCGGGCCGAAGAACAACACGTCGTCGCCGCGGGCGATCAGCAGCGTCGGAAAGTTCTCGACATCCACCGCGCCGAGCGCGTCGGCCTGATCTTCGACATCCACCCACATTCCTTCGACGCCGGCATCCCGCAGTGCCGAGACCGCGTGCTCGAAGACCTCGCGGTAGCCGTCGCAGGTGCGGCACCACTGTGCGCACAGGCAAGCCACCAGCAAGGGTGCGCGACTGGCGTTGAGGGCGGCGAAATCGGTCATCGCCTCAGCCGCCGGCTCGTTTGACCGTCCATCCGGCAGCCTCCAGGTGCAAGACGATGCGATCGCGGTGATCGCCCTGGATCTCGATCGCGCCGTCTTTCACCGTACCGCCCGATCCGCAGGTGGCCTTCAACTCGCGGCCGACCTGGGCCAGCGCCTCGGCCTCCAGCGGCAAACCACGGATCAGCGTCACGCCCTTGCCCTTGCGGCCCTTCGTCTCGCGCGAAACGCGCACGATGCCATCGCCGGCCGGTCCAGCAGCGCCCTTGGACGCGCACGCGCATTGAGCGATCGGCTGGCGGCACCCTGGGCACGTGCGGCCGCTGTCGGTCGAATACACCAGTCCCCCGGTAGGGCTGCGGTTTTTCATGGAGCGCAAGACAGTTCGAGATGAATCAACGTGAGGAAACGAAAGCATCCGGGGATTCGACCAGGGCCACGGTCTTGACTTGCGCCCACACCGCCATCCCGGGAGCCAAGGCTAGCGCATGCACCGAGCGGCGCGTCAGCCGCGCCACCAGCACCGAGCGCCCGACACGCACGCGCACCAGCGCAAGTGCCGCGTGAGTATCGTCAGCGATGGCTTCGACGAGGCCCGGCAACTGGTTGGCGATGCTGCTGTCCGCATGCGTTGCGCTCGCCAGACTCACGTCACGCGCCAGCACCCGAAGCCGCACAGGCTGCCCCAGCGCCGCGCCATGATCGCGCGCCCACAGCGAACAGCCGCCGCCCACGACATCCAGCCGTGCCAGTTGCCACGCCGCATCGCGCTCGCCGACCACCGCATCGAGCACCACGCCGGCATCCTCGCCCAGCGGCGACTGCACATCCAGACGCGAAAGCATCTCGGACAGCGGCCCGTCCGCCACCACACGGCCCGCGTCCATCAGCACCAGGTGGTCGGCCAGACGCACCACCTCGTCAATCGCGTGGCTGACATAAATCACCGGGATGGCCAGCTCGCGGCGCAAGCGGTCGAGGTAGGGCAGCACCTCGGACTTGCGCGCGGCGTCGAGTCCAGCCAGCGGCTCATCCATCAGCAACAGTGCGGGGCTGGTGAGCACGGCGCGGGCAATCGCCACCCGCTGGCGCTCACCGCCCGACAGCGTGTGCGCGCGCCGCGCCAGCAAGGCGCCGATGCCCAGCAGCTCGACCGCGCGGTCGAGCGCCACCCGGCGCTGCGCCACGTCGATGCGCTTCAATCCAAATTCGAGATTGCGCCGCACGTCGAGGTGTGGGAACAGCGAAGCGTCCTGCGTCACGTAACCCAGATCGCGCCGATGCGTAGCCACCAAGCAGCCGCTGGCATCGTCTTGCCACACGTGCTCACCAAGCGCCACCCGACCGCTTGCTCGCTCCAGCCCGGCCAGCGCACGCAGCACCGTGGTCTTGCCGCAGCCGGACGGGCCGAACAAACCGGTGACACCCCGCAGCGGCAAGCGCAGCGACACGTCAAGCGAGAAATCCGCACGCGCCAGATGCAGCCGAACGTCGATCACGGCCGCACCTCCTCGCGTCTGGCCCGGTTCACCGAGTACAGCGCGACCAGCACGAGCAGCGCAAACAGCACCATGCCGGCGGCCATGCGATGCGCGTCCGCCAGCTCGCCAGCCTCCACGTGCTCATACAGCGCGACCGACAGCACGCGGGTCTGGTCCGGAATGTTGCCGCCGATCATCAGCACCATGCCGAATTCCCCCACGGTGTGGGCGAATCCCAGCACCGCACCGGTCAGCAAACCCGGGCGCGCCAGCGGCAACGCCACGCTGAAAAACCGATCCAGCGGCCCGGCACGCAAGGAAGCGGCAGCTTCCAGCAAGCGCTCGGGAATCGCCTCGAACGCCTGCTGCAGCGGTTGCACGACGAACGGCATCGAGTACAGCACCGAGGCCACCACCAGACCGCCAAACGTGAACGGCAGCCGCCCGAGGCCGAGCCACTGCGTCAGCTGCCCGACCGCGCCCTGCGGCCCCATCACCAGCAGCAGGTAAAAGCCCAGCACTGTGGGCGGCAACACCAGCGGCATCGTGACCAATGCCGCCCACAGCGGCTTGAGCCGCGAGCGTGAACGGGCCAACCACCAGGCCAGCGGCGTACTCAACAGCAACAAGATCAGCGTGCTCGACGCCGCCAACTGCAGCGTGACGCGCACTGCGCTCCATTCAGCAGCGTTCATTCAGCCCCTTCAAGCTCAATGCTCGAAGCCATGGGAGCGCAACGATTCACAAACGGACGCCCTGTGCGGAGCAGCCAGCCGCCTCACTCAGCCACCGCCAAGTTCGCTTCGCCGGCGCGGAACACCCGCGAAGCGAAGATCGCCAGCCACCAGCAGCGCAGGACCTGCCGGGGCCGGTGTAACGGGCCCTCAGGCCGGGATGAAATCAAGCGTGTCCGAGAGCACGAACATCACCGTGCAACCGGTCTGCGTGCGGTGTTCTCCGTGAACCGTGCCAGCCGGTGCCGCGAACACCGAGCCAGCGTGATACGACACACCGTTTTCGATGAAGTCACCATCAAGCACATAGCCAAGTTCGTCGGAGTGGGTGTGCGAGTGAGCCGGCACCACAGACCCTGCGTCAAAGCGATAGACCACCACCGACTTGCCAGTGGTCATGTCGCCGTCGAGCGACTTGAAGGTCACGCCATCAATGCCGCTGGGTTGCCAATCGATGGAATTGGAGTGAAAGGTTTTTGTGTACATCGTTGTCTCCTGAATACTCAATGAGGTAATGCCAAAACCCACCAGCGCCGGTGAGCCATTGAAGCGGAGCGAATGCTAATCCCCGGGGTCGACGCACAGGCATCACAAGGGCATTGGAAATCCAAATCCCATAAATAGAAAAACCCGCCACAGCACAAAGCCGTGGCGGGTCGGGGCGTCTTGACGAAGCCCCGCAGATCAGGTCAAACCTGTTCTGTTACTTGCCGGTACCAGTCGCAACTTCTTCCAGCACGTTCAACGAAACCATCTGTTCCGTGACGCCCTTTGGATTGGACTTCATGTTCGAAGACCAGTTCGTGGCGTGACCGCGCTTGACGTCGATGATGTGACCCAGCACAGGCATCACTGCCTGGTAGCCGTCATCACCAGTGTCTGGACGGTTTTGGAAGATGAACATCTTCCAGAATTCGCCCTTGCGGTCCAGCGAGAAGCCGAGGTATGGACGCGGGAAGTCGCATTCCATGTACACGGTCTTCTTGCTGTACGGGTGTTCGTCTGGGCAAACGCCCTCGATTTCGAACACTTCACGTGGCTCCCAACCCACATCCGGTGCTGGGTTGAAGTGAGGAGGAATCGTGATGCCGATACGTGGGAAACGCTTGGCTGGCTCCGTGAACGGGAAGTTCAGGTCGACGCTGACGTCTGGGCTGTGAGCGATAGCCAAGATCCAACGACGTGACAACAGCTTGTTCGACTTGTACTTCGTAGGAGCAGCGTCCCAGATGTCCCAGTCGTCATACAGCTGGTCGGTACCACCGATTGGGTCCATCCACGCGCCGCCGGACAGGCGACGAACGCGGCGAACCGACTTCAGGTAGGCGTACGAGTCATCAGGCTTCTTCGAGTCAGGCTGGTTGTAACGCACCGAGAACAGACCCAGACCGCGAATGTCTTGCGGGTAGATTGCGCAGAAGTACGTCTTTTGCGAAATCGTGCCATCACCCACCGTCACGGGGCCGCCGTCAAGACGGCCTTCCATGTAGTAGCGACGCGACTGGAACGCTTGAACGCGCTCGTAGCCACTCTTGGCATCCAGGAAGGCCCAGGCGATGTCGCGCAGGTCCATCGTGGCGCCGTACGTTGCAGCACGCAGGTTCCACAGCAGCTTGTCGCCTGCGTTGGGATCCTTCGGGTCCACCTGGTTTGGCCAGAACAACATGCCGGCCTTCCAGCCCGCAACCGTACGGTCAGCCGGGTTGAAAGTGACGTTAGGAGCACCGTCCTTGGTCGCTTGCATGTACTTCTTGTCCATCTCGATTTTCTTCGAGTGGGCCAGCTTCATCGTGGTGTTGTAGTTCTTGATCATCCACTCCATCTTCTCGATGGTCATCGAGGCGATGGTTTTGCCTTCGAAAGTATCGTTCTTGATACTGTCGTAGTTTTCCTTGTTGATGATGAAGCCTTCAGGCAGTTCCTTGGCAGCGCGAGCTGGCATCGAAGCCAGACCGGTTGCCACAGTTGCCGCACCTGCCACGCCTGCGCGCAAAACGTCGCGGCGATCCATCCCATTGGTCTCAATAGTCATTTTCGAAACTCCTCAAATCAGAATTGACGGGTCAAACGGAAAACCAGCTGGCTGGACTTGTCGAAGTAGCCAAACAACTGCGAGCGTGGCTGCGAAGGACCAGCGTTAGGTCCACCCAAACCGAACTGCGAGGTGCTGCTGCGACCGCCGGACCAGAAGATGTCAGCCTCGACCTTGCCGACCCAGTTGTCGTTCAAGGTAAATGCCACGGCCGGAATCGCAAAGCCGCCACCATTGCCCAAGTCGAACCCGAGCACGAAGCTTGGGTTGATCTTGTCGTTCATGTAGTTCAACACCGTGAACATCGTCAAGATGGTGTTGTGCTCCTTGAGCGTCGAACCGTAGGCGAACAGGCGAACCAGATCTTCCGACCTCTTGTAGTCCACCACCATGGTGTCGAACAGCTGAATCGACGAGAACGATGGACGCGTGGTACCCAGGATCTCTTCAAGCTTCAGGTTGTGGTCCATGCGCAGCATGACGTTGACCACGTCCTTGAGCTTGATGCCCGACAGACCGTTACCGATGACATTTGGGCCGTTACCGCCGACGAAGGCGCCACTACCAAAATTGTATGGCTGGTCGATCGTGTACGAAGCTTCAACGCTGATCACCGAGTCGAGCAGCGCCGAGTAGCCGCTGACCGTTGCACCCAGCACGTCAATCTTCGGATGGATCCGGTCAAAGAAGTAACCCTTGACCGTAGAGCCCTTGAAGCTTGCTGATCCAGTATTCGCCGGATTTGGGTTCGCTACAGGATCGGCCGAGAACGTGTTGATGTAAGCCAACGAGTAGTTGACGTCAAACGCCTCACCCTGCCAACGGATACCACCCGTCACGTCGTCCTGCTTCCAGTCCTTCTGGTCGCAGTCAGCCGTGGTGATGGCGCTCAGGTTAAAGCCACGGTAAGGCTGGAAGAACCAGCGGCCACCGTTGATGTCATAGGTGTTGCCGATGTCCGAGCAACGGTCCCAACCTGGACGAATGAAGGCCTGAATCATGCCGGCGGCTTCAGGGATGCGGATCTTGGTCGAGAGCAAGATCAGCGGCTTACGCCACTCTTCGTTCTCGCCCTCGAAGAACAGACGCCAGCTCAGGTCGTAGCCTTGCACCACGTCCATCGCGTGGAAGAAGTCAGACTCGCCCCAAACCAACTGCTGACGACCGAACTTGACCGTGACACGGTCGCCGATCGGCGCTTCAACCCAGAATTCCCTGAAGTCGAAGGCGTTGTAGTTGTCCATGATGCTTTCGGCGCGACCGCCCAAAGCCTTGGAACCTGGGCCGTCAGTGTTCACCACTTGACCAACCGAGCGCAACTTTTCAAGATCCTTCAGGTAGTCGGTCTTATATTCCTTGTCGCCGCGCACGATGGTCTTGAACTTCAAGCCCATGTAGGAAGCATCAGCGTCCAACAGCACGGAGCCACGAACCATCGAGGCCTCCCACTTGGAGTCCTTGTTGAAGGGGGTTCCAACACCGCCGTTTGTAGCGCCGCCTTGATTTTTTGCCTTCAGTTCAGGCTGGTTTTCGAGGTTAAGTGACACCCAACCGCGCACATACCCTGACAGTGCGAACTTGAAGTCACCCGCACCGGCGGCATCGTCGCCGGCGTGTGCAGCTGGCATGCCCATGGCAAGCGCCGCTGCGATGGCGAGACCGGGAACGGCTCGCTTAAAGCTCTTTTCTATTTTCATGTCTCCATTCCTTCCGTTTTTTTACCACTACATACGAACGCCCCTCGGTCACCGCCCAAGGCTTGCGCCTTGGACGACCACCGAAGGACGACCTTCACACAACCACAGGATCCGTAATCTCGATCGGATGCTCTTTGCTGCCCACGACGAACTCTGGGCGGAACACAAACACGATCGCAGGCATGATGAACAACGCGCTGAACGACGAGATCGACAACCACAGCGCAATCAACAAGCCCATGTCAGCCTGCAAACGCACGGACGAGAAGCTCCACAAGCCCACGCTGACCACCAGCGTCAGCGCCGTGACGAGCACGCCACGACCCGAACTGCGCAGCGACTTCAGAATGGCCGCCTCCACGTTCGAGGAGTGGTGCAACTCTTCACGAATGCCGTCGACGATGTAGAACGTGTAGTCCACGCCCAAGCCAATACCCAAGGCAACCACCGGCAAGGTGTTGATGTTCATGCCGATACCGGCCCAGGCCATGTAGCTGAAGGTGATAGTGTTCGACAGCATGACCGGAATCATGAAGAACACACCCGCCACCATTGAGCGATAGGTGAAGCTGCAGCACACCACCAGCACCAGCAGCGCCAGAGCAATCGCCTCGATCTGACCGGCCAGAATCACTTCATTCACTGCCGCCAAGACGCCCACCAAGCCACCTGCGAGCAGGTAGTCGGCGTTCTTCATCTTGTTTTCTGGAGCGTTCACGTAGTCCTGAACCCGCGCAATCGCCGTGCGAATCGTTTCGCCTTGGTGATCACGGAAGAACAGAGTGACAGCACCGTTGCGAGCGAACGCGTCAGCGTAGCGATCCATGTCACCTGGGTCGGAACCGGCAACAAAGATGTACGTCAACTCGCTGTTCTCGTTCGAGTCGTTACCGAGCTCGGCGTACATCGGGTTGCCTTCACGAAGCACCCGACGAACCTGAGGCAAGATGTCTGCGAGCGAAACGCTACCGCCAACTTCTGGCTGGGCTTCCATGTAACGCTGGAAGTTGGTCATGCTTTGCAGCACTTCAGGCTCGCGCAGCGAACCGTTCACCTTGCCAGCAACCACCACGAACATGCGGTCAGAGCCCTGGAACTGGCGGTTGATCTCGGACGCGTCTTTGTTGTACGACGAGTCAGGCCACAAGATCGGCGAGCCTGGATTGGCGTCGCCCACCTTGAGGTTGAAGGCGTACCAGCCCGACACGACAAACACGATCAAGGTCAAACCCAGCACCACGAAGCGCGCACCAGTCGTCACGATGCCAGCGCACAACTTGATGATCCCGTCCAGCACCGGGCGAATGTTGACCGGATGTACGAAGTGCGTACGCGGCTTGACGAACGACAGCAAAACCGGCGTCAGGATCAACGCGCTGATGATGATCGAGAAAATCCACACCGTACCGATGTAGGAGATCTTTTCCAGCATCGGGATCGGCGTCAGTGCCACGACCAGCACGCATCCCGCATCAGCAAAGATCGCCAACATGCTGGGCTTGAACAAGTTCTCAGCACTCGAGATTGCTGCTTCCTTTGAAGTCTTGGCGCCAGCCGCGATCTCGTCGTCGTAGCGAGAAATCAACTGAACCGAATTCGAGATCGCCTGCGCAGTGATCAGGAAAGCCACCACGATCACCAGCGGGTCCAAGTGGCAGCCCATGATCTTGGCAGCACCCAGAGCCCAAATCGCGCTCACACCACCAGCGATCAAAGGCAGAAACGTGCCGTGCCAAGTGCG
>CANFXR010000040.1 GCA_947451035.1 Burkholderiales bacterium
CTGCGGGACGCTGGCAACACGACGATCCAGCCAAAACGCGGGACCGATCACTGCCAAAAAGGTTTGCGAGTGTATCAGGCCGATGCTTCAGCTCGGCGAAGGTTTGCGCCTGAGCTTGAGCTCGCCCAGCACCTCGAACGGGTTCGGTCGCTCTTCAAGCTCGACCAGGTCGGGCGCGACTGTCAGCGGCTGCGGACACACCTCGTGACGGGGAACCAGGGGCAGCGCCAGCAGGCACTCGTCCTCCACGAGTTCGGTCACGTCGAAAGTGCGCGACAGCACCAGCACGTCCTCATCGATCTCGGCATCGATGGCCAGCGCCTGATGCTCATCGGCGACGAAACGAAAACTTCGCTCGACCCGCAAGGCCGTCACCACGGGTTGCAAGCAGCGTTGGCACACCAGCGACACGTGCGCATCAGCTTCGAGGTGCAGCCATGTTTCGGAGCCGCCGCCGCGCATCGCGCGACTCTCTCCGGTGGCCTGCCAGCGATAGTGATCGTTGGCGCCGGGCTTGGCCTCCGGGTGTGCCTCCTCGCTCAACCTCACGAGATCCGCAAGGGGGGATGAACCCGAAACGCAATCGCCTCGACGGGCCAGGGCGGCGACATCCACGCTTCGGGGGTCAACAATTTGGGTCTCCATGGAGGCTCAGTTTACGGCGTGGCGCAGCACCCTGGGCCGTCGCCTGCGATGGGACAATCACCCCGAATGCACACCCTCCCCCGGCTGGTTCTGGCCTCCACATCGATCTACCGCCGCGAGCTGCTGAGCCGGTTGCGCCTGCCGTTTGATGTGATGGCGCCGGACGTGGACGAAACGCCTGGCGTGTCGGAATGGCCCGGCCCGCTCGCCCAACGATTGGCGCTGGCCAAGGCCCGTGCGGTGGCTCATCTGCATCCCGACGCCGTGGTCATCGGATCGGACCAGGTCGCCGATCTGGATGGCGTTGCCGTGGGCAAACCCGGCGACCATGCGGGTGCCGTTCGGCAACTGCGCGCCATGAGCGCGCGGCAGGTGGTGTTTCACACGGCGGTGTCGGTCGTGTGCGTGGAGAGCGGCTTTGAAGCCAGCGACATGGCCCGGGTGACCGTCACCTTTCGCGCGCTCCAAGACGACGAGATCGAGCGCTACTTGCAGGCCGAGCGCCCCTACGACTGCGCAGGCAGCGCCAAATCGGAGGCTTTGGGCATTGCGCTGCTGGCTTCGGTCGAATCGGACGACCCGACCGCGCTGATCGGCCTGCCGCTGATACGCACCTGCACGCTGTTGCGACAAGCGGGACTCGATCCGCTGGGAGCGCAACACCCATGACCGGCACTTTGTATCTGGTCCCCAATGCGCTCGACTTCGGGGTGAGCGAGGCGGGGCTGGGCGATTTGCAGCAGGTGCTGCCGCTGGGCGTGATCCGCATTGCGGCGCGGCTGCCCTGCTGGGTGGCTGAAAACGCGAAGACCACGCGGGCATTTCTCAAGCGGGTGAACGAGATCGTGCCACTCGAGCAGCCACTGCAATCGATCGCCATCGTCGAGTTGCCACGCCCGCCCAAGGGTGGCGCGACCGCACCCGAGTCGAACCTCAAGGCCCTGCTGGCGCCGGCGCTCGCCGGGCAGGACATCGGCCTGATCTCGGAAGCCGGCCTGCCCGCGATTGCCGATCCGGGCGCCGATCTGGTGGCTGCGGCGCATGGGCTCCATGTGCGAGTGGAGGCCTTGTCCGGCCCGAGTTCCTTGCTGATGGCGTTGTCCGCCAGCGGACTGAACGGACAGAGTTTTGCCTTCGTCGGCTATTTGCCCATCGACGCCGCAGCGCGTCAGACACGGATTCGCGAACTCGAGGCGCTGTCGCGTCGCGCCCGCCAGACGCAGTTGATGATCGAAACGCCCTACCGCAATGCCGCCTTGCTGGGCGCCTTGCTGGGTACGCTGGCCGGCGGCACGCGCTTGTCGATCAGTTGCGGCCTGACGCTCGAGCAGGGCTGGAGCCGCACCGACACGGTCTCGGGATGGAAGTCAGCGGCCATCAGCGTGCCCAACGACCGGCCCGCGGTGTTTGGCCTGCTGGGCTGAAGGCCAAAGGGCGCTCAGCCGACAACGGAGCAACCCAGCGCCACAGGGCGCCGGCGCCTCATTCGTCTTGTTCGACCGCCTTGCGCTCGCCGAACAGCGCTGCCACGCGGCGCTTGGGCTTGATGTTGGGCGACGGGCTGCGCGGGCTGGACAGCGTCGACGACGCTGGCGCCTCCCAAACGGGCGCTGCGCTGGCACTGGCCTCGTAGGGCCGATCGAAGAACGGATCGGATGACGCCTTGCGAGCGCTGCCAGCGTAGGCCCGCGCAGGAGCACTGACCGGCGGCTCGGTGGACACGGGCTGGACCGGTGCAGCGCGGTCGCTCTCGTCGGGCTCACGCCTGGGCCGCTCCGCGCGGGGCTCACGCCGCGCACGGGCGTCATCGAGTTCGATCGGCTCGAGCTCGATCTTCTTCTTGATCAGTTTTTCGATGTCCGAGATCAGCCGGGTGTCATCGCGCGACACCAGCGTGACGGCCAGCCCCGAAGCCCCGGCGCGGCCCGTGCGCCCGATGCGGTGGACGTAGTCCTCGGCGTTGAACGGCACGTCGAAATTGAACACCGCAGGCAGGTCGGCGATGTCGAGGCCGCGTGCGGCCACATCGGTGCACACCAGCACATCCACCTCGCCGCGCTTGAAGGCTTCCAGCGCCTTCAGACGCTCGTCTTGCGACTTGTCGCCGTGCAGTGCGTTGGTGCGCAGGCCGTCGCGCTCGAACGAGCGCGCCAGGCGGGCGCAGCCCAGCTTGGAGTTGACGAACACCAGCGCCTGCGTCAGCGCGCGCTCCTTGATGAGCTTCAACACCACGGCACGCTTGTCGTCGTTGTCCACGCTGAAAAAGCGCTGCTCCACGTTGGTGGCCGTCGCGTTGGGACGCGCCACCTCGACCAGGATCGGGTCTTGCAGGTAGCTCTCGGCCAGCCGCTTGATCTCGGGCGAGAACGTGGCCGAAAACAGCAGCGTCTGGCGCTGCTTGGGCAGGTAACTCAGGATGCGCTGCAAGTCGGGCAGAAAGCCGATGTCGAGCATGCGGTCGGCTTCGTCAAGAACGACGTATTCCACCTGGCCGAGGTTGCAGTTCTTGGCCTCGATGTGGTCGAGCAGCCGCCCGGGGGTGGCGATCAGCACCTCGACGCCAGTCTTCAGCTCGGCCGTTTGCGGCTTCATGTCGATGCCGCCAAACACCACCATCGAGCGCAGCTTGCTGTGCTTCGCATAGGTCTTGACGTTGTTGGCGACCTGATCGGCCAGCTCGCGCGTCGGCGCCAGCACCAGCGCGCGCACCGGGTGGCGCGCCGGCGAGGCGCTGGTGTTCTCATGCTTGAGCATCTTTTGCAGCAGCGGCAAGGTGAAAGCCGCCGTCTTGCCCGTGCCCGTTTGCGCCGCGCCCATCACATCGCGCCCGTCGAGCACGATCGGGATCGCCTTGGCCTGGATCGGCGTCATCTTCGTGTAGCCGGAATCGGCGACCGCGCGCAGCAACTTCGCATCGAGGGCGAGCGTGTCGAAACTCACCGGCGCCTCGACCGGGACCTCAGCCGGTTCGGCTGACAGAGTGATAGGGGTGTCTTCGGGGGGGGATTCGATCATCCATTGATTATCGCCGCTGGGCCACGCACAGGGCGAACACCTAGAATTTGGAGCCGCCAGAGGCCTCGGCAGTACCCCACCACTCACCGCAAGCACCCCATGATCCTCGTCACAGGCGGAGCCGGCTTCATCGGCGCCAACTTCGTTCTCGACTGGCTGGCCGAATCCAGCGAGCCGGTGCTCAACCTCGACGCGCTGACCTACGCCGGCAATCTGGAGAGCCTGAGCTCGCTCCAGGGCGATAGCCGCCATGTCTTCGTGCACGGCGACATCACCGACCGCTCGCTGCTCGACCAGTTGTTTGCAACCCACAAACCTCGCGCCGTGGTGCACTTCGCGGCTGAGAGCCACGTCGATCGCAGCATCCACGGCCCGGGCGCGTTCATCCACACCAACGTGCAGGGCACCTTCACCTTGCTGGAAGCCGCCCGCGCGTTCTGGTCCACGTTGGCCGGGTTCGAGCGCGAGCGGTTCCGCTTTCATCATGTGTCCACCGACGAGGTCTATGGCTCGCTGGGCGCCGGCGATGCGCCGTTCACCGAAACGCACCTCTACGAGCCCAACAGCCCGTATTCAGCCAGCAAGGCGGCCAGCGACCACCTGGTGCGCGCCTGGGATCACACCTACGGGTTGCCGGTGCTGACCACCAACTGCAGCAACAACTACGGCCCGTTCCACTTCCCCGAAAAGCTGATCCCGCTGATGATCGTCAACGCGCTGGCCGGCAAGCCGCTGCCGGTCTATGGTGACGGCCAGCAGGTGCGCGACTGGCTGTTCGTCAAGGACCACTGCGCCGCCATACGCGTGGTGCTGGCCGGCGGGCGCGTCGGCGAGACCTACAACATCGGCGGCTGGAACGAAAAACCCAACCTCGACATCGTGCACACGGTGTGCGCGCTGCTCGACGAGATGCGGCCCGACCCCGCGGGCAGCCACCGCCGTCTGATCACGCACGTGACCGACCGCCCCGGCCACGACCGGCGCTACGCGATCGACGCCCGCAAGCTCGAGCGCGAGCTTGGCTGGAAACCGGCGGAGACGTTTGAAAGCGGCATCCGCAAGACCGTGCGTTGGTACCTCGACCACGCCGACTGGGTCGCCCGGGTGCAAAGCGGCGCCTACCGCGAGTGGGTCGCCACCCAGTACGCCGCCCCATGAAGATCTTGCTGTTCGGCAAGAACGGTCAGGTCGGCTGGGAGTTGCAGCGTGCGCTCGCGTCGCTGGGCGAGGTGATCGCGCTCGATGCCGACAGCCGCGAGCTCAGCGCTGATTTTTCCAACCCCGAATCGCTGGCGGCCACGGTGCGCGCGATCGCGCCGCAGTGGATCGTCAACGCGGCCGCTCACACCGCGGTCGACAAGGCCGAGAGCGAGCCCGACCTGGCGCGCGCCATCAATGCCAGCGCACCCGGCGTGCTGGCGCGCGAAGCCGCCGCCCTGGGCGCCTGGCTGATGCACTACAGCACCGACTACGTGTTCGACGGCAGTGGTTCGACGGCGCGTGCCGAAGACGCCCCCACCGGCCCGCTGGGCGTGTACGGCGCGACCAAGCTCGAAGGCGAGGAACTCATCCGCGCAAGCGGCTGCCGGCACCTGATCTTTCGCACCAGCTGGGTCTATGCGGCGCGCGGCGGCAACTTTGCGCGCACCATGCTGAAGCTGGCCCAGGAACGCGACGCGCTGAAAGTCATCGACGACCAGATCGGCGCGCCCACCGGGGCCGACCTGCTGTCCGATCTGAGCGCGCACGCCATGCGCAGCGTCGCGCTGCAGCCGCAGCTCGGCGGCACGTACCACGCGGTGGCCTCCGGCCACACCAGTTGGCACGGCTACGCGATGCACGTCATCGACAACGCACGCGCACGCGGCCTGCCCATTCGTGTGGCGAGCGAGGCGATTGCCGCGGTGCCAACGAGCGCGTTTCCGACGCCGGCTCGGCGCCCCGCCAATTCACGGCTCGACACCGGCAAACTTCGCAACACCTTCGGCCTGTGGCTCCCGGACTGGCAAAGCGGTGTCGACCGCATGCTGGCCGAGGTGCTGGGCTGACCCTCACGGGACCCCCCATGAACACTTCCCCCCGCAAGGGCATCGTGCTGGCCGGCGGCTCCGGCACCCGGCTGCACCCGGCCACGCTGGCCATCAGCAAGCAACTGCTGCCGGTGTACGACAAGCCGATGGTTTACTACCCGTTGAGCACGCTGATGCTCGCCGGCATCCGCGACATCCTGCTCATCAGCACCCCGCAAGACACGCCGCGCTTTGCCGCTTTGCTGGGTGACGGCAGCCGCTGGGGCGTGAACATCAGCTACTGCGTGCAGCCCAAACCCGAGGGGTTGGCGCAGGCCTTCATCCTCGGCAAGGACTTCGTGGGCGCCGCCCCGAGCGCGCTGGTGCTGGGCGACAACATCTACTACGGCCACGACCTGCAAGGGCTGCTGCAGGCGGCCGACGCGCGCGACACCGGGGCCTCGGTCTTCGCCTATCACGTGCACGATCCCGAGCGCTACGGCGTGGTCGCCTTCGACGCCCACAAGCGCGCGCTCAGCATCGAGGAAAAGCCCACGGTGCCCAAGAGCAACTACGCGGTCACCGGTTTGTACTTCTATGACTCGCAGGTGTGCGACATCGCCGCCGACATCCGCCCGTCGCCGCGCGGCGAACTCGAGATCACCGACGTCAACGCGCGCTACCTCGAGCAAAACCAGCTGAGCGTCGAGATCATGGGCCGCGGCTACGCCTGGCTCGACACCGGCACCCACGACAGCCTGCTCGAAGCCAGCCAGTTCATCGCCACGCTCGAGAAGCGCCAGGGCCTCAAGGTGGCTTGCCCCGAGGAGATCGCTTACCGCTCCGGGTGGATCACCACCAGCGAACTCGAAGCGCTGGCGCAGCCCATGCTCAAGAACGGCTACGGCCAGTACCTGATGCAAATCGTCAAGTCGCAGGTGTTTTGATGAAGATCACCACCACAGCCATCGAAGGCGTGCTGATCCTCGAGCCCAAGGTGTTCGGCGATGAGCGGGGCTTCTTTTTCGAGAGCTTCAATCAGCGCGCCTTCAACGAGGCGGTCGGACACCCGGTCGACTTCGTGCAGGACAACCACTCACGCTCGGCCAAGGGCGTGCTGCGCGGGCTGCACTTCCAGCGCGCGCCGCACGCGCAGGGCAAGCTGGTGCGCGTCACGCAAGGCAGCGTGTTCGACGTGGCGGTGGACATCCGTCCCGACAGTGCCACCTTCGGCCGCTGGGTGGGGATGGAGCTGAGTGGCCAGAACCACCGGCAGCTGTGGATCCCGCCGGGCCTGGCCCACGGCTTTTTAGTCACCAGCGACAGCGCCGACTTTCTCTACAAGACCACCGACTACTACCGCCCCGAAGCTGAAGGCAGCGTGCGCTGGGACGACCCCGATCTGGCGATCGCCTGGCCGCTCGACGGCCTCACGCCGTCGCTGTCGGCCAAGGATGCCGCCGCGCCCCGGCTGCGCGGCTGAGGGCCCGACAGGCGACTTGCGCTGAACGGCTCGGCGCCTGCCTGCGGGAAAGGCTCCCATCGCGGGGTACCACGTTCGGTCGTGTTTCACCCCCCCCTCATGGGGGGAGTGAAAGGTGGCGGATTTCGGGTTATCCCGCCTACCATAGTCTGCTTCGTGGCCAAGCTGACATGACCTTCTTTTTCCTGAGCTTCCTTGTTTCTTTGGTCGCCACACGGCTGGTGATCCGCTCCGGTGGGCGCCACGCTCACCTGTCGGCAGACCACGATCTGGACGGGCCACAAAAATTTCACGCGCAGCCGGTACCGCGCGTCGGTGGCATCGGACTGTCGATGGCCCTGTTGGCCGCTGCGGCGATGGCGCAGCTCACGCACAGCCCGCTCGCTCACTCGCTGTGGCTGCTGCTGGCCGCCGCCCTGCCGGCGTTTGCTGCCGGCCTGCTGGAGGACCTGACCAAGAACGTCTCGCCGGCCAGGCGCCTGTGTGCCACGGCGCTGTCGGCTGCGCTGGCCGCCTGGTGGCTCGATGGCGTGATCCGGCACACCGACATTCCGGGCGTCGATCAACTGGTGCAATGGCCGCTGGGCGCCGTCGCCTTGACGATGCTGGTGGTGGCCGGCGTGGCCAACGCCACCAACATCATCGACGGCTTCAACGGACTGGCCTCGATGTGCGGGATGCTCATGCTGCTGGCGCTGGCCTATGTGGGGCTGCAGGTGGGCGACCGGCTGGTGGTCACGGCAGCGCTGATGACCGCTGGCGCGGTGCTGGGATTTTTCCTGTGGAACTACCCCGCCGGGCTGATCTTTCTGGGCGATGGAGGGGCCTACCTGCTGGGCTTTTTGGTGGCCGAGCTGGGCGTGTTGCTGATCGCACGCAACCCGGGCGTGTCGCCGCTGTTTGCGCTGCTGCTGTGCGCCTATCCGATCTTCGAGACGATCTTCACGATCTACCGGCGCAAGCTCAAGGGCGCGTCAGCGTCACACCCCGATGGCATCCACCTGCACTCGCTGGTGCACCGCCGGCTGATCCGGCCCTTGCTTCACGAGTCGCCTGGTCAAAGTCTGATCACGCGCAACTCGATGACCTCGCCCTACCTGTGGCTGCTGTGCAGCCTGTCGGTGATCCCCGCGACGGTGTGGTGGCGCAGCAGCGCCATGCTCGCGGCGTGCATCGTGCTGTTCATCGTGTCTTACACCGTGCTGTACTGGGGCATCGTGCGCTTCAGGGTGCCACGCTGGCTGGTGGCGCGGCACTGAGCCGGCCCGCGCCGCTTCTGCGGCGCGCTACCGGGGTTGGTATTCGGGCACAAACCCGCCCAGCTGTTCGCGCCACACCGCCGGTGACACGCCTGCTTGCGGCGTGTGCAGCCAGCCCAGCAACTCGGCCAGCCACGCCGCGGTCGCCTCGTCGTTGAGCCGCGCGATGCGCAGCCGCGGATGGGCCGACGGCTGCGTGGTGTCGGCGTCGGCCAGCAGCTCCTCGTAGAGCTTTTCGCCCGGGCGCAATCCGCTGAAGACGATGCCGATCTCGTTGTCGCGGTGGCCGCTCAGGCGGATCAGGTGGCGCGCCAGCTCGACGATCTTCACCGGCTCGCCCATGTCGAGCACATAGACCTGACCGCTTTGCGCCAGCACCGCCGACTGCAGCACCAGCCGCACGGCCTCGGGGATGGTCATGAAGTAGCGCGTGATGTCCGGGTGCGTGACCGTCAGCGGCCCGCCGCGCGCGATCTGCTCCTTGAACTTCGGGATCACGCTGCCGCTCGAGCCCAGCACGTTGCCAAAGCGCACCGCCGAGAACACAGTGGCCGCGTGCTGCGTGGCCAGGTGCGACAGCACGCGCTCGGCAGCGCGCTTGCTCGCACCCATCACGTTGGTCGGGTTGACCGCCTTGTCGGTGCTGATCATCACGAAGCGCTCGGCGCCGCATTCGGCCGCGGCCAGCGCAGCGTGATACGTGCCCAGCGTGTTGTTGTGCAGCGCGGCCCAGGCGTTGTCGTCTTCCATCAGCGGCACGTGCTTGAAGGCCGCCGCGTGAAACACCAGCTGCGGGCGCTGCGCATCAAAAGTCGCGCGCAGGTGGGCCAGGTTCTTCACGTCGCCCATCAGGCGCACCAGCGGCAAGCCGGGGTGCAGCTCGCCGAGTTGCTGCTCGATCTGGTACAGCGCGAATTCGCTCAGCTCGTAGAGCACCAGCCGCGCCGGACCGTACAGCGCCAGCTGGCGACACAGCTCGCTGCCGATGGATCCGCCCGCGCCCGTGACCAGCACCGTCTTGCCCGACACCAGCTCGGCGATACCGGCCTCGTCGAGCACCACCGGCTCGCGACCCAGCAGGTCTTCGGGCTCGACCGCGCGGATGCGTTCGATGCGCGCCGCGCCCGACTGCAGTTCGCTGATCGACGGCACGGTGAGCACCGGCAGCCCGGTGGCTGCGGCCAGCTCGATGGCGCGGCGGCGCTGCGCCGCTGTCGCATTGGGCAAGGCGGTGATGAGGTGGGTGGCGCCGGCCGTCACCGACGGCTTGAGCACGTCATCGAAGGTGCCCAGCACCGGCGCATTGGCGATGCGGGTGCCGCGCTTGGCCGGGTCGTCATCGAGCAGCCCGAGCACCGTCCAACCCTGCTGCGGCAGACCGGCCACCAGCAGCCGCGCGGCCTCGCCGGCGCCCATCACGATGGCGCGGCGCACCTCGTGGTGGCCGCCGGTGATGCGCGCCCGGGTGTGCTCGTAGACCATGCGGTAGGCGATGCGCGTCATGCACAAGCCCATCAGCGTGACGATGGGGTGCAGCGCCAGCACCGCGCGCGGCACGGCGTAGAGCTGCATCATCAGCACGGCCACCGCGCTGATGGCCCCGGCCACGCCGCACGACAAGGTCAGCCGCTGCACCTCGCCGAAGCCCGAAAAGCGCCACATGCCCTCGGGCACGCGCGCCACCATGAACACAGTCAGATAGACCGCCACCACACCCAGCATCACCGCGATGTCGTAATCGGGGCGCGCACTCCACCAGCGCTCGAAACCGAGTCGAAACAAGTAGGTGGCGTTCCAGCACAGGGCGATCGTCAGCCCGTCGAGCAGCAGCGTGAGCGGGCGGCGGTGCGGGCGCCAGCGGGCGAGGAAGCGGTCGAAGCGGTGCCAGAACATGGGGGTCGGGATTCCTGGTGAGCCAGCGTCAGGCGAGAGGCCCGCAAGACGATGGGGGCCGGCGCGTCCACAGCGTGCGCACGGTGGCCGCGATGCACTGCAGGTCGCGCAGCCACGACGCCTCGCCGATGTAGCGCGCCGAAATCGCCAGCTTGGCGGGCATCACCACCTCGAGGTATTCGCGCTGCGGATCGGGGGCGCGCGCGAGCAGCTCGCTTTCATGGCGAAACGCGAGCGACGCCGGATCGGTGATGCCAGGGCGCACGCCGAGCAGCGTGGCGCGCAAGGCCGCCGGGTACATCGCCACGTAGCGCGGCACCTCGGGGCGCGGGCCGACCAGGCTCATGCAGCCGCGCCACACGTCGATCAGCTGCGCGAGTTCGTCGAGCTTGGTGCGGCGCAGCAGCGCGCCCACGCGGGTGATGCGCGGGTCGTCGCCCACGGTGATCTGCGCTGCCGCACCCGCCTCGTCGACACCGACCGCCTGCCGCATGGTGCGCAGCTTGTGGATGCGAAATTCCACGCCGCCGCGCCCGACGCGCGTTTGCCTGAAGAACACCGGCCCCGGCGAGTCGAGCTTGATCGCCAGCGCCACCAGCAGCAGCAGCGGCGCGAGCAGCAGCAGCCCCAGGCCCGAGCCCAGCAGATCGATCACTCGCTTGGCCATGTGCACCCGCCCGCCGCGCGCTTCAGCCGAGCAGCGCACGCACGGCGGCGATGACGCGCTCGATTTGGCCGTCGTCCATGCGCGTGTACAGCGGCAGGCTGAGCATGCGCTCATAGGCGTGCTGGCTGTGGGGGAAGCGCTCGGGCGTGAGTGCGTAGCGCTCGCGCCAGTACGGCTGCAGGTGCAGCGGGATGTAGTGCACGCTGCAGCCGATGCCCGCGGCGTACAGGCCGTCGATGAGACCGTCGCGCGTGAGCTTCGCGCCATCGGCCAGCCGCAGCACGTACAAGTGCCAGGCGTGCGTGTCGCCGGGGGCGGGCTGCGGCGGCGTGATCAGCGGCAAGTCGGCAAAGGCCGCGTCGTAGCGAGCGGCAATGGCCGCGCGCGTGGCCTGGAATCCGCGCGAGCGGCGCAGTTGGTGAATGCCCATGGCCGAGGCGATGTCGGTCAGGTTGTACTTGAAGCCCGGCGCCACGATCTCGTAGTACCAGCTCGGCGCCTTGGCGGTGAAGCGGTCGAACGCGTCGCGGTTGATGCCGTGCAAGCGCATCACCTGCACGCGCTTGGCGATGGCCGCATCGCGCGTGACCACCATGCCGCCCTCGCCGGTGGTCATGGTCTTGTTGGCGTAGAAGCTGAACACCGTGACGTCGCTGCCCAGCGTGCCCACGAGCTGCCCGCCGCAGGTGGTCGGCAGCGCATGCGCCGCGTCTTCCACCACCTTCAGGCCGTGGCGGCGTGCCAGCGGCAGCAGCGCGGCCATGTCGGCGGCCAGGCCCGCGTAGTGCACCGGAATGACCGCCTTCGTGCGCGGCGTGATGGCGGCTTCGACCGCGGCCACATCGATGCACAGCGTGGCCGGGTCGATGTCGACCAGCACCACGTCGGCGCCGAGGTAGCGCACCACCTCGGCGGTGGCAGTGAAGGTGTGGGTGGTGGTGATGACCTCGTCGCCCGGCCCGATGCCCAGCGCCTCGAGCGCCAGATGCAGCCCCGCGGTGGCCGAGTTGACGGCCATCGAATGCACGCTGGGATCGCCCAGGTAGGCGGTGAAGTCTTCCTCGAAACGCCGCGTCTTCGGCCCGGTGGTGATCCAGCCGGAGCGCAGCGTGTCGACCACCTCGGCGATCTCGTCGTCGCCGATGTCGGGCAGCGCAAAAGGGATGAAAGGCAAGGCGGTTTCAGGCATGGGGAGCGAGGGTATCAGCCGGCCGAGGGCGGCTTGGCGATCCAGCACAGCACATGCGTGCGCAGCCACGGCAGCGCGTTGAACAGGCCATAGGCCGCAGGATGCGCGCGGCACACGCGCCGGCTGATGGGCGGCGCCAGCGTGACGCGGCGGTGCGTGATGCGGCCCGACGGAAACAGCGCTTGCACGCGCGCCAGCGGCACGCCGCGCACGTCGGGGTTGCGCGGGTTGTTCATGGTGAAGTCGTACCAGAGCACCGCGCCGCCGGGCTTGGTCCAGCGCCACATCGCGTCGGCCAGCCGCTGCTGGAAGGCGTCGTCGAGCAGTGAGCTGAACACCGTGGACTGCAGCACCACGTCCTGGCTGGCCGGCTCGATGGCGGCCTGCAAGGCGTCGCCTTCGATCAGCGTGGCTGCGGCGGGCAGCACGCAGCGCGCTTGCGCCAGACGCTCGCTCAGCAGCTCGATGCCGCTCAGGTGCGCCGGCGCGCAGCCCAGGCGCAGCCACTCGAGCAGATTGCCGCCGCTGCCGCAGCCGACTTCGAGCACGCGGCGCTGCGACAGATCGCCCCAGCCCTGCGCGGCCAGCAGCCCGAGCAGCGCGCGCTCGCGCTCGAGCCGGGCGCACCACACCGAGGGCTCGAGCGGGTGATAGCGCCGGTCGGCCACCGCGCGGCGGGCGTAGCGCTCACGCACGGCGGCCGGCTCGTCGGCAGGCGTGTCGTGCGGCGTGTCGTCTGGCATTTGGGGTGCGGCGCTCATCGGGTCAGCCGGGCGAAGCGTTCGCGGCCGCGGCCGTGCCGCCAGGCGTCCCACATGCCGGCCAGCGTGCCCACGCCGTAGCCGATCTGCTGTGCGGCCACCACCAGCGGCAGCCGCCACAGCAAGGCCCAGGACGATGCACTCGCCACCGCCAGCGACAGACACGCCAGCATCAGCGCATACGCACCCAACAGCGCGAGCAGTGGTGCCACACCGGCACCGGCCAGCGCGAGCAGCCCCGCCAGCGCGAGCGCGGCGACGAACAGCCCCGGCACCCGATGCCTCCAGGCTGCGGCCTGGCCGTGCTTTTTCATCACGAAGGGTTTCCAGTAGCCGTACTGCAGCCACTGCCGCCACAGCGCACCCAGCGAATCGCGCGGGCAGTACACCGAGCGGATCGCCGGGCTTTGCCAGATGCGCGCGCCGCCGCGCACCAGGCGCAAGTTGTGTTCGTCGTCCTGGTTGCGCACCAGGGCCTCGTCGAAGCCGCCAAAGCGATCGAAAGTGGCGCGCGGCCAGCAGCCCAGATAGACGGTGTCGACCTCGCCCTCGTAGAGCAGCGAGCGCGAGCGCGCGCCACCGGCCACCCAGCGCGACTGGAAGGCCGCGGCGATCGCGCCGGGCCAGCCGTGGCGACCCTCGGCGCGCCACGGGCCGCCCACGTTGTCAGCACCGCTGCGCTCGAGTGCCTGCAGGCACTGCGCCACGTAATCGGCCGCGTAGCGGGTGTGCACATCCATGCGCACGATGACCGCGCCACCCGCCACCGCCAGCGCGCGGTTGAGCCCGGCCGAGACGATGCGCTGCGGGTTGTCGACCAGCGTGAGCCGCGGCTCGGCAAGCGCCATGGCCTGCAGCCGCTCGAGCGTGCCGTCGTCGCTGCCGCCATCGGCCACGATCAGTTGCAGCTGCCAGCCCTCGGGCAACGACTGGCCCAGCGCATCGGCGCAAAACGCCTCGATGGCGTCACGCTCGTTGCGGCACGGCACGATGACGCTGACGGTGCGTGCGTTCGCCATCACGCCCGCCCCGCCCGGTGGACGGCCGGCAGCAAGCCGCGGTACAGCGCGTCCATCGCGTCCATCTGCGCGGCGCGCTGGCCGTCGCGCGCGATGCGCTCGAGGTGGATCGCGCCGAGCTGCTGAGCGCGCGCATCGTCTTGCAGCAAGGCTTGCAGCGCACGCGCCAAAGCGGGGGCGTCGCCGGCCGGCACCAGCAGATCATCGGCGCCGGACAGCCACTCGCGGTTGGCCGGCAGGTCGCTGGCCACCACCGCCAGGCCGCACGCCATGCTCTCGAGCAGCGCCACCGAAGTCGCATCGCTCGCCGGCACCGACACCGACACCTTGCAGCGCGACAGCACGGCCAGCATGCCGGCGTCGTCCACGCGGCCATGGAACGTCACCCGGTCGGTCAGGCCCAGCGCGCGCACCTGTTCGCGCAGCGCGGCCTCGCCGCTGCCGCCGCCCAGCAAGTGCAGATGCACCGACGCGTCGGGCAGCCGCTGACGCAGCAGGCCCACGGCGCTCACCAGCGTGTCGATCTGGTAGTTCGGCTCCCACGAACGCAGGCTGGCGACGTCGAACGCCGGCTTGTCGGCCCATGGTGCGGGGCGGAACTTCGCGGTGTCAGCGCCCCAGTGGATGCGCTGCACCGGCGCCCGAGGCCGGTAGGCCTGCGCGGCTTCGACCAGATCGAACGAGTCGCCGGTGATCAGGTCGGCGCGGCGCAGCGTCCAGCCGGTGAGCCAGCGCATGAGCGTGCTGTGGCGCGGCGTGAGCAGCAAGTCGCTGCCCCACGCCGTCATCACCAGCGGGTGACGCGCGCAGCGTGCCGCGAGGTAGCCGTAGCTGCTGATGTAGTGAGCATGCACGAGGTCGGGCGCCAGTTGCTTGACGAAGCGGCGCGCCTCGCCCACGCGGCGCAGCCAGTCGAGCGAGCGGCGCACCGGCGAGAGCACACATTGCTCGACACCGTCAATCGGCTGCGCTCGCGCCGTGACCACCGACACGCGCCAGCCGCGCGACACCATCTCGCGCGCCCAGCGCTGCAGGTGCACGCTGTTGGCGTCGCCGAGCAGACACAGGTGCGGCTGGCTCACGGTGTGAGCGCCTGCGCTGCCGATGTGGCCGCCACCCACGCGTCGTGGTGCTCGCGCAGCTCGGGGTGCTGCACCAGCCAGGGCTCGTCGATCTCGCGCGTGTCGCCCACCACCTGCGCCGGGTTGCCGGCCAGAAAGGCGAAGTCGGCAAACTGGCCCTTGACCACCGAATGCGCGGCCACCAGGCTGCCGCGCCCGATCACCGCGCCGGGCAGCACCACGCAGTGCGATCCCAGGAAGCTGTACGCGCCGATGCGCACCGGCGCCTCGAAGTACGCCTGCTTGTGTCCGGTGAGGGCGTATGCGCGCCCGTACAGGCGGATGGCCACATGGCTCGAGTGCGTGTAGATGCCGCTCAAGGCAGCGATCTGGCAGCCCTCGCCGAGGTGCAGCCCGCCCGAGGCATCGAGCACGCTGAAGTGGCCGATGTAGACGTGGTCGCCGATGTCCAGCCGCTCGCGCGAGACGATCTGGCTGTGGTTGCTCACCCGGGTGTGCGGCAGGTAGACGCCGTCGCTGCGCACAAAGCCCCACACCATGCGCACACCCGACAGCCGCGACAGCAGCGTCTTCAGCGGCTGCCAGACACGGCGAAACAGCGATGCGGAGGTCGTCATGGCGTCAGTTCGGGTGGGTGGATGCGTTGGGCTCGGGCGCCGGCAACGGCCAGTGCGCCAGCGACCAGAAGTAGAACCCGAAATACGGCAGCATCGCCGCCGACACCGCCCAGGCCGCGCCTTGCAGGCCACCGAAATGCAGCCCGACGGCCACCGCCGCCAGAAACACCACTTGGCCGATCAGTGCCAGACGCAGCGCCCAGCCCTGCGCCTGCCACGCCAGCGTCACCACCGCCAGCGGCGAGGCCACGAAGTGCACGCCGATGTAAGGCGCCAGCGCGCGCGCCAGCTCGCCGGCCGCGCGCCAGGGTTCACCAAACAGCGCGGCGAACAGCGCCGGGCCGAACACCATCAGCACCAGCGCCAGCGGCAAGGCCAGCGCCAGCAGCACCGCCATCACCTGGCGCACCGATCGCCGCGCCGCAGCGCGGTCGGTGGTGGCGAGCTTCGGGTAGAGCACCTGAGAAACGGCTCCGCCCACCAAGGTGGCAGGTGCTTTCAGGCAGCGCATGGCCAGGCCCCAGAACCCGACGGCCGCATCGCCCGACCACCAGGTCAGCAGCAGCACGCACAGCGTGTCTTGCAGCGCGCCATTGAACGCATGCGGCGCGTTGAGCAGCGGAAAGCTGCGGTGCTCGCGCGCGGCGGCCAGCCACTCGGCGCGCGGCAAGCGCCACAGCGAGCGCCAACCGCCCTCGGGCGCCGGGCGCTGCAGCAGCGCCAGCGTGGCCAGGTTGGCGATCACCGGCGCTGCGATCAGGCCGTGTCCGCCCAGCGCGGCCGCCGGCGCGCTCAGCCCGGCGCCGGCTTGCGCCAGCGCCGCACCGCCGTACTGCACGACGCGCGCGCCCGACAAGGCCCCGAAGCGCTGGGCGCGCGTGGCCCACATCGTCAGGCATTGCACCGCGCCCGCACTGGCCACCACCGCGGGCAGCCACAGCCAGCCCGAGGCCGGGCTGCCGCGGCTCAACCACCAGGCCACCGGCACGCTCAGCAGGCTGACCAGCAGCAGCACGCGCAAACACAAAGCGAGCAACGCCCGCGCACGCTGCGCATCGGGCTCCAGCGGCAGCGCGTACTCGTAACGCGCACACGCCACCACGCCAAGGTTGACGGCCACCGCCGCCACCAGCGTGAAATGACCGAATTGATCGGGCGTGTAAAGCCGGGTGAGCAGCGGCGACAGCGCCAGCGGCAGGGCTTGCGCCAGCGCGCCGCCGGCCACCAGCGTGAGCGTCGAGCGCAGCAGCCCCTCAGTGCGCACGGCCGCTCAAGCCGCGATCCCGCTCGCCAGGGCACACACCCGGGCGCAATGCGATACCCGAGTCACGGCGCCCAGTGGCGCGCCCGCGTCGATGGCGGCTGTCGGATGAATCGGCATGGCTTCGATTCTAGGCACGGCGCCCCCGGGGGCGGCACCTAGAATCCGGCACCCCCCAGACCCGCTGCCCATGACCGACGCCCACGCCCCGAACCCTGCCGACCCGAGCACCGCCGTCGTGGTCGACGAGAACCAGCTCATCACCGAACGCCGCGAAAAGCTCGCTGCCATTCGTCAGCAAGGCATCGCGTTTCCCAACGACTTCAAACCCGCGCACCGGGCGGCCGAACTCGTGCAGCAGCATGGCGAGCGCACGAATGAAGAGCTCGAGCCGCTGGGCCTGGCCGTCAGCCTGGCCGGGCGCATGATGCTCAAGCGGGTGATGGGCAAGGCGAGTTTTTGCACGCTGCAAGACGGCTCGCTGGGCGCCACCGGCGGGCGCATCCAGCTGTTCATCACCAAGGACGGCATCGGCGAAGCCGGCTACGAGTCGTTCAAGCACCTCGATCTGGGCGACATCCTCGGTGCCGAAGGCACGCTGTTCAAGACGCGGACCGGCGAGTTGTCGGTGCGCGTGTCGAGCCTGCGGCTGCTGACCAAGAGCTTGCGTCCGCTGCCCGACAAGTTTCACGGCATGGCCGACCAGGAGCAGAAGTACCGCCAGCGCTACGTCGACCTGATCACCGATGCCGAGGCGCGCACGCGCTTCGTGGCGCGCAGCAAGGCGCTGGCGTCCATCCGCCAGTTCATGGTGGACCACGACTTCATGGAAGTCGAAACGCCCATGCTGCACCCGATCCCCGGCGGCGCCAACGCCAAGCCTTTCGTGACGCACCACAACGCGCTCGACCAGGAGATGTTCCTGCGCATCGCGCCCGAGCTGTACTTGAAGCGGCTGATCGTCGGCGGCTTCGAGCGGGTGTTCGAGATCAACCGCAGCTTCCGCAACGAAGGCATCAGCGTTCGGCACAACCCCGAATTCACGATGATGGAGTTCTACGCCGCGTACTGGAACCACCACGACCTGATGGACTACACCGAGCAGGTGCTGCGCCACGCGGCGCGCGGCGCCACCGGCTCGGCCACGCTGCAGTACGGCGGCAAGACGGTGGACCTCGAGCCCGCTTTCACGCGCATGACGGTGCGCGAGTCACTCGTCGCGCACGCCGGCCTGACGGTGGCCGAAGCCGACGACGCGCAGGTGCTGCACGCCAGACTCAAGTCGCTCGGCGACGAGCCGCCCGCGCACTGGAAGCTGCCCGAGCTGCAATTCGGCTTGTTCGAGGCGGTGGTCGAATCGCAGCTGTGGGCGCCCACCTTCATCATTGATTACCCGGTCGAGGTCAGCCCGCTGGCGCGCGCATCCGACAGCAACCCGGCCATCACCGAGCGCTTCGAGCTGTTCATCACCGGGCGCGAATACGCCAACGGCTTCAGCGAGCTCAACGACGCCGAGGACCAGGCCGCGCGCTTCCAGGCCCAGGCGGCCAACAAAGACGCCGGCGACGAAGAGGCCATGTACTACGATGCCGACTTCATCCGCGCGCTCGAGTACGGCATGCCGCCGACCGGCGGCTGCGGCATCGGCCTGGACCGGCTGATGATGCTGATCACCGACAGCCCGAGCATCCGCGACGTGATCCTGTTCCCGTCGCTGCGCAAGGAAGGCTGAGCGCCTCCTGGCCCACTCACCACCCCCCTCATGAAATCCATCCTGGCTTCGGTCAAACCTTTCGTGCTGTCCGTGTCGCTGATCGTGGCGGTGGCGGCGTTGCTGCTGGCGCTCGACAACAGCGGCAAGAAGGCGGCCTCGGGATTGCCGCGGGTGGCCCTCGTGCAGCACGCCTCGCAAGTGGTGCTCGATGAAGCCGTGGCCGGCATCGTGCGCGGTCTGGCCAATCAGGGCTACGTCGACGGCAAGACCGTGAGCCTGAAGTTCTACAACGCGCAAGGCGATCTGCCCACGGCCAACGACATCGCCAAGCAGGTCACCAGCGGGTCCACCGAGCTCATCATCACGACCAGCACGGTGTCGATGCAGTCGGTGGCCAACGCCAACCGGAAAACCAAGGTCCACCATGTGTTCGGCACGGTCACCAACTCGGCCTCCGCGGGCATCGGCGTGAGTGCCACCGACTCGCTGGACCACCCGCCCTACCTGACCGGCATGAACAGCCTGATGCCGGTGGACAGGGTGATCAAGCTCGCTCGCGAGCTCAATCCCGGGCTGCGCCGGCTCGGTCTGGTGTGGCACAGCTCCGAGGCCAATTCGCAGATCTACACCGCTCACGCGCGTGTGGCGTGCAAGGAACTCGGCATCGAACTGCTCGAGGCCGACGCGGAGAACTCCTCCGCGGTGTCCATGGCAGCCAAGTCGCTGGTGTCGCGCAACGTTGATGCCTTCATCATCACCGGCGACGTGGTGGTGCTGGTGGCCGCCGACGCGGTGATCGCTGCGGCCCGCGCCGATCACATTCCGGTGTTCACCCTCATCCCGCCGACCGTGCGCAAGGGCGCGCTGTTCGACCTGGGCGCCAACTACAACGTGTTGGGTTATGAAGTCGGGCTGCTGGCAGGCCGGGTGCTGGCCGGCACCGATCCCGCCACGGTGCCCATCATCAACCGGGTGCCCGAGAAACTGGCTTTCAACCTGACCGCGCTCAAGGGGCTGCGCGGCAACTGGCGCATCCCGCCGGAGTTGCTGGCGCGTGCCGACGTCTACATCGACGAGTCCGGCGAGCACGCCAAGGGCGGCGCACTTGTCTCGCCCGCAGCGTCTGCGCCCGCTGCCAGCGCCGCGGCCTCCACGGCATCGCGCTGACCTTTCAGCGCCCACAGCTCACACACCACGCCATGGAAATCGTCTCGGAACAGCTCGGCGAACGGCTCATCCTGCAAGCGGCCGGCCGGCTTGACAGCCACTGGGCCGACCACCTGACGCGCGAGCTCGACGAATGGGTGCGCAAAGGCCAGCACCGCATCACGCTCGATCTGGCCGGGATCGTCTTCATCAGTTCGATGGGCATCCGCGTGCTGCTGAGTTTCCAGCGCAAGCTCAAGGGCCTGGATGGCAGTTTCGGCATCCAGAACCCGTCCGATCCGGTGCGCGAGGTGCTCGAACTCGCCGGCATCATGAAAATGTTCGCGCCCCGCGAGGAACCCGCCACGGCGAAGGCAGCGAGCCAGGAACTCCATTACTCGACGGCGTCGACCCGCTTCGAGGTGTTCGCACTCGGCGGCGCCGGCATGGCGTGCCGGGCGCAGGGCCGCCCGGATCGGCTCGACGGCTGCCAGTTCACTGCGGCCGACTGCGAGCGCGTGGCCTTGCCGGCCACCACGGTGGCGCTGGGCCTGGGCGCGCTGGGCAACGACTTCGATGAGTGCCGTGACAGCTTCGGCGAGTTCTTCGCGGTGGCCGGCACCGCCGTGTGCCTGCCGGGCAATGGCTCGAACCAGTGCGATTTCCTGGTGGCCGAAGGCGGCTATGTGCCCGAGGTGCAGTCGCTGTACAGCCTGGTGTGCGAGGGCCGCTTCAGCCACCTGATGCGCTTCGACTCGCTCGATGCACACCACCCGACCAGCCTGAGCGAACTGGCCGAAGCGGCCTTGAAGCTGACCGGCGCTGCAGCGGTGTGCATCGCGATCGCCGCCGAATCGGCCGGGCTGATCGGTGCGAGCTTGCGCCGCTCGCCGGCCACGCGCGCCGATGCCAGCGCGCCCTACGGTTTTCCGGCCATGCGCGAGTGGCTGTCGTTTTCCACCGAGCGGCTCGATGCCGGGTCGATGGTGATTGCCGCCGGCGTCGTCACCGATGCCGCGCGCAGCCCCGAGGCGCTGCAGCCTTTCGTGCGAACGCTCGGCGTGGCCGGCAGCCCCAACGGTCACGTGCATGCGGCGCCGTTTCGCTTCAAGCCGCTGCCGCAGGGTCTGATCGACCTGCAGCGCACGATCAAGCCGTTCTTCGACGGCGAATCGGCGCAAGGCGTGCTGCACCTGCTGTGCGACGACCGCGACGCCGACAAGCCCGAAGAAAGTCGATTCCTGCGAGGCGCGTGCTGGATCGCCCCGCTCACCCTCGGAACCTGAGCCATGAGTCTCTTAATCGGTGCCGTGACGATCGGTGTTTTGCTCTCGCTGCTGGGACTGGGCGTGTTCATCAGCTTTCGGGTGTTCCAGTTTCCCGACCTGACCTGCGAGGGCAGCTTCACCCTCGGCGCGGCGGTGGCCACCGTCCTGATCGTCCGTGGCAGCAACCCGTTGGCCGCCACGCTCATCGCCATGCTGGCCGGAACCGTCGCCGGGGCCATCACCGGCGTGATCCACACCCGTTTCAAGGTCAACGACCTGCTCGCCGGCATCCTGGTCATGACCGCGCTGTACTCGGTCAACCTGCGCGTGATGGGCGGCAGCAACATCCCGCTGTCGACGTCGCACACCTTTGCCAGCGCTGCCAGCGAGTTCGGCCTGCTGCTCTCTTCGGGCGCCGAAACGCTGCCGTGGCTGGGCTGGAAGGTGCCGGTGCACGACCTGTCGATCATGCTGGCGGCCATCGCCATCGCCGTGATCACGGCCGTGGCGCTGTTCATGTTTTTCAACACCCACTTCGGCCTGGCGATGCAGGCCACCGGCGACAACAGCCAGATGATTCGTGCCCTCGGGGTCAACGACGACATCATGAAAACGCTCGGACTGGCACTTTCCAACGCCGTCGCGGCGCTCTCCGGTGCGATGGTCGCGCAGTACCAGGGCTTTGCCGACGTGCAAATGGGCATCGGCATGCTGGTGTCGGGGCTGGCCAGCGTGATCCTCGGCGAGGCGCTCACCGGCACCCGGCGCCTGAGCCACCTGCTGGCCGGCACCATCCTCGGCGCGGTGCTGTTTCGCGAGCTGGTGGCGGTCGCACTGCGCATGGGGCTCGAACCCAACGACCTGAAGCTGATGACGGCGGGCTTCGTGCTGGTGGCGCTGGCCTCGCCCGCGCTCATCGGCAAGCTGCGCCAGCGCCGTGCCTCGGGAGCCGTCCATGCTTGAGTTGCGCGACATCCGCAAGACCTTCAACGCGGGCACCGTCAACGAGGTTCGCTCGCTGCAAGGCGTGAGCCTCACGCTCGAAGAGGGCTCGTTCCTGATCGTGCTGGGCACCAACGGCTCGGGCAAGTCGACGCTGCTCAATGCGGTGGCGGGCGGCTTTGCACTCGACGCCGGCTCGATCTCGATCGATAGCCACGACGTGACCGGCTGGGCCGAGCACCAGCGCGCGCGCTACATCGGACGCGTGTTCCAGAACCCGTTCAGCGGCACCGCGCCCAACCTGTCGATCGCCGAGAACTTGGCGCTGGCCGCGCGGCGCGGCCAGTCGCGCGGGCTGGGCTGGGCGCTCGGCGGCGAGCACCTCGCGGCGCTGGGCGATGTGGTGCGCAGCTTGGGCATGGGACTCGAAGACCGGCTCGACAACATGATCGGCAGCCTGTCGGGCGGTCAGCGCCAGGCGCTCACGCTGCTGATGGCCACGATGCTCAAACCCCGGTTGCTGCTGCTCGACGAGCACACCGCCGCACTCGACCCGAAGAGCGCCGACCAGGTCATACGCATCACCGAGCGGGTGGTCCAGCGCGACAGCCTGACCACGCTGATGGTCACGCACTCGATGGCGCAGGCGGTGTCGCTGGGCGACCGGCTGATCATGATGCACCGCGGCCGCATCATCGAAGACCTGCGTGGCGCCGAAAAGCGCCGCCTGCGCCCCGAAGACCTGCTCGCGCGCTTCGAGGAAGTGCGCCGCGCCGACCGGCTCGACGAATCGGCGGCTGAGCTGCTGCGAAAACGCTACATCTGAGGCGGCATCGCTCGCCGCAGGCACCGGCCGTGCGCCGCGGCTAATTCGCCAGCTGCGGTTTGCGCTCGATCAGCAAGTCGAGGTAGGTGTCTTCGTCCTGGCGGATGCGGATGCGCACCGGCAGGTAGCGCAAGCTGGGGGCGAACCACACCTCGGCGGTCAGGTCGTCGCCCTTGCGCGCTTCGCGCCGCGGCTGCAAGCGCACCGCGTCGAGCTCGCCAAACGGGGTGTAGATGGTCTCGACCTCGCGCACGTCGTAGATCCACAGGCTTTGCCGGCGCGGCAGCGCCAGCGCGATCTCGACGGTGCGACCGGGCTTGAGCAGCGCAGGGTTGCGGCTGAACAGGTAGCTCATCTGAACGAACTGGCTGGCGGTGTCTTGCACGCCGGCCATGCGCGCGACGCGATCGCCGTTGTTGAGCACCACCTCGTCAGGCTCGAAGCTCATGTGGGCGCGCCGGTGATCGCGAAACGCCACCTTGCTGTCCTCGTCGTAGCGCTCGGGCGACAGGCCAGCCTCGGTGAGCTGGCCTTCGCTGCTCATGCGCCGCGAGTACACCGGCGCGAACGACGGGCCCACGGTCACATCCAGGTGCACCTGGTAGCGCGCGCCCTGGCGCACCCATTCGACCTTGGCGTCACCGTGCACCTCGCCGCGGTAGTTGCCGGTGAGCTCGTAGGTGATGCGCGTGGAGGCCGGCCACGCAAACGGCTCGGCGTTGGCCGCCGGTGCGACGGGCGACGGCGCCGCGCTCGTCGAGAGGTCGGCGAGCACCTTGGGCGCGGGCGGCTCGACGGCGACGGGTGCAACCACCGGCTCGGGCGCGGCGGCCGGCACCGCCTCGGCCGATGCCGCAGCCACCACCGCCAAGGCGGCTTGCGGCGGCGCTTGGGGTGCGCGCTTGGGCTTCTTTGCCGATGAGGCAGCCGGCTCCACCGGCGACGGCGCCAGCGGCGCGGCGGGCGGCGGCTCGACCACCGGCGGTGCGAGAGGCGCGGCCACCTCGGGCGGCGCGCTGATGTCCATCTCGCGCTCGAACGTGACTTCCATGCGCGGCGGCATCGCGGCGTTGATGCCGAAATCGATCAGGCCCTGGCCGATCTCGCGCATCACCAGCAGGTGCACGCCGATGACGGCGGCCCCCATCGCGATGCGCAAGCGCGCATGCCCGCGTCCGGTCGGGGTCACCCGGGGCTCGGGTGCTCCAGCGCTCAACCGTCGATCCATGCCCGGCGCAAGGCCAGCGCGGCACGCGGCGCCTTCGCATCGGCCAGCAGCGTGACGCTGCCGGGGGCCTCGCCCGCGGCCGGCCGCTCGAGCGTGAGCGTCAGCAGCCGCTGGTCACGCGCGACCAGCAAGCTCGCCGAGTGCCCCGGCGCCAGCAGCCGCTGCGCGTCGTCGAGCCGGCGCAGCCGCCAGCCGTCGAGCGCCAGCACCTCGTCGCCCGGCGACAACCCGGCGCGTTCGCCCGCGCCGCCGCGCAGCACATGGCTGACCTTGATGCCGGTGAGCGCGCTCTCGTTGACGCGGATGGCCAGCTGCTGCACCAGCGTGGCGCTCTGTGCTTGCCACTGCACGCCGAACGGCTTCAGCAGTTCGGCCAGCGGCAGCTCGCCGGTGCCGTGCACCCAGGCGTCGAACTGCTGCACCAGCGCCTCGGCAGCGCTGGGCCCGGCGACCTCGCGCAGCACCGCCACGATGTCGGCCTCGCGGATCGGCCCGCCGGCACTGCGCACCCACAGGCCGCGCATCACGTCGTCGAGCGAGACCTTGCGGCGCGGTGAGGCTGCGCGCAGGCTGAGGTCAAGCGCCAGCGCCAGCAGCGAGCCCTTGGTGTAGTAGCTGACGGTGGCGTTGGGCGAGTTCTCGTCGGCGCGGTAGTACTTGACCCAGGCGTCGAAGCTCGCCTGCGCCAGGCTTTGCACGCGGCGCCCTGGCGCGCCGAGCACGTGGCCCAGCGTCTTGCTCACCGCCTTGAGGTAGCGCGGCGCGTCGATCAGCCCGGCGCGCAGCAGCAGCAAGTCGTCGTAGTACGAGGTGAAGCCCTCGAAGAACCACAGCAGCTCGGTGTAGTTCTCGCGCGTGTAGTCGTAGCGCTCGAATTCCTGCGGGCGCAGCCGCTTGACGCTCCAGCTGTGGAAGTACTCGTGGCTGATCAGCCCAAGCAGCGTCACGTAGCCGTCGGTGAGCGGCTCGCTCGCGGCCCCGGCCGGCAAACGGCGCGGCAGGTCGCGCCGCGCGGCGATCAGCGCCGTGCTCGCGCGGTGCTCGAGCCCGCCGTAGCCGTCTTCCACCGCGTTGAGCAAGAACACGTAGCGCTTGAACGGCAGCTCGCGGCGCGCCGGCGCCTTGCCGTGCCAGAAGGTGATGGCGGCTACGCAGATGCGCCGGGCATCGGCCAGCAGACGCTTGCCGTCGAAGTCGGGCAGCGCGCCGGCCACGACCACCTCGTGCGGCACGCCGTGCGCGCTGAAACTGC
>CANFXR010000041.1 GCA_947451035.1 Burkholderiales bacterium
GGTGATCAAGGGCGACGCCAAGGTGCACTACGAGAAGGTCGTCGACGTGCTCGACCTGATGGGCCGCCTCGACATCACGCAGCTCGGTCTGGTGACCCAGCGGCTGGTCAAGTGAGCCACTGAGCGCCAGCCCCTCATGGACTACGAAGACGACGAGGTTCCCGCACGCGGCGCCCGGATCAAGAAGGCCGCGCTCGGCCTGGCGGTCGTGGCCTTGCTCGTCGGCGCGGCGCTGGTGGTGATGAAGTTCATCGGCGCGCCGGCCAAGAAGAACACCGGCGTGCAGCAAGTCGCGTTGCTCAAGCAGCCGCCGCCGCCGCCCCCGAAGCCGCCTGAAAAGCCGCCCGAGCCGCCCAAGGTGAAGGACGACGTCAAGATCGACCAGCCCAAGGACGACCCCAAGCCGGCCGACGCCAAGGCGCCCGACGACAAGCCCTCGTCCGACAAGCCGCTGGGCGTGGACGCTGATGGCAGCGCCGGCTCCGACGGCTTCGGGCTGGCCGCCAACCGCGGCGGGCGCGACTTTCTGACCACGGGCGGCGGCGGCGGCGCGTACTACACCGGCTTGCTGCAGCGCCAGTTCTTCGAAGCGCTGTCGCGCAACCGCAAGGTCTTGAAAGACGAATTCCGCGTCGTGGTCAAGGTCTGGCTGGGCGATGACGGCCGCGTTCAAAAGGCCGACATCGTGAGCGGCTCGGGCAACGCGCAGGTCGATGACCTGATCGCGCTCACGTTGCTCGAGATGACCCCGCTGAAGGACGTTCCCCCGAGCTCGATGCGACCGATGCAACTGCGACTGAGCAACCGCTCTTGATGCGTGACAAGCCCTGACTGACCATGAAGCCCACTCTTTCCCGTATTTCCCTTCTGATGCTGTGCGCCGCGTGGGCGGCGCCTGCCGTGGCCGCGCAAGATGCCGACATCGATGCGGTGCGCGCCGCCACCGCCAGGCTGATCAGCCAGCTGGTCGACCAGGGCGTGCTGGCCAAGGACAAGGGCAGCGCCTTGCTCGATGACGTGGCCAAGCCTGCGCCCCGGCCCGAGGCGCATGCCGCTGCCGCCGGTGCTGCGGCCAAGGCCGCACCGGGTGCTGTGCGCGTGCAGTACATCCCCGAGTTCGTGCGCAACGAGATGAAGGCGGAAATTCGCCAGGAGCTGGCCGAGCAGGCCTCGCGCGAGGGCTGGGCCGGGCCGGGCGCGGTGCCGGCGTGGGTGCGCAACCTCGAGTGGGAAGGCGACTTGCGCGTGCGCGCTCAGTTCGACAGCTTTGACAGCGGCAATGCGCAGCAGACCAGCGTGCTCGACACCAACCGCAACCGGTCGCCGTCGCTCATGAACACCACCCAGGATCGCGAACGCCTGCGCGTGCGCGCTCGCATCGGCCTGAACGCCAGGATCGACGAGAACTGGTCGACCGGCGTGCGCCTGACCACCGGCAGTGCCAGCGATCCGCTGTCGGCCAACCAGACGCTGGGCAGCTTCAACAACCGCTACACGGTGCTGATGGACCGCGCCTACGTGCGCTACCGGCAGGGCGACGAGTTCAACGCGGTGGCCGGGCGCTTTGGCAACCCGTGGTTCGGCACCGACCTGCTGTGGTCCAACGACCTGAGCTTCGACGGCGTGGCAGCGCAGTGGACCCCGAGGCTCACGCCGCAGTGGCGAGGCTTTGCCACCGTGGCCGCCATGCCGGTGCAGGAAGTCGAACTGGCGTCGGCCGACAAGTGGCTGTTTGGCGGCCAGCTGGGTGCCAGTTTCGGCAACTCGGCGCAAGACATCCGCGGCAAGGTGGGTCTGGGCTACTTCCACTACGAGAACATGCTGGGCAAGACCAGCCCGGCGGGCTCATCGCTCAACGAGTACACCGCGCCGCAGTTCGCCCAGAAGGGCAACACCTACTACCTTATCAACGACAGCAGTAAAGGGGTGCTGCTGGGGCTTGCCTCCGAGTACCACCTGGTCAACCTGACCGGCCAGGTTGACTTTCCGTCGTACGCCGGCAAGCGCCTGATCCTCACCGCCGACTACGTTCAAAACGTGGGCTTCAACCGCAAGGACGTGAGCGCGCGGGTGGGCACGCGGGTCGACGATCAGACCACGGCGTATCAGTTGCGTGCGGCTTTCGGCGACGCCGAAATGAAGGCGCGCCACGACTGGCAGGTGTTCGCGGCCTACAAGCGTGTCGAGCGTGACGCGGTGCTCGATGCCTTCACCGACAGCGACTTCCGGCTCGGCGGCACCGACGCCAAGGGCTACATCCTGGGCGGCACCTACGGCCTGGGCAAGAACACCTCGGCGGGCTTTCGCTACCTGAGCGGCGATTCGATCTCGGGCGCACCGCTGTCGATCGACGTCTTCCAGTTCGACCTCAACGTCAAGTTCTGATGCGCGCGCGCTCCACTTCCATCTTCCGTGCCGGCGCGCTCGCGCTGGTGGCACTTGCCTTCGCGTTGACGGCGGGTTGGGCCTCGGCCGAGTCCGGCGACAAGGCGGCTGACAAGGCCGCGCGCCGCACCCAGCTGCAATTGCAGAACCTGCAGCAGCAGGTGCAAGAAGCACAAGCCGCCAAGTCCAAGGTCGAGGCCGACAAGGCCGCCGTCGATCAGCAGCTCGGCGAGCAGACCCAGCAGCTCGAGCAGTTGAAGGCCGCGATGGCCAAGGTGAACGCACGGCTCAAGACCTCGGAGGCGCAGCGCGCCGAGCTGACCACCACGGTGGCCACGCTCGAAAAGCAGCTGGCCGACGACAAGCGCAGCCACGAAGAAGCGCTGGCGCAAAAGGCGCGCGAACTGGCCCAGTACACCAAGTTGCGCGACGAGCAGCAAGCGCAATTGCAGCGCAAGCACGACGATCAGGTCACGCTGGTGTCCGAGTGCACCACGCGCAACGACAAGCTGATTCACCTCAACAGCGAGCTGCTCACGCGCTACCGCAACAAGTCGGTCAGTGATGTCGTCAAGCAGCGCGAGCCGGTGTTCGGCGTGGGCGATGTCGAGATGTTCAACCTCATCCAGGACTACCGCGACAAGGCCGACGCCGAGCGGTTCGTGCCGCCCCAGCCCGTCACCCGGTAACGCCCGACCCCATGCCCTTACAACGCTTCTTGAACACCCCGATCTGGCTGCGTCGCCTGTCCGCCGGCGCGCTCGTGTGCTCGGTGGCTGCGTGCTCCGGCCTGCCGAGCCTGCCCAGCTTGCCCGAGATCCCGTACCTCAACGAGACGCCTGCGCTCATCATTTCGCCTGGCGCGAGCTTGCCGGCGGGTGCTGCGCCGGCCGCAGCGACGACGAAATGGGGCGACAGCATCGAGCGCGTTCCGGTGACCGACCCGGCCTATGTGATCGGGCCGGAAGACGCGCTCGACATCGCCGTGTGGCGCGACGAGACGCTCAAGTCCTCGGTGCTGGTGCGCCCGGACGGCGGCATTTCGTTCCCGCTGGCCGGTGACTTCATCGTGGCCGGCAAGACGGCCGATCAGGTGCACGATGAGCTGGTCAAGCGGCTCGAGAAGTTCATTCCCGAGCCGGTGGTGACGGTGGCCGTGGTGCGTGTGGCGAGCTATCACATCTACGTGCTGGGCCGCGTCAACAAGCCCGGCGACTTGCTGGTCGGACGCAACATCGACGTGCTGCAAGCGCTGACCATCGCCGGCGGCATGACGCCGTTTGCCTCCGAAGACGGCATCCGCATCATCCGCAAGATCGAGGGCAGGTCGGTGTCGATTCCCTTCCAGTATTCGCGTGTTCGCAAGGGCGGCGACCTGTCGCAAAACATCACGCTGAAAAGCGGAGACGTGCTGCTGGTGCCGTGAGCCGCTTCGACCGCCTCGCGGCGCGCCGCAGCCCTTGGACGGCACCGCTGCGCCGGTGGATGGCGGGCCTGGCGGTGTTGCTGGCCGCGGCCTCGCCGGCCCATGCCGATTTGTGGTCTCTTGAAAGTTCGGTCGAGTCCCGCCTTGAAACCAACGACAACGTGAACCTGGTCAAACATTCGCCTGGCACCGTGAACAGCCTGTCCCTGTCGACCGCCCTGGGTGCCACGCGCCGGGTGGAGAACATGGCCACGCGGTTGGGCCTGAACGCGACCAAAGTCTCGCAAAGCGGCCGCGGCACCAACGACCGGGTGGACGGGCGGATCAACCTGTCGCAGTCGCTGTCGCTCGAGTCCAACGACTTCGAGGTCAGCGCCGGGTATTCGCAGGACTTCAACAACGTGGTGCAAACCGCCGACGTGGGGCTGTCGCCCGGTCAGCGGCGCACCACCTCGCTGGCGGCCTCGTGGTCGCATTCGATCAACGAGCGGCTGACGTCGTCGGCGCAGGTGTCGCGCAACGAGACCCGCTACGGGCAGGCCGTGTCGAACGCGAGCGACTACACCGACACCGCGTTCGGCGGCGGGCTGTCGTACCGGCTGACCGAGATCGACGCGCTCAACCTGCAGCTGTCGCACTCGGAATACCGCCCGGTGTCGCTGGGCAACCGCTCGTCGACCGACCAGTGGAGCCTGGGCATGTCTCACCAGTGGTCCGAGCGCTCGAGCACTTCGGTGTCGCTCGGCTCGTATCGCACCCGCACCGACGGATCGGCGTTGGCGCTGGTGTGCCCGCTGGACGTGGTGTTGTGCCGTGCGGGGCTGGTGCCTTTCATCCTCGTGCGCGAGCCGGTGACCAGTGCGGCCACCGGGCTGCAGTACAGCGCCTCGTACAGCTATCAGCTCGACGAGGTGTCGGCGCTCTCGTTTTCGGCCAGCCGCAGCCAGCGACCGGGCGGCTTGGGTGCGGTGCAGCGCAGCGATGTGGTGAACCTGAGCGCGAGCCACAGTTTTTCGGAAACCTGGGGCGGTGCGCTCAGCTACAACATGTCGCGAACGTCGGCCCCGATTGCCGGCAGTGGCGGCGCGTTCAACGTGGGCGAATCGCGCCAGCGGTCGTTCGCGATGTCGCTGTCCAGGCAGCTGGCCGACGACCTCTCGCTGAGCCTGGCCTATCAGCTGACCCAGGCCAACAATGTGGGGCCCAGCAATTCGGCCCAGTCCAGCAACGTGAGCGTGTCGCTGCGCTACGCCTTCCCCACCTTCGATGCGTCACGCTGACGCGACGAACCTTCCATTGCATTGACGTACCCCATGTCCGCCAACCCCCAAGACCTCTACGCGCCTGCCGATCCGGTGGCCGACTCGGGCAAGACCCTGGGCGACTACCTCGGCGCGCTGAGCCGGCGTCGCTGGCTGATCGTGCTGGTGTCCGGCTTGCTGTTCGCGGTGGTCGTGGTGGTCGCGCTGGTGCTGCCGCCGGTGTACCGCTCCACCGCGACCATCCTGATCAAGGAACAGGAAATTCCGCAGGAGTTCGTGCGCTCCACCGTGACGAGCTTTGCCGACGAGCGCATCCAGGTCATCAGCCAGCAGGTGATGACGCGCGCCACGCTGCTCGAGCTCGTCGACAAGTACAACCTGTACGGCGCCAAGCGGCAAAGCGAGACCAGCGAGGAAATCCTCGACCGCATGCGCCGCGACATCAAGCTCACGCCGATCAGCGCCGAAGTGACCGACCGGCGCAGCGGCTCGGCCGTCAAGTCGACCATCGCGTTCAGCCTGTCGTACGACAGCGAGGTGGCGGCCAATGCGCAGAAGATCGCCAACGAGCTGACCACGCTGTACCTCAACGAGAACGTCAAGAACCGGCAGCAAAAAGCCGCCGAGACCACGATGTTCATCGACGAGGAACTGAACCGGGTCAGCGAGCACATCACCGACCAGGAACAAAAGCTCTCGGCCTTCAAGGAGCGCAATCAGGGACGATTGCCCGAGCTGAACATTTCGAACCTGATGGGCAGCGAACGCACCAGCGCCGACATCCAGCGGCTCGAGCGCGAGATCGTCTTTCTCGATGAGCGCAAGCTCGCGCTGCAGTCGCAGCTGGCCGACACCAAGCCGGCCACGCCCATCAGCGCGAACGGCGGTGCGGCGCTCGAGCCCGAGGACCGGCTCAAGATGCTGCAGCTGCAGCTCACCACGCTGACTGGCACCTACAGCGACGACCACCCCGACGTGAAGCGGCTGCGCCGCGAGATCTCGCTGCTCAAGGTCGAGACGGGCCTGGAGCAAGACGCCACTGACCGCGAGCAAAAACTGCTGCAGCTGCAAGAGCAGCTCAACCAGTTGCGTCGAAAGTACTCCGATGAGCACCCCGATGTGGTCCAGTTGAAGCGCGCCGTGACGGTCATTGAAAAAGCGCTGCGCACCGGAGCCGGCGCCCCCGAGGGCAGTGCCGAGGCCATCCGGCGCGCGCGCAAGCCCGACAACCCGATCTACCTCAACCTGAAGTCGCAGGTCGAGACGATCAGCTCGCAGATCGCGCAAATGCGCAGCGAACGCCAGGCGTTGCGCGACAAGCTCGAGCAGCTCGACACGCGCGTGCGCCAGACGCCCGAGGTCGAGCGCGAATACCTGGAACTCGCGCGTGACATCGACAGCTCGCGCGGGCGCTTTCGCGAACTGCGCGAAAAGCAGATGCAAGCGCAGGTGGCCGAGCAGCTCGAGCGCGGTCGCAAGGCCGAGCGCTTCACGCTCATCGAGCCGCCGGTCTACCCGGAAAAGCCGGTGCGACCGAACCGCCCGGTGATCGTGCTGGTGGGTCTGCTGTTCGCGCTGATGGGCGGCGTGGGTGCGGCGGCCTTGCGCGAGGCGATCGACCAGACCGTGCACAGCGCGCGCGACGTGCTGCGCGTGATGCAAGTGCCGGTGCTGGCCGTGCTGCCATCGTTGCCCAGCCCGGTGCTGGTACGCCGGCGTTCGTGGACGCGGCGCATCGTGGTGATGGGCGTGCTGTTCGCCATCGTGCTGGTGGTCATCGCCTTGCATCTTTTCTACATGCCGATCGACGTCGCCTGGTACGGCGTGTTGCGGCGGGTATCCAACTGAGCGGCCCCCATGAGCACGATTCAAGACGCGCGAAGCGACACCGAGCCGCTGAACATCCAGTACTCGAGCACCCAGGTGCGTGCCGATGCCCTGCTGCGGCTGCAGCGCACGCATGGCGTGGTCAAGGCCGACCGCTCGGAGCTGACCGAGGCGTTCAAGATGCTGCGCAACCAGGTGCTGCAGCGCATGCGCGCCGACGGCTTCAACCTGCTGGCCGTGACCAGCGCGCGGCGCATCGAGGGCAAGTCGCTCACCGCGCTGAACCTGGCGCTGACCATCGCGGCCGACTACGACTCGGCCGTGCTGCTGGTGGACGCCGACCTGTCGGGCCACGGGCTGCAGTCGATGTTCGGCTTTGACGGCGCCCCCGGCCTGAGCGACCACCTCACCCACGGCACGCCGATCGCCGAGTTGCTGATCAACCCCGGCGTGTCGCGCTTCGTGATGCTGCCCGCGGGCCAGCAAGCGGTGGTCAACTCATCCGAACTGCTCGCCACCAAGCTGGCGCAGCAGTTGATCCGCGAGATGAAAGAACGCTACCAGGACCGCTACATCATCGTGGACCTGCCGCCGCTGCTCGACACCGCCGATGCGCTGGCGTTCATCCCCCAGGTCGACACCACGCTCGTGGTGGTCGAAGAGCACACCACGTCCATCCAGGACCTGGAAAACATGACCGAGCTGCTCGCGCCTTTCAACCTGATCGGCACCGTCATGAGCCGTCCGCGCCAGACCGAAAAGGGCGCCAAGCCCAAGTCGGCGCCCTGGTATTCGCGGCTGGGGCGAGCCAAGGGCGGGTAGATCTCGAGGCCATCGCCGGCAAAAGCGGCGAATGTGGCCGTGGGTCCAGTATTGGTGGTCACTCCGTACTGAGTTCATTGCGCTGCTGATCAAGGATCGTTGTTGCCGCGCTCCAGGTCAGGTCTGTTCACAGGCCTGAAAAATGCCACGTACTGACAGCGTCCGGACGATATGATGCGGGACCTTTTTTGAAAAGGATCTCTCATGACCACCGTTACCCATTCCAAATCCGAGCGCATCGATGTGCGCGCCAGTGGTCCTGTGAAGCAGTTGCTTCAAGAGGCCGCACGTGTGGCGCACAAGAATGTGAGCGAGTTCTTGCTGGACGCGGGCATCAATGCTGCCAACCAGACCTTGGCGGATCGAACCCGCTTTGAGCTGAGCCCCGAGAAGTGGCTGGAGTTTCAGGCGGCTCTGGACCAGCCCGTCAGCGCCAAACCCAAGTTGCGCAAGCTGTTGCGCGAGCCGGGACTGCTCGGTTGAATGCGAAGGTCTGCGAGCCCATCCGCAAGCTGGTGGGTTCGGATGTCGTTGTGTCGTTCGACTGCGGCCAGCCTGCACTGAATCAGTTTTTGCAGCGCTTCGCGCTGGTCAATCAAAGCTCCAACAGTTCGCAGACCTATGTGAGCTGCAACTCGGGCTCGGTAGTCGGCTTCTACAGCTTGACCGTGGGCTCCGTCGAGCCCGCATCGGCGGCTCCCCGAGTGGTCAAAGGCATACCCAAACACCCCATCCCCGTGATGATCCTGGCCAGACTTGCCGTGGATCTACCGCATCAAGGCATCGGTCTTGGCAAAGCTTTGCTCAAGGATGCATTGATGCGCACGGCACAGGCTGCAGACATCGCGGGAATTCGAGCGCTGCTGGTTCACGCCAAGGACGAGTCTGCTCGGCAGTGGTATCTGAACTGGGAGTTCGAGCCGAGCGCATCAGATCCGTTTCACCTGTTCCTCTTGATGAAAGATCTCAAGGCCATTGCCGGCAAGCGCTGAATCTTGAGAGGGCGCTGCTGCATTGGAGTGTCCCGAGGTGTCCTTGGTTTTCCATGGCGTGCGGCGACGAATCAACTCGGCCCGCGCTTTCCTGGATTCGAACCGGCTGTGTTCGCCCAACGTGTCCGGAAGCGCCGGGCACGCCATGTCACGGGGTGCGTGCCTTCAGCGGTCAGCTTCAGCCTGAACGGATGGATGTAGCGTCATCCCACCCAGCGGGTGCGCGATGCCGCCATCGCCATAGCTGCCGACGACCTCGGCGATCACCACCTGGTAGCCGGCCAGCCATTGCTGCTGGCGTTGCTTGGCAGCGATGTGGGCCGGGTGCGTCATCAGCGCTTGCAGCGACGCCATCGTGTCCCAGTAGTACACGGTGCACATCAGCCCGCTGGACGGCTTCTCCCAGTTTTCCTCGCCCAGATAGCCCGGGATGGATCTGGCGGCCCGGGCGATCACGTCGTCCAGGGCGCGGAATTCGTCGTTGAACTCACGTTGGGCGAACGTGAAAGTGGAGGTGTACATGGGGCGGGGTCTGCGGCCAGCGCCGCGGGGCAGTGGGGATGAAGGTCAAAGACTCAACCAGAACGACAAGCGTGGCAACGGTGGCAACAGTGACAAAAGACCCACAAATTACCGGCTAACGTTGGTGACATATGTGACTAACGTGACAATAATGTCTCAATGTTGCAAGCTGAAAAAGCAACAAGGGCCTCTTTGTGCAGTCCCTAACGATAGGTTGAAGCCATGATCCATTCCGCCTCCGTTTTACGTCGGGACTCCAACGCAGTCAGCCCGCAGCCGTCCGCGCGTGCAGGCGAAATTGCGGCACAACAGAAATTGGGTCATCAGTACTACCAGGGCAGCGGGGTCGCGCAGGACTACGTGTTGGCCGCGCACTGGTTCCAAATGGCCGCCGCACAGGGATTGGCCGGTGCCCAGTTCAATTTGGGTCTGATGTACTACCAAGGTCGGGGGCTGCCGCTGGACTATGTTCAGGCCGCGGCCTGGTACCAGTTGGCCGCCGAGCAAGGCCACACCGATGCCCAGATCAACCTGGCCTCGATGTACAGCAACGGGGAAGGCGTCGCTCAATACGATGCCGAGGCCGCTCGCTTGTGCACGCTGGCTGCAGACAGTGGCAATGTGGGGGCGCAGTTCAACATCGGCCTGATCTACGCGAATGGCAAAGGCGTGGTCAAGGACCAGATCAAAGCGCACATGTGGCTGAGCATCGCGATTGCGTCGGGGTTCAAGCGGGCCATCGAGAAGCGGGATTACATCGCGCTGAACATGACCAACGACGAGATCGAGCAGGCGCAGCGCCTTGCGCTCGAATGGCAGGTTGAAAGACTCTGAATTTTCAATCCGGGTGCCGGACCACGGCACCTTTGAACCTGATCTGTGGGGTGCCAGCGCCGCCGATCTCGCGCTGAAGGCGTTGCCGTGAGTGCGGTCGATCTCGACGCCGCCGCACTGTGGGACGACCTGCAGGCCGTGCGCGAACGCGCGCCACTGGTCCACAGCATCACCAACTTCGTGGCCATGAACTTCAACGCCAACGCGCTGCTGGCCATCGGAGCGTCGCCGGTGATGGCGCATGCCCACGAGGAAGTGGCCGACATGGTCGGCATCGCCCAGGCCCTGGTGCTCAACATCGGCACCCTCGAGCCGGCCTGGATGCACGCCATGCAACTGGCCTTGAAGGCCGCGCGCAGCCGCGGCATTGCGGTCGTGCTCGATCCGGTGGGGGCCGGTGCCACCCCGTACCGCAACGCGGCACTGGCCGAGCTGATCGAAGCAGGCGCGCCCACGGTGGTGCGCGGCAACGCCTCGGAGATCATGAGCGTGGCCGGGTTCGCCGCGCACACGCGCGGGGTCGACAGCGCAGCGCCCTCGAGCGATGCCGTCGAAGCCGCTTTGGTGCTGGCCCGCAAGCTGGGCGCAGTCGTGTGCATCAGCGGTGCCGACGACCATGTGGTCGACGCGTCGGCCCGCGGGGCCACCCTGTCCAACGGCCATCCCTGGATGACGCGCATCACCGGTGTGGGCTGCTCGGCCAGCGCACTGGTCGGCGCCTTTGCGGCCGTGCAGCCTGACCCGTGGCGGGCCACCGTCGCTGCGATGGCCTGTCTGGGCGTGGTGGGCGAACTGGCCGTCGAGCGCACGCAGGCGGCGCGCGCCGGGGTCGGGCGGCTTCAGATCGAGTTGCTCGATGGCTTGCAGCTGCTCGACCGCGCGTCGTTCGTGTCTCGCTTGAGGATGGTCGTGCACGCTTGAGCACGCTCAGGTGCTGAGGCCTCGGCCGACGCTGCGTTTGCACCGGGTGACCAACGCGCGCTGAGCGGCGATCGCGGCGTGCCGGCCGCGGTCTGAGCGGCGGTGCACGCCGCGCCTGCGCTCACGAGCGGCTTGACGCCTTGCGCAGCAGACCACCGAGCACCAGTGTCAGCGCCAGGCTGGGCAGGGCCGAACCCCAGGCCGGCCACAGCACAGCGCCCGCATGGAAGCAGGCAATGCCCAGCAGCCACACCAGCGCCGGCCCCCAGCGCAGCGCGCGCTCGGGCGGCAAACCGAACGCCAGCTGCGAGATCACCACGCCGAACAGCGGCACGAAGATCGAGCTCAGCATCAAAAGGAAGGGCTCCAGGCTGTGCATCGGCAGCACCAGCGCACAGCCGGTGGCCAGCGCCGCCAACACCATGCCGGCGCTGCGGATCGAGCCGCGCTTGGCGAGGAAGCTGAACGACACCGCGCCCGAGTGCACGTCACCGTAGGCGTTGTCGGTCTCGTCGATCAGGATCAGCCCGAGCGCGAGCAGCCCGCCTTGCGCGAGCAGCAGCGTGGCCACCAGATCGGCGCCGGGTGGCGTGGTGCTGACGATCAGGATGCCCAGCGCGTAACACCAGACATTGGCCAGCGTGTAGCCCAGCCAGGTGCCGCGCAGCGCGCCCGAGGCCGACACGCCATAGCGCGAGTAGTCGGCCACCAGCGGCAGCCACGACACCGGCATCGCAATGACCAGGTCCAGCGCCGCCATCAGGCTCATCGAGCCGTCGCCCGCTTGCGACCACCAGGCCTCGACCCCCTGTGCGTGCAAGCGCGTTGCGAACTGGTAGGTCAGCCAGCACAGCGAGGCCACCACCAGCGGCAAGCCCAGACGGCTGATGAAGCGCCGCGCCAGCCCGACCATCGAGCCGCTGGCCAGCGCGACCAGCAACGCGCCCCATGCCAGCGTCGCGACCCAGGGCAGCCAGGCCGCGTCGGTGCCGAACAGTTGGTGCGCGATGGCGGTGGTGCCGTCGCGCATCACGACCAGCTCGAACGCCGTCCAGCCCAGCAGTTGAACCACGTTCAGGCCGACTGGCAACAAGGCGAAGCGCAGGCCCAGGCTGCGTGCGATCAGCGCCGAGCTCGACAGCCCGTGGCGGCAGCCGATCGCCGCCACCCAGGCCAGCAGCCCCGAGCCCAGCACCGAACCCAGCAGCACCGCGGCCAGGGCCTGTGGCGGGCTGAGCGCGGGCATGAGGTACGCGCCGATCTGCATGACCAGCAGGCCCACGCCCAGGCTGAACCACAGCGCGGCGTGGTCGCGAAAACTGAATCCGCGCTGCGCGGTGGGGATGCTCACCATCGAGTGATGGGCCGCGTCGTGCGTAGGGGATGCCATCGTGTTCTTTCTGAAAATCGATGACAGTGAAGCCGCCAAAGTGCGCCATTCCGAATGGGGCGCGGCGGATTCTAGGTGCCGCTGATCAGGGTGTCGCGCTCATCCCCGCTCAGCGCCAGCGCGCTGCCGCATCGCACCCGCCGGCTCAGCCGGCGCGCTGGGTGATGTCGCGGCAAATGCCCACCAGCCCGATCAGGGTGCCGTCACGGTCGTACACCGGGGCCTTCAGCGTTTCGACCAGCACGCGGCGGCCATCGGGGTAGTCCAGCCACTCGTCGTTGCGCTGGCTGTGCCGGCTGCGCAGCATCGCCAGATCCTGTTCACGAAAGGACGAGGCGACGTCCTTGGGGAACAGCTCGAAATCGGTCTTGCCGAGCAGCGCGTCGACCGGCCGGCCGACCAGTTCGCCCCAGGCCTTGTTGCCGCGGCGGTAGACCCCGTCGAGGTCCTTGAAGAAGATCACATCGGGGATCGAATCGATGACGGCCTGGGTCATCAGTGCGTCGTCGGTCGTGCTGTCATTCATGTCGTTTCCCCAGGTTGCTGTGTGAGCGTCCCGGACTGTGACCGCCGATGAGTCGGGCCGCTACGGGTTGTTACCCGCTGCGCTGTGCTGCTTGGCGGCCAGCGTCAGCGTCGCGCCGATGAACATCGACGCGGCGAGGATCGCCATGCCGATGCGCGTGTCGTGCGTTGCGCCCGAGACGACTCCCACGAGGTAGGGACTGACGAAGCCGGCGAGGTTGCCGATCGAGTTGATCATCGCCAGCCCTGCGGCCGCTGCGGCGCCACCGAGCAGCGCGGTCGGCAGGCTCCAGAACAGCGGCAAGGCGGTGACGATGCCGGCGGTGGCCAGCGTCATCGCGGCCATGGCGAGTGTGGTGTTATCGGCAAACAGCGTGCTCAGCAGCAGCCCGAGCCCGCCCAGCGCGGCGGGGATCGCCACGTGCCAGCGCCGCTCGAGCCGCCGGTCCGAGCTCGCGCTCACCGCCAGCATGACCAGACCCGCCACGCCGTACGGAATGGCCGTGAGCCAGCCGATCTCGAGCGGGTGGGTCACGCCGGTGGCGCGGATGATGGTCGGCAGCCAGAAGCCCACGCCATACAGCCCCATCACGAAGCAGAAGTAGATCGCGCTCATCAGCCACACCGACGGACTCACGAACACGTCGCGCAGGCTGTGGGCGGGCTTGGTGCGTTGCTCGGCCTCGATGTGGCGGCTCAGGAGTTCTTTTTCGGCCGGGCTCAGCCAGCGCGCGCTGGCGATGCCCCCATCGAGAAACACCAGCGTGGCCACGGCCGCGAGGATCGACGGCGCGGCTTGCACCATGAACAGCCACTGCCAGCCGGCCAGACCATGCAAGCCACTGCAAGCCTGCAGGATCCACCCTGACAGCGGGCCGCCCAGCACGCCGGTCAGCGGGATGGCCGTCATGAACAGCGCCGTCATCCCGCCGCGCCGCTGCGCTGGAAACCAGTACGTCAGGTACAGCAGCACGCCCGGAAAGAAGCCGGCTTCGGCCACGCCGAGCGCGAAGCGCGCCGCATAGAACATCGCCGGCGTGGTGACGAAGGCGGTGGCCGCCGACACGCAGCCCCAGGTCAGCATGATCCGGGCGATCCACAGCCGCGCGCCCACCTTGTGCATGATCAGGTTGCTCGGCACTTCGAACAGGAAGTAGCCGATGAAGAAGATGCCCGCGCCCAGCCCGTACACGGCGTCGCTGAAGCCCAGGTCCACCGACATCTGCAGCTTGGCGAAGCCGACGTTCACGCGGTCGAGGTACGCGACCACGTAGCACAGCAGCAAGAACGGCAGCAGCCGCCGGGTCACCTTGGCGTAGGTGGCCTTTTCGAAGGCCGCCGGGTCGGCGCTCGGGCTGGCCGTGGGTGTGTGGTTCATGGGGGGGCGCTGCGATGGGAGCGGGCGACGATAGCAGCGCCGCCGGGCCGGCTGCGCTTGCGTTCAGGCAAGGCACCCTTGAGTGGAGACAACGCCGCATGCACGGGCCGCCGCCACACTGGGCGAGCGGTGGCCGCGATGACCCCTTCCGAACAAGCTAGCCCCGGATTCAACGCCCGACTGGTGGGCCGCTTCATGGCCATCGCACGGCCTTACCTGCGCAGCGATGAACGCTGGCGTGCGCTGGGATTGCTGGCGCTGCTGGGCGTGCTGCTGCTGTGGCAGACCGGCTTCAACGTCGCGTTCAACCATGAGAGCGGCGAGTTCACCTCGGCGCTGGCCGCGCGCGATGCCGACCGCTTCTGGGCGTCGATCCGGCGCTACACGCTGCTGCTGGTGGCCGCGGTGCCGATCTTTGCGCTGTACTACTTCGTGCGCGACACGCTGGGGCTGCGCTGGCGGCGCTGGCTCACGCACCACTTCGTCGAGCGGTACTTCAGCCACCGCGCGTACTACCGGCTCAACGCCATCGTGGGCCTCGACAACCCCGACCAGCGCATTGCCGACGACGTCAACGCGTTCACCTCGCAGTCGCTGTACTTCTCGATGATCGTGCTGCGCGCGCTGATCGAGCTGATCGCCTTCACCGGCGTGCTGTGGTCAATCTCGCGGCTGCTGGTGTACCTGCTGATCGCCTATGCGGTGCTCAGCAGCGTGGTGGCCGCGGCGGTGTTCGGGCGCCGGCTGGTCGAGCTCAACTTCGCGCAGTTGCAGCACGAGGCCAACTTCCGCTTCAAGCTCGTGCGCTTGCGCGAGCACGCCGAGCCGATCGCGTTTTACGGCGGTGAGGCGCACGAGATGTCGGCGCTGCGGCGCGCCTTCGAGGCGGTGTTTGGCAACTACCGCAAGGTGGTGCGCTGGCAGTTCAAGCTCAACGTGTTCCAGTACGCGCACAGCTTCATCACCATCGTGCTGCCCAGTCTGGTGATTGCGGGCGACGTGCTGTCGGGCCAGCTCGAGGTGGGCCGCGCGATCCAGGCGGCCGGCGCGTTTTCCGCCATCCTGAGTGCGCTCACGGTGATCGTCGAGCACTTCGAAGGCCTCAGCCGTTTTGCCGCCAGCGTCGACCGGCTGCACGGCTTTTCGCAATTGCTCGACGAGCAGGTCGCGCTGCAGGCCGCCGAGCGCGATGACGGCATCGAGCGCATCCACACCGAGCCGGCGGCCGAGCTGTCGGTGCAATCGCTCACGGTGCTCACGCCGCAGCGCGAGCAGCTGCTGATGCGCGAGCTGTCGTTTGCCGTGCCGGCAGGGCAGGGGCTGCTGATCGTCGGGCCGAGCGGCGGCGGCAAGAGCTCGTTGCTGCGCGTGTTGGCCGGCTTGTGGAGCACCGGCTCGGGTCAGGTGCGCCGGCCCAGCGGCACCGACATGCTGTTCTTGCCGCAGCACCCCTATCAGCCGCTGGGCGACCTGCGTTGCCAGCTGCTGTACCCCGACACCGATCGCGAGATCTCCGACGCCGAGCTGCTGCTGTGGCTGGCCAAGGTCAACCTGGGCGGGCTGGCCGAGCGCGTGGGCGGGCTGGACGCCGCGCTCGACTGGGCCAAGGTGCTCTCGGTGGGCGAGCAGCAGCGGCTGGCCTTCGCCCGCGCGCTGCTCGCCAAGCCGCGCTACGTGCTGCTCGACGAGGCCACCAGCGCGCTCGACGACGCCAACGAGGCGCACCTGTACGAGCAACTCGCCGGCCTGTCGATCACGCCGGTCAGCGTGAGCCACCACGCCGCCGTGCTGCGCTACCACCAGCAGGTGCTCACGCTCACCGGCGACGGCAGCTGGACGCTGCACCCGGCCGCTCAGGGCCTCAATGCACCGCGACCGTCTTGATGCGGCCCACCGTCTGGCACAGCAGCAGTTGCTGGTCGGATTCGAGCCCCATCGCCTGCGCCAGGGCCGGCGCGTCGAACCACGCGCGTATCACCGTGGCCAGCGCGTTGGCCGCGCAGTACAGGGAGACGTTTTGCGACATCGCACCGGCCGCGGCGTAGGCGTAGCGCTCGCGCTGCGCGGCGGGCACCAGCTTCATCTGCGCGTGGTTGGCCACGTAGATCAGGTCGAGCGGCGCGGTGTCGACGAAGTCCTGGTAGCCGGTGACGCGGCGCACGTCACTGGCCACGGTCAGCTGCAACGAGTGCGTGAGCGGCTCGTAGCGAAACAGCCCGCTCGGCAGCGCCACGTGCAACTCCACCTCTTGCGAGTTCATGGCGCTGGGCGCGGTGCGCCCGCCCACATCGGGGCGGTTGACGCCGCCGGCCGCCCACAGCACCTCGGACAGCGTGGCGGGGTCGAGCGCGGTCTCGTCGAACTCGCGTGACGACGCACGCCGCTGCAAGGCTTCCATCAGCGCCATGCCACCGGCCAGGCGCGGCGCCGGCAGCACGATGGCCTCGGTCTCGGTCTCGGCAACGGCCTGCGGCTTGAGCTGGCCCATCAGGCCGAGTGCCAGTTTGGTCAAGGTGTTCATGGGGGGCGTGCCTGAAGCGGACGATGCCGTGCAGGCTAGGCGCGGCGACGGGCACGGCCCTTGACGTCGATCAATCTCCCCGCTGGCTTTGTGTCGCTGATGGGCACACCATAGGCTTTTGCTGGAGGCCCCCCGATGAACCACAACGACACCCCGCACGAAGGCCCCTTCACGCAGTTGGTCGACGAGCAGCTCGAGCTCGCGGCGGCGCGGCTGCCCACGCTGGCGCCGGGCGTGGCGCACCCCTCGCCGGTGGATCATGAGGAGCGCCAGGCACCGCACGCCAGCTTCGAGGACGTGCTGCTCGGCAACGCCGAGCCCTCGCCCGAGATGCTCGAAGAGCTCGCCGCGCTGCAAGCCGCGCCCGAGTTGAGCGACGAAGAACTGGTGCGTCAGGCGCTGGCCGATGGTGGTGCCGACAACGACCCGGCCACGCCCGAGTAGGCGCGCCCGCCCGCCACGCCGTGGGCGTTCGTCAGACGAGTGCCGGCTGCGTTTCGCACAGCGCCGCGATCACATCCGACTGGGTGATGATGCCCACGAGCCGGCCACCGTCGCCCACGATGGGAATGTGGTGGTGCCCCGTGCTGCCGAACAGCGGGATCAACTCGCTCAGGTGTCGCTCGGCGCTGGCCACGCGCACCTGCCGCGTCATGATCGTGCCGACCACTTGGGGCTTGCCCTGGACCGCGCGCTTGATCCAGTTGCGCAGATTTTTCAGGCGCATGTTGAAGTCGTCGACCTCGTGGATTTCGGCTGCGTTCAGGAAGTCCGCCGGCGTCACGATGCCCACGATGCTGCCCGCGGCGTCCACCACCGGCAGTGACTTGATGCGGTGCTCGCGGAACAGGGCCCACGCCTGCTGCACCGGCGTGGCGTGGTTGACAGTGATGAGGTTGCGCGACATGACGTCGGCGCAGCGCAGGCCCGACAGCTTGCGCTGATAGGCCTGCAGCTGGGTGTCGGCCAGCAACGTCTGGAGGTCGTCGCGGCTGATGCCAAGCACCTGGTTGTAGCGAGTCAGCACCGTGTCGAGCGCGGCGTCGAGTGGGTCGGCCGCGGCGGGATCACGGCCCGCCGGCGCGCTCTGCGGCAGCTGCCTGTGCGGGTAGGGCCGTCGCGTGGCGCTGTTGTACGCCATCCCCACGGCCACCAGAATCACCGAATTGGTCAGCACCGGAAACAGCACGAAGTGCGGGTCTGAAATGCCCAGCAAGGCGACCAGCAGCGCTGTGCCCCCGGCGGGCGGGTGCAGGCAGCGCAGGGCAAACATCAGCGAGACCGCGCCCCCCACGGCCAGCGCTGCGCTCCACTCCGGCGTGCCGCTCAGCTGCACGCAGGCCACGCCCACCAGGGCCGACACGGTGTTGCCGCCCACGACGGCCCAGGGTTGCGACAGCGGGTTGGCTGGCACCGCAAACACCAGCACGGCGCTGGCGCCCATCGGGGCGATCAGCCACGGCCAGACTTGCAAGGCGAACACGCCGTAGTGGCGGCCGAACGTGCCGTAGTGGTGGCAGACCAGACCTGTCACCGCGATGCCGAGCGCTGCACCCACGATGACCCTCAGCCGCTCGCGCCAGTCGGCCGCGATCGGCGTGGGCCAGAACGCACGCAGCCACTCGATCAACCCGCTGCGGGCGCGGGCGTAGCGGTGGGGGGATGGCACGACGGTGTCGGTTTCCATGGGCGATCTTAGACCTTCACCCCAAGCGCGGACCGGGCCCGCCAGCGCACCGCGGCGCGGCCGGTTGCGCGGACTCATCACCCGCCGGCGCGATGCGAGCGACAGTGCACTCACCGTCAGGGTGACCGAGGGGAGGGTGCTCACATGGGACGTGAAGGACGAGTCGTCTTGCTGCTGGGCGGCGACGTGATGACAGGACGCGGCATCGACCAGATCCTGAAGCACCCGGCCGATCCGGCGCTCAATGAGCCGCTGGTGCGCGATGCGCGCGAATACGTCCGGCTGGCCGAGGCGGCGAGCGGGCCGATCGCGCCGGGCGCCGAAGCCGGCTACATCTGGGGCGATGCGCTGGCCGAGATGGACAGCGCGGGTGCCGACCTGCGCATCGTGAACCTGGAAACCGCGGTCACCGCCGACGGCGACCCGTGGCCAGCCAAGGGCGTGCGCTACCGCATGCACCCGGCCAACGTCGATTGCCTGCGGGCTGCGCGCCTCGACGCGTGCGCGCTGGCCAACAACCACATGCTCGACTGGGACCGCGCCGGTCTGCACGACACGCTGCAGACCTTGCGCGCGGCCGGCGTGCGCTTCGCCGGTGCAGGGGTCGACAGCGCCGAGGCGTGGGCGCCGGCGCGCCTGCCGCTGCCCGGGCGTGGCCAGTTGCTGCTGTTTTCCTTCGCGGCCAAGAGCAGCGGCGTGCCCTCGGGCTGGTCGGCCGCCACGCGGCGCGCCGGCATCGCCTTGCTGCCCGATCTGTCGGTGGCCACCGCCGCCCAACTGGCCGAAGACATCGTGAGCCGGCGCGGCCCCGACGACCGCGTCGTCGTGTCCATCCACTGGGGCGCCAACTGGGGTCTGGGCGTGCCGCAGGCGCACCGCGATTTCGCGCACCGGCTGATCGACTCGCGTGCGGTCGACGTGGTGCACGGCCATTCGTCGCACCACCCGCTGCCCGTCGAGGTGTACCGCGGCAAGCTGATCCTGTACGGCTGCGGCGACCTGATCAACGACCACGAGGGCATTGCCCCGCGCGCCGGCCTGCGCAGCGATGTCGGCTGCCTGTACATCGTCACGCTGCGTTCGATCAACGGGCGGCTGGACACGCTGGAAGTCGTGCCGATGCAGCTGCGCCGGTTCCGGCTCGGCCTCGCCGACGCCGCCGCGCACGAGTGGCTCGGCCAGGTGTTTGCGTCGGGTCAGTCGCTGGGCGAGCAGCCGGTGCGGCACGGTGCGCGCCGCTGGCGGCTGCGCGTGCCGAGTTGAGCGCGCCGGCGGCAGCGATCGCTAGGCGGCGCTCCAGCCCAGCGCGCGCGCCAGCAGCAGCAACGCCACCACGGCGCTGATCACCGCGAATGCCTGCTGCAAGCGCGCTCCGGCCAGGCGCGCGGCGACTTGCCGGCCGGCCAGCAAGGCGGCGACGGCGCCTGCGGCAAACGGGATGGCGATGTGCCAGTCGATGGCGCCTTGCCAGGCTGCCGCAGCCACGCCGCCTGCCGACACCAGTGCGATCACCGCCAGCGAGGTGGCCACGATGCTGCGTGGGGTGAGGTTGGTGTAGTGGCCGAGCGAGGGCACGATGACGAAGCCGCCGCCCACCCCCAGCAGCCCGCTGAGCACGCCGGCCGCCGTACCCGTGGCGCCCAGCGCCCAGGCGCACGGGGTGGTCCAGGTCAAGCGCTGCGCGTCAGGGTTCACCACGCACGGCAGCTGCGCTCTGGCCAGCGCGCCGTCCAGGTGATCCAGCGCGCCGCGCCGCGACTGTCGCCAGGTGCGCAGCGCCACCCAGCCGAGCACGCAGGCAAACGCCGCCATCAGCGGCGGGTTAGGTATCAGCCGCGCGAGCAGCACGCCCAGCGGCGCCAGCAGCATGCCGGTCACGCCGATCAGCGCGGCCGCGCGATAACGCACGATGCCCTCGCGCAGCCCGAGCAGCGAACCGAGCGCGGATGCGGCGCCCACGGCGATCAACCCGACGGGCGCGGCCTGCATGATCGACAGGTGCAGCCCGAACACCAGCAGCGGCACCGCCAGGATGCCCCCGCCGGCGCCGGTCAGCGCCAGGATCAGGCCGACCACGGCGCCCAGGCCGAAGCCAGCGAGGTTCATGTCCATGTGGATCGGCGTTGCGGGTGTGGGCTTGGTGCAGCCATCGACATGGGTTGCTCCTGCTGAAGGACGATCCGCTCGGCAGTGCCGCGCCAGCTCCAGATCGAAGCTAATGTGCGCCTGCGATCACAGCGCTTGCCTGATGCAGATCAATGAGCGGGTCGCGATCCGGCTCAACATGGCCGTGCTGACGGAACGACTTGCACATGACGATCGACTGGAACGGATTCACCCCCTGGAGCGCCCTGGCCGGCGGCGTGCTGATCGGCGTGGCCACCGCGCTGTACCTGCTGGGCAATGGGCGCGTGGCGGGCATCGCCGGCATCGTGGCCGCTCCGCTGCGAGCCGTGCTCATGGGCGCGAGTCTGGCCGCCGAGCGCGTGCGGCTGCTGTTCATCGGCGGGTTGCTGATCGCGCCGTGGGTGTGGCGGCTGTTCGCACCGCTGCCGGTGGCCCGCGTCGATGTCGGCTGGCCGCTGATCGTCGTGGCCGGCTTGCTGGTGGGCGTGGGTGTGCGCATGGGCAACGGCTGCACCAGCGGCCACGGCGTGTGCGGGCTCAGCCGCTGGTCGCTGCGTTCGCTGGTCAATGTGCTGGCCTTCATGGGCGCCGGTGTGGCCACCGTGTTCGTCCTGCGCCACGTGCTTTGAAAGGCCTGACATGCGCGAACTGATGGCACTGTTGAGCGGGTGGGTCTTTGGCATCGGGCTGATCCTGGGCGGCATGACCGACCCGGGCAAGGTCAAGGGGTTTCTGGATGTGGCCGGCGCGTGGGACCCGAGCCTGGCGCTGGTGATGGGCGGGGCCATCGCGGTGGGCGTATGGGCCTTTGCCGCGGCCCGGCGGCGCACCACGGCGTGGGGCGGCGAGCGCATCGAGATTCCCTCGAACACCGTCATCGACGCGCGCTTGATCGGCGGCGGCGCGCTGTTTGGCGCCGGCTGGGGGCTCGGCGGCTTTTGCCCGGGGCCTGCGCTGGTGGCGATGAGCGCCGGCGTGGGCAGCGCGGCGGTTTTCGTGGTGGCGATGCTGGTGGGCATGGTGCTGCACGACCGCTTTGTCATGCGGCGCTGAGGCGCTGCGCTTTTGCCCGGGAGACGCCTCGATGCTGATATTTCGCCAGCTGTTCGACCCCGCCACCTCGACCTACACCTACCTGCTCGGTGACAGGTCGTCCGGCGAGGCGGTGCTCATCGACCCCGTGTTCGAGAACGCCCCGCGCGACGCCGCCTTGCTGCACGAGCTTGGCTTGCGGCTGGTGGCCACGCTCGACACGCATGTGCACGCCGATCACGTCACCGGCGCGTGGCGGCTCAAGCAGCGCTGCGGCAGCGTCATCGCGCTGTCGGGGGTGTCGGGCGCGGCGAATGTCGACCGCGCGCTCGGCCACCGCGACCGGGTGGTGTTCGGCAGCCGCCACCTCGAGGCGCGCGCCACGCCCGGCCACACCGCCGGTTGCATGAGCTTCGTGCTCGACGACGCCAGCATGGCTTTCACCGGCGACAGCGTGCTGATCCGCGGCTGCGGGCGCACCGACTTCCAGCAAGGCAGCGCCAGCGAGCTGTACCGCTCGGTGCACGAGCAGATCTTCTCGCTGCCCGCCGACTGCCTGCTGTACCCCGGCCACGACTACCGCGGCCTGAGCGTCACCAGCGTGGCCGAGGAAAGGCGTTTCAACCCGCGGCTCGGCCTCAACATCAGCGCATCGGACTTCGTCGGCTACATGCGCCACCTCGGTCTGCCGCACCCGCGGCTGATGGCGCAGGCGGTGCCGGCCAACCTGCGTTGCGGGCAGCCTCAGGCCGGCACAGAAATGCCCGACGAGCCGCGCTGGGCAGCGCTCGAACTCACCTTCGGCGGCGTGTGGGAAATCCAGCCCGACGCGCTCGAGGAGCGACTGGCGGGCTGTGCCGACAGCGGCATCCAACTCATCGATGTGCGCGAGCGCACCGAGTTCACCGACGTGCTCGGCCACCTCCGCGGCGCGCGGCTGGTGCCGCTGTCGCAGCTGACCACGCGGCTGGGCGAGCTCGATCGCAGCCGACCGGTGGTGGCGGTGTGCCGCTCGGGCGCGCGCTCGGCCCAGGCCACCGTGCTGCTGCGCAAGGCCGGCTTCGAGCAGGTGGCCAACCTGGCCGGCGGCATGCTGCGCTGGCGCGCCGAGTCGCTGCCCGTGGACAGTGGCTCGGACTGAGCCGCGGCGTGCCGGCGTGATGCACGGGGGGCTTGAGGGCGATCAATGCCGGGTGGGCGCACGGAATTAGCCTTAGGGCTCGTTCCCTTCAAGCGGGGGGCTCTTCACATTCGACCCTTGTTCGGGAGACCCTCATGAACCCCTGGCTGGACCGTTTGCTGACACGCCCGAGGCGTGGTTTCCTGTGCATGTTCCCGGCGGCCGCGCTGCTGTCGGCCTGTGGCGGCGGGGGCAGCAACAACGGGCCGGTGGTGTCGACGCTGGACTTCCCGGTCGAGACCGCGGTGTCGGTCTACATGCAAAGCGACCATGCGTTCCCCAACCTGACGGGCTCGCTCGACGGCACGAACTTCACGATGAGCTACACCTTCACGCCAGGGGCTCTGGCCGCCTTCGAGGGCCATACGGCGCATACCGCCACCGAGTCGGCCGTGCTCACGGTCAATGGCGTGCAGTCGCAGGTCACGAGCATCAGTTACTTCGCCGTCGACCCCTACGTCAGCTACGGCTCGCTCGATCAGGACACGCTCGAATACGCCGTCGTCAACCAGACGGCGAACCTGCCCACCACCGCCAAGGTCGGCCAGTCCGGCGTGCTCGGCGACGAGATCAGCTACGTCGACAGCAGCAAGGCGCAGGTGAGCGACACCAGCACGCTGGGCTGGAGCCTCGAAGCCGACACCGCCACCACGGCGCTGTTTTGCATCAACGTGAACGTGAACAACACCAGCGTGGGCGACGGCTCGCAGTGCTACCGGGTCGATGCCAACGGCACCGTGCGGGACCTCGTGATCAGGGTCAACGTCAACGGGAGCACGCTGACGCTGAAGTGAGCGCGGCGGTGCCGCGTCAGCGGTCCGTGCACCACGCCCGCGCCACACGTCGCGTCGGGTTTCCTGCCCATTCGGTCCCCGCCTAAACTCGGTTTTCGATGCCCGCGTCCCGGGCAGCCCAAACCATCGGAGACCCCATGCGCAAGGACATCGAATTCAAGACCCAGGACGGCGTCACGCTGCGCGGTTGGCATTACCTGCCCGACACCCGCGTGGGCCGGTGCCCCACCATCGTGATGGCGCATGGCTACTCGGCCGTCAAGGAGATGTACCTCGACCGCTTTGCCGAAACCTTCGCGGCGGCCGGCCTGGCGGCCATCGTGTTTGACAACCGCAACTTCGGCGCGAGCGATGGCACGCCGCGCCAGGAGATCGACCCGCACCAGCAGGTCAGCGACTACCGCGACGCCATCACCTACGCCGAGACGCTGGCCGAGACCGACGCCTCGCGCATCGGCATCTGGGGTTCGAGCTACAGCGGCGGCCACGTGCTGGTGGTCGCAGCGATCGACCGCCGCGTCAAGTGCGTGGTCTCGCAAGTGCCGCTGATCAGCGGCCACGACAACGGCCAGCGGCTCATCCGCGCCGACTTCTTTGCCGGCTTTCGCGCCATGTTCGAGGCCGACCGGCGCGCCCGTTACGCAGGCCAGCCACCGGCGATGGTGCCGGTGGTCGCCGAAAACCCGATCGACCCGGCCGCGCTGCCCACGCCGGATTCGTGGACCTGGTTCACCGAGACCGGCCAGTCGCGCGCGCCGTCCTGGAAGAACGAAGTCACGCTGCGTTCGGTCGAGATGTTTCTCGAGTACGAGCCGGGCGCGCACATCGCGCACATCAGCCCGACGCCGCTGATGATGGTCGTCGCACTCACCGACCACCTCACGGCGGCCGATCAGGCGCTGGCCGCCTACGAGCGCGCGCTGCACCCCAAGAAGCTGGTCGCTCTCAAGGGCGGTCATTTCGACGCCTACATCAAGGACTTCGGCGACGCCGCCGGGCCGGCGCGCGACTGGTTCGTCGAGCACTTGCTGCCCGGCTGATCCGCGACCGACCCGATGCACCTGCTCATCGTCGAAGACGACCACGCGCTGGGCGAGGCCCTGTCCGCGGGCTTGCGCCAGCTCGGCCATGTGGTCGACTGGTTTCGCGATGGCGCCCAGGCCGATGCGGCGCTGGCCAGCGCGCCGTTCGATGCGGTGGTGCTCGATCTGGGCTTGCCCGGCGGTGATGGCATGGTCTGGCTGGAGCGCTGGCGCGCCCGCCAGCTGAGCCTGCCGGTGCTGATCCTCACCGCGCGCGACGGCATCGAGCAGCGCATCGCCGGGCTCGATGCCGGCGCCGACGACTACCTGCTCAAGCCGATCACCATCGATGAGCTCGCCGCTCGGCTGCGCGCGATGCTGCGGCGATCGTCCGGCCGCGCGCAGGCGGTGTGGCAGCACGGCGAGCTTGAATACGACCCGGCCACAAAAATGGTGCGCTGGAAGGGCCAGGCCATCGAGCTGACCGGCCTCGAGATGGCGCTGCTCGAAGCCTTGCTCAAGCACCCGCAGCGCGTGCTGTCCAAGACCCACCTGCAGCAAATGCTCTACGACTGGAGCGGCAGCGA
>CANFXR010000042.1 GCA_947451035.1 Burkholderiales bacterium
CCGGCACCAGCCCCCGCTCCGGCGCCCGCACCGGTCGGCGGCGGCTCGGCGATCAACGAAAGCACCGCGGCCAACGACAGCGTGGGCACCGCCCAGGCCATCGCCGCCCTGCCTGCGACCGTCTCGGGCACCATCAGCACGAACACCGACACCGACTACTACAAGGTCACCGTGCCGGCCGGCAAGAAGATGCTGGCCACGCTGACCGCGGGCGCGGGCTCGGGGTTCGGCATGGGCATCTACCTGAGCACCGGACAACAGCTCATCTTGTCGAGCGGCGTCATCGGCGTGCAGCAGCAGATCCTGGTGACGAACACGGGCTCAACGGCGGTCACGCTGGTGGTGCGCGTGCTGCGCTCGGCCGGCACGACCGGGGCCTACAAGCTCGCGATGACGATCTGATCGTTGCCGTGCGCGGCGCCAGCCGCCGAGCAGCCCACAATGCCACCCGGAGCCCCTCCGGGTGGCATTTCTCATTTCAGCAACGCTGCTTAACGATGCCTCCAACCCTCACCGACACCGGCGTTCGCTCGTTGGCCGACCTGCCCTCGCCCAAGGGCCTGCCGCTGATCGGCAACTTGCTGCAACTCGCGCCCGAGCGGCTGCACCTGACGCTCGAGCAATGGGCCCGGGAACTGGGGCCGATGTACACGCTCGACCTGGGCACCCGACGCGTGCTGGTGTGCTCCGATCCGGAACTGCTGCAAACCGTGCTGCGCGACCGGCCCGAGGGCTACCGGCGCTACTCGCCGATCGAATCGGTGATCGCCGAGCAGCACGCCAACGGCTTGTTTTCCATCGAGGGCGAAGCCTGGCGGCCGCAGCGCAAGCTGGTGATGCAAGCGCTGGCCGTCACCAACTTCCGCGCCTTCTACCCCGCGCTGCAAGCCATCACCGAGCGGCTGCGCCAGCGCTGGCAGCGCGCCGCCGACGCCGGCGAGACGGTCGACATGGCGGTCGATCTGGTGCGCTACACGGTGGACGTGACCACCGCACTCGCGTTTGGCGAAGACCCCAACACGCTCGAGCAGTCGGGCAACGTGATCCAGGACCAGCTCGCGCTGATCTTTCCGATGCTGATGTCGCGCATCAGCGCGCCGGTGCCTTGGTGGCGCTACATCCGGCTGCCGCGCGACCGCCGTTTCGACCGCTCGATGCAATCGGTGCGCGCACACGTCGACGGACTGATCGAGCGCACCCGAGCGCGCTTGCACGCGCAGCCCGGCGACCGCCCGCGCAACCTGCTCGAAGCCATGCTGATCGCCAGCAACGAGCCCGACTCGGGCATCACCGACGAGACGATCTTTGCCAACGTCATCACCTTGCTGATGGCCGGCGAAGACACCACCGCGCACTCGCTGTCGTGGACGATGTACTTCCTGTCGGCCGAACCGGCATTGCAAGCGCGCTTGCACGACGAAGCCGCCGCGTTGATGGGCGTCGCCTTGGTTTGTCAGCAGCTTGACGACGTGAAGCGGCTCGACGCCTTCGAGGCGCTGGCCACCGAGGCGACGAGGCTCAAGCCGATCGTGCCAATGTTCTTCACCGAAGCACTCACCGACAAGGTGCTCGGCGGCGTGGCGGTGCCGAAGGGCACGCCGGTGTTTTTCGTGACGCGTCCGGCCATGCTCGACGAGCAGCGCTTCGGCCACGGCAGCGTCTACCTTCCCGGGCGCTGGAGCGATGATCGCGACGCCGCGCTGGCGCACGACAGCCGCACCTACGTGCAGTTTGGCGCCGGCCCGCGCGTGTGCCCGGGGCGCCAACTCGCCGGCGTCGAGATGCGGCTGGTGCTGTCGATGCTGTGCCGCAACTTCACGATGGAACTCGCCACCGAGCGCGAGTCGATCAAGGAAGTGATGGCCTTCACCATGATGCCCAGCGCCATGCCGGTGCGGCTGCGCTCGCGCGGCTGACGGGGGCTGGACTGGGACTTAGGGCGCCGGTCGACCCAGCCCCTGCGTGCCTTCCGAGCGCGCCGAGAGGTACGCATACACATCCAGGATGTGCGCGCTCACGCGGGGCTCGTCGCCCCAGGCCGGCATGGCGATCGGGGCGTCCTTGCGCTGCAGGATGTCTTCGATCAGGGCTGCGCGCGCCGGGGTCTGTGGCTTGGCCTGCGTCGCAGGCAACCCCCAGTCGTAGCGCTGCAGCACCAGGCTCACGAAGCGCTGCGGACCGAGGTCGCGCACGCGCAGCAGCAAGTCGGGGGCGCTCACCGAGCCGGAGGCCTCGGCCCCGTGGCAGCCGGCGCACTTGTCCTGGTACACGCGCCAGCCGGTGTAGACCGAGCCGGGCGGCTTGGCCAGATCGGCCAGTTCGCGCGCGGCCTGCGGGTTCTCGAACTCCACGGCGCAACCCGTCAGCCCGAACATCGCCATGAGCACCAACAACCCAAGCTTCGACATGGTCACCCCCTGCGAGTCCCGCCACCGCAACGCGGCGCGAGGTTTCGATGCGCCGAGCAGCGCCTTGCCGCCCGGCAACGAAAGCAAGTTTGGTCGGCGCGCCGGCTCGCGGCCTTGCGGCAAATCATTCGCGGCGCGCACCGGCGCAGGCACTGCGCAGAGAATGCGGCTCGCGCACACGCCGCGCTGCATACGTCGCAATCACTGATCGGAGTCACGATGGCCCAGGTTCCAACCCCCGACGCTGGACGGTCCAGCAGCACCAGCTTCCTGGCCAAGGAACGCACCATCGCCCCGCCCGGCTTCAACCGCTGGCTGGTGCCGCCGGCTGCGCTGGCCATTCATCTGTGCATCGGCATGGCCTACGGCTTTTCGGTGTTCTGGCTGCCCTTGTCCAAGGCGCTGGGCATCAAGGACGCCCTCAAGTGCGGCGCCGAAGTGGGCTTCATTCAGGAACTGTTCATCACCAACTGCGACTGGAAGATCTCGACGCTGGGCTGGATGTACACGCTGTTCTTCGTGCTGCTGGGCAGCTCGGCCGCACTGTGGGGCGGCTGGGTCGAGCATGTCGGCCCGCGCAAGGCCGGTGTGGTCAGCGCGTTGTGCTGGTGTGGCGGGATGCTGATTTCGGCGCTCGGCGTGCAACAGCACCAGTTCTGGATGATGCTGCTGGGCTCGGGCGTGATCGGCGGCATCGGTCTGGGGCTGGGCTACATCTCGCCGGTCAGCACCCTCATCAAGTGGTTCCCGGACCGCCGCGGCATGGCCACCGGCATGGCGATCATGGGCTTCGGCGGCGGCGCCATGATCGGCTCGCCGCTGGCGGCCGAACTCATGAAGGCCTTTGCCACACCCATCGAAGTGGGCGTGGCGCCGACTTTCGTCGTGATGGCGGCGATCTACTTCGTCTTCATGGTCGGCGGGGCGCTGTCGTACCGCATCCCGGCATCGGGTTGGAAGCCGGCGGACTGGACGCCGCGGCGAGCGCAGACGCACAACCACATGATCACCTGGCGCCATGTGCACGCCAGCAAGGTCTGGGGCATCCCCCAGTTCTGGCTGGTGTGGGTGGCGCTGTGCATGAACGTGTCGGCGGGCATCGGCGTGATCGGCATGGCCAGCCCGATGCTGCAAGAGGTGTTTGGCGGCAGTCTGATCGGCCTGACCAAGAAGTTCGGCGAGCTCGACAAGACCGAACTGACCGCCATCGCCGGCGTGGCCGCGGGCTTCACCGCGCTGCTCAGCCTGTTCAACATCGGCGGGCGCTTCTTCTGGGCCAGCCTGTCGGACAAGCTCGGGCGCAAGACCACCTACGTGGTGTTCTTCGTTCTGGGCGGGTTGCTGTACGCCAGCGTGCCCACATCAGCCGCGGCCGGCAGCAAGCTGGCCTTCGTGGGCGCCTTGTGCCTCATCCTGAGCATGTACGGCGGCGGCTTTGCCACGGTGCCGGCATACCTGGCCGACCTGTTCGGCTCGCAGATGGTGGGCGCCATACACGGACGGCTGCTGACGGCCTGGGCCACAGCCGGGGTGCTCGGGCCGGTGGTCGTGAACTACATGCGCGACTACCAGCTCGGCCTGGGACTGCCGCGCGAGCAGGTCTACAACCAGACGATGTACATCCTGGTGGGCATGCTGGTGATCGGTCTCATCAGCAACCTGCTGATCCGTCCGATCGACAGCAAGCACTTCATGAGCGAGGCCGAACTGGCCGAAGAGCGCCGACTCGCCCACGAGCGCAAGGCGGCTACCGAAGCCGGTGGGGGCCACCAGGCCCACCACGCCACCAGCCCCGTGTGGGTGATCCTCGCCTGGACGGCGGTGGGCGTGCCCCTGGCCTGGGGCGTGTACCGCACGGTCTTGAGCGTGTCGAAGTTCATCAACTGACGCTGCGCAATGACCATGCGCATCGCCACCTGGAACGTCAACTCTCTCTCCGTGCGGTTGCCGCAGGTGCTCGACTGGCTGGGCGCGCATCAGCCCGACGCCTTGTGCCTGCAGGAAACCAAGCTGACCGACGACAAGTTTCCGCACTCGGCGCTGGCCGAGGCGGGCTATGCGGCGCAGTGGTTCGGGCAGAAGACCTACAACGGCGTGGCCTTGCTCACGCCGATGAGCGCCGCGCCGGTCGAGGCCGTGGTGAAAAACATCCCCGGCTTCTTTGACGAGCAGGCGCGGGTGATCGCCGCCACGCTGGGCGACACGCGGGTGATCGGCGCGTACTTTCCCAACGGGCAGTCGGTCGACAGCGACAAGTTTCAGTACAAGCTGGCCTGGCTGGAAGCGCTGCAGACCTGGATGGCCGATGAGCTGCAAGCGCACCGCCGGCTGGTGCTGGTGGGCGACTTCAACATCGCGCCCGAAGACCGCGATGTGCACGACCCGGCGGCCTGGGCCGACCAGGTGCTGTGCACGCCGCAAGAGCGAGCGCACTTCCAGCGGCTGCTGTCACTCGGGCTGCACGATGCCTATCGGTTGTTCGAGCAGGCCCCGCGCAGCTGGAGCTGGTGGGATTACCGCAACCTGGCGTTTCGCAAGAACCAAGGCCTGCGCATCGACCACATTTTGGTGAGCGATGCGCTCAAGCCCGCGGTGAGCGCATGCACGATCGACAAGCTGCCGCGCAAGCACGAGCGGCCGAGCGACCACGCGCCGGTGATGGTCACGCTCAACGACTGAACGAGACCGCCGGCGCGCTGGCTCAGTCGTCGAGCCCGAGTTCCTGGATCTTGCGGGTGATGGTGTTGCGCCCGATGCCGAGCTTTTGCGCGGCCTCGATGCGCCGCCCGCGCGTGATGTCGAGCGCGGTGTGGATGAGCTGGGCTTCGAACTGGCGCGTGAGCGTGTCCCACACGCCCGACTCGCCGGCTTGCAGCAAGCGGCGTGATTCGGCTTCCAGATCGGCCAGCCAGCCGGCGGACGATGCCGCCGCCGTCACGGCCACAGGCGGCAACTCGGCAGCGTGATCGGACACCATCGATGCGGAACCCGATGGCACGGCGAGTGCTGGCGCCTCATCGACCGATGCCTCGACCGCCGCATGCGACACCACAGCGGCAGGCGCAGCGGCCGGGCTCGCGGTGGATTGCAGCTCGGGCGGCAAGTCCTTGGCCTCGATCGTTTGCGCTGGCGCCATCACGGTCAGCCAGTGGCAGATGTTTTCGAGCTGGCGCACGTTGCCGGGAAAGTCGAAGTGCGTCATGCGCGCCAGCGCGGCATCGGTGATGCGCTTGGCTTCGACGCCGAGCTCCTTGGCGCTTTTCTGCAGGAAAAAGCGCGCCAGTGCCGGCACGTCTTCCTGGCGCTCGCGCAGTGCGGGCAGGCGCAGGCGGATCACGTTGAGGCGGTGAAACAGGTCTTCACGGAACACGCCTTGCTTGACGCGGTCCTCGAGGTTCTGGTGGGTGGCGGCGATCACGCGCACGTTGCTGCGCATCGGGCTGTGGCCGCCCACGCGGTAGAACTGCCCGTCGCTGAGCACGCGCAGCAGCCGCGTTTGCAGATCGAACGGCATGTCGCCGATCTCGTCGAGAAACAGCGTGCCGCCGTCGGCCTGCTCGAAGCGCCCGCGCCGCGTGGTCTGCGCGCCGGTGAAAGCCCCGCGCTCGTGACCGAACAGCTCGCTCTCCAGCAGGTCTTTCGGGATGGCCGCGGTGTTGATCGCCACGAAAGGCCCGTTCGCGCGCGGGCTGTGCTTGTGCAGCGCGTGGGCGACGAGCTCCTTGCCCGAGCCCGACTCACCGGTGATCAGCACGGTGACGATGCTCTGGCTCAGGCGGCCGATGGCACGAAACACATCCTGCATGGCCGGGGCCTGGCCGAGCATCTCGGGCACCTCGGCCAGCCGCTCGTCGAGCACCGATTCACGCAGACTCTCGTCGAGCGCGCGGCGGATCAGCTCGACCGCCTTGGGCACGTCGAACGGCTTGGGCAGGTACTCGAACGCCCCGCCCTGGAAAGCACTCACGGCGCTGTCGAGGTCGGAGTAGGCGGTCATGATGATGACCTGCATCTGCGGGTGGCTTTGCTTGACCTTGGCCAGCAAGTCGATGCCCGAACCACCCGGCATGCGGATGTCCGAGACCAGCACCTGCGGCACATCGTCGGCCAGCGCAGCGAGCACATCGCGCGGATTGGTGAAGCTGCGAACGGCCAGCCCCTCGCGGGCCAGCGCCTTCTCGAGCACGAAGCGGATGGACTGGTCGTCGTCAACAATCCAGATGGGTTTCATGCACTGCCTCTTGAAAGGAAAACGCCCGCCGCCAATGGGCGGCAACGGCCGATCAGGGCAGCGGAATCAAGATCTTGAACCGGGTGTTTCCGGGCTCGCTCTCGCATTCAACCGTTCCGTGGTGCTGCTGCACAAAGGTTTGTGCCAGCGTCAACCCCAGCCCCGACCCGCCATCCCGCCCCGACACCAGCGGGTAAAAGATCCGGTCACGTATCGATTCCGGAATTCCGGGACCGTTGTCTTCTACCTGCAATTCCAGTGCCAGTCGATAACGCTGCTTGCCCAGCGTGACCTGACGCGCGATGCGCGTGCGCAGCATGATCTGCGCATCGCCGACCGAAATCCGCTCGGCCAGCGCCTGAGCGGCGTTGTGCGCGATGTTGAGCACCGCCTGAATGAGCTGCTCGCGGTCACCGCGAAAGTCGGGAATCGAGGTGTCGTAGTCACGCTCGACACGCAAGCCGCGCGGGAATTCGGCCAGGATCAGCGAGCGCACGCGTTCGCACACCTCGTGCACGTTCACGTCGCTCACCAGCTGCGGCTTGCGATGCGGCGCGAGCAGCCGGTCGACCAGCGCTTGCAAGCGGTCGGCCTCCTGGATGATCACCTGCGTGTACTCGGTCAGCGAGCGCGACTCGAGCTCCATCTCGAGCAGTTGGGCCGCACCGCGGATGCCGCCCAGCGGGTTCTTGATCTCGTGCGCCAGGTTGCGGATCAGCTCCTTGGTGGCGCGTGCCTGGCCGAGCGCGCGTTCCTCGCGGGCCTGCCGCGTCTGTTGCTCGATTTCGACCATCTCGATGAGCACATCGGTCGTGCCCTCCATCTGGTTGACGATGACGTGCACGGGCAAGGTGTCAGCGTTGGTGAGCACGGGGCGGCGCAGCAAGGCGTCGAAGCGGCTCGACGAGAAGTCATTGCGCAGCACCGCGGCCACCGTGTCGCGCACCGGCTGCGCGTCGATGAACCAGTCATAGAGCGAGCCGCGCAGGCGGCTGCGGCTTGACCAGCCCAGCACATCACCGAACGCCGCGTTGGCAAACACGCAATGCCCGTCGGGTTGCACCACCGCCACCAAGGTGGCCAGGTGGTCGAAAGTCGCGTACGGCGATGGGGCGCTGTCGGGCATCAGGACTCGCCGGCCAAAGTGAACGTCGGCGAGGTGAACGGCGGCGTCCGGCGTTCGGTCACGGCGCCACCTTGGCCAGTTCGCGCTTGATGGCGGCGATGTCGTTTTCCTTGCGGGCGATGGATGCCTTCAATTCGGCGGCGCGGTCGAGGTACTTCTGGTAGTTGCGCTCATCGCCACGGCGCTCGGGCTCGCCGGCGTTGTATTCCTTGCGCAACTCGGCAAGTCGGTCTTCGTCGCGCCGCAGTTCGGTTTCAAGAATGCGCCGCGCATCGCTGTCGCGCGCCTTTTGTACCGCGGGGTCGATGCGGTTGTCCGCGGGCTGCTTCGAGGCCGCCGCCGGCGCGCCGGCGCGCTTGGGCGGCGCGATGATGGTGATCGGGGCGCCCTCGAGCGTGCGACAGCCCTTGTCGAGCGCCTCCTTGGCGCTGAGCGAGTTGGTGTACAGATCGCCGGGGCAGCGGTACAGCGGCGAGTCGCCCTCGGCATGTGCAGGCACGACCGAGCACAGCGCGCTGATGGCACCCAACCAGCATCCGATCCGGGCGACGTTGCAAGACTTCATCGGGTGGCCTCTTGTCTCTGATGCGCCGGCAGGCCGCTTCGGGGTCAGGCCCGCGCGGCTGCCAGTGGAGATGGATTGTCGGCCATGGGTCGTGACGGAACGAATGAAAAAAGGGACGGCAAAAGCCGTCCCTTTCAGTGCAACCCCGTGGGCTTCAGAGGCTGTAGTACATGTCGAACTCGACCGGATGGGTCGCCATGCGAAAGCGCGTGACTTCCTGCATCTTCAGCTCGATGTACGCATCGATGTAGGCATCGGTGAACACGCCGCCCTTGGTCAGGAACGCGCGATCCTTGTCGAGATACTCCAGCGCCTGGTCGAGGCTGTGGCACACGGTGGGGATCAGCTTGTCCTCTTCCGGAGGCAGGTGGTACAGATCCTTCGTGGCGGCTTCGCCCGGATGGATCTTGTTTTCCACGCCGTCCAGACCGGCCATCAGCAATGCCGAGAAGCCGAGGTACGGGTTCATCAGTGGATCGGGGAAACGCGCTTCGATGCGACGGCCCTTCGGGTTCGCCACATACGGAATGCGGATCGACGCCGAGCGGTTCTTGGCCGAGTAGGCCAGCTTGACCGGCGCTTCGAAGCCCGGCACCAAACGCTTGTAGCTGTTGGTGCCCGGGTTCGTGATGGCGTTCAGGGCACGAGCGTGCTTGATGATGCCGCCGATGTAGTACAGCGCGAATTCGCTCAGGCCGGCATAGCCGTCACCGGCGAACAGGTTCTTGCCGTCCTTCCAGACCGACTGGTGCACGTGCATGCCCGAGCCGTTGTCGCCAACGATGGGCTTGGGCATGAAGGTGGCTGTCTTGCCGTACGAGTGGGCCACGTTGTGGATCACGTACTTCTGCAGCTGGATCCAGTCGGCGCGCTGGATCAGCGTGCTGAACTTGGTGCCGATTTCCATCTGGCCGGCGTTGGCCACTTCGTGGTGGTGCACTTCGACCGGGATGCCCAGCGACTCGAGCACCAGGCACATCTCGGAACGCATGTCCTGCGCGCTGTCGACCGGGGGCACGGGGAAGTAGCCACCCTTGACCGTCGGACGGTGACCGGTGTTGCCGTGCTCGTATTCCTTGCCGGTGTTCCAGGCCGCTTCTTCGGACTCGATCTTCGAGAAGCAGCCCGACATGTCGTTGCCCCAGCGCACGTTGTCGAACACGAAGAACTCGGGCTCGGGGCCGAAGAAGGCCGCATCACCAAGGCCGGAAGCTTTCATGTAGGCCTCGGCGCGCTTGGCCAGCGAACGCGGATCGCGCTCGTAAGGCTTGCCGTCGGCCGGGTCGATCACGTCGCAGGTCAGGATCAGCGTCGGCTCTTCGAAGAACGGGTCGATGTTGGCGGTATTCGGGTCGGGCATGAGCTGCATGTCCGACGCCTCAATGCCCTTCCAGCCGGCGATCGACGAACCGTCGAACGCATGACCCGACGAGAACTTGTCTTCGTCGAAGTGGGACACGGGCACGGTGACGTGCTGCTCTTTGCCGCGGGTGTCGGTGAAACGGAAATCAACGAACTTGATTTCGTTGTCCTTCACCATCTTGATCACATCGGCAACGGTCTTGGCCATCAGGAATCTCCTAGCTGGAAGCTAAATGGGTGTGAGGAAGAAGCGCCGGTGAGACGCCCCAAAAATGCGCAGGGGAATGTAGCAGAAAGCGTGCCCGCAACCCGCTGCGCCCGATGGCCCGAACCGGCGCGCATCGTTGGGGTGCAAGGTTACGACGCGGCGCGAACCCAAACCGCTTGCAATGGCGATCAACGCCTTGGGCCGGTGCGTCACAGGCGCATCAACGCACCAACTCGGGGCCCAAATGGGTGCCCAAGTCGCGCAGGCCCTGTATCAGGGCGGCGTACGCCGCGTCGACCCTGGCGCCCTCGCCCTTGACACCGAGCTCGATGTGCGCGCCCCACTCGGGGTGATCGACGCTCGGCAGGCTGAAAACGCGCACGCCGGCGTGCTGCGATTCGATGGCCACCATCAGCGGCGTCAGCAGCGACTCCATGGCGCCCTTGACGATCACCGAGCGCTCGGTGGGATGGACGGTGCGGTGCAGATGGGCGCAGTGCTGGTCGAGCACCCACTCGATCATCGGCCACGCCATGACCGGAAAGCCGGGCACGAAGTACACGCTGCCAACAAAGAAGCCGGGGATCTTGTTGTACGGGTTGGGGATGATCCCGGCGCCTTGCGGGATGCAACCCATGTGCAGCCGGTGCACGTTGTCGGCCCGTTCGGGCTCGAACGGCAGGCGCTTTTCGGCGGCCACGTCGCGCATGCGCTCGACGATCAGGTCACGCGCCTGCAAGTTCAGCTGCAGCGGCCGCCCCAGCGCATCGGCGGCGCACTGGCGCGTGTGGTCGTCAGGCGTGGCACCGATGCCGCCGCACGAGAACACCACATCGCCGCTGGCGAAGGCGTCTTTCAAGTCGGCGGTGATGCGCGGCGGGTTGTCGCCCACGCAGCGCGCCCAATCGAGCGCCAGCCCGCGCGCGGCCAGCAGCTCGATCACCTTGGGCAGGTGCTTGTCGGCGCGTTTGCCCGAGAGGATTTCGTCGCCGACGATGATGAGTCCGAATGCCATGGTGTTGTGCTCAGGCCGGCCGCAGCGGCAGCTCAGACCAGAAGATCACCCGCGGATTCAGGCAGCAGGGCGCAGCGCGCCAGAAGGCATCAAGCAAAGGATTCATCGGGCGTCACTCGTCGTCGCCCCCGAACACCCCGCCCAGCAGACCGCCGCCCAGCACGCCGGCGCCCAGCAGCGAGCCTTCCTCGCGCGAGCCGCCGCGCTGCGGCGCCGCCGCGAACACGCGCGAGGCCAGACGCGAGAACGGCAGGCTTTGCAGCCACACCGTGCCGGGGCCGGTCACCTTGGCAAAGAACAGCCCCTCGCCGCCGAACAGCGCTGTCTTGATCTTGCCGACGTACTGGATCTCGAAATTGATGTTGGGCGTGAAGGCGACCACGCAGCCGGTGTCGATGAGCAGCGTCTGGCCGGGCTGCAGGTCGCGCTGCACGACCGTGCCACCGGCGTGCACGAACGCCAGCCCGTCACCCTCGAGCTTTTGCATGATGAAGCCCTCGCCGCCGAAAAAGCCGGTCGACATCTTCTGCTGCAAGTACATGCCCAGCGACACGCCCTTGGCCGCGCACAGAAAGGCGTCCTTCTGGCAGATCAGCGTGCCGCCGAGCTGGCGCAAGTCCATGGGAATGATCTTGCCGGGGTACGGCGCGGCAAACGCGATGCGCAGCTTGCTGTGGCCCTGGTTGGTGAACACCGTGGTGAACAGCGACTCACCCGTGATCAGCCGTTTGCCCGCGCCGAGCAGCTTGCCGAACAGCCCGCCGGTGCTGGCCGAGCCGTCGCCAAACACCGTGTCCATCGAGATACCGGCGTCCATGAACATCATGCTGCCGGCCTCGCCGACCGCGGCCTCGCCGGGGTCGAGTTCGACCTCGACGAACTGCATTTCGGCGCCCTTGATTTCGAAATCGACGACGTCCATGGCCATGCTGCGTGCTCCTGAATGGGGGGTTGCGGACGATGTTATCGCCGGCAGATGGCCCCCGGCCGGGGGGCGGGGGCTGTGCATACACTGGCGCACCCACCGCCGCTGCGGGCCGCCGCGCCTGACCACCATGAACCGACAAGTCCAGCTCCAGTCCCGCCCCAACAGCATCCCGCAAGCCGAGAACTTCCGGGTCATCGTCGCGCCGATGCCCGAACTGCGTGACGGTCAGGTGCTGGTGCGCAACATCTACCTGTCTGTCGAGCCGGCGATGCGCGGCTGGGTGAGCGCTGCGGCCAACTACTCGGAGCCAGTGGCCATCGGCGGCGTGATGCGCAGCTTCGCGGTGGGCCGCGTGGTGGAGTCCAGGCATCCCGACTACGCCGCGGGCGAGTACGTGACCGGCCTGTTTGGCTGGCAGGACCACGCCGCCGTCGACGCGGCCACCATCCAGCGCAAGGTGCCGGCCGACGGCGCGCCGATTTCGACCGCTCTGGGCGTGCTCGGCATCAACGGACTGACCGCGTACTTCGCGCTGCTCGACATCGGCCAGCCCCAACCGGGCGAGACGGTGGTGGTGTCCACCGCCGCCGGCTCGGTGGGCTCGTGCGTGGGGCAGATCGCCAACATCCACGGCTGCCGCACGGTGGGCATCACCGGCGGGCCCGACAAGGTCAAGCTGTGCCGCGACGCCTTCGGCTACGAAGTGGCCATCGACTACCGCTCAGGTGACCTCGACGCGCAACTGGCCGCCGCCTGCCCGAAGGGCATCGACGTCTACTTCGACAACACGGGTGGCGCCATCAGCGATGCGGTGCTCAAGCAACTGGCGGTCGGTGCGCGCGTGGTGATCTGCGGCACGGCCTCGGTGGCCAGCTGGGATCCGGTGCCGCATGGCCCGCGCGTCGAGCGCTACATCCTGGTCAAGCGCGCCCGCATGCAAGGCTTTCTGGTGTTTGACCACGTGGCGCGCTATCCGCAAGCGCTCAAGCAGCTCGGCGAGTGGATCGCCTCAGGTCAGCTGCGCTATCTCGAGGACGTGCTCGAAGGCCTGGACCAGGCACCCGATTCGATCGCCGGTCTGTACCGCGGCGACAACCTCGGCAAGCGGCTGATCCGCATCGCGAAGGACGACGGCAGCGCGCTGTGAGCGCCGACGCCGCCTGAGGCCTCAGCCCAGGCGCTCGCGGTGGCGGGCGATCTGCAAACGCACCTGCGCCGGCGCGGTACCGCCGAGCACGTTTCGCGCGTTGAGCGAGCCGCGCAGCGTGAGCACCTCGTGCACCGACTCGTCGATGCCGGGGTGGAAGCCTTGCAGCGTGGCGAGCGACAACTCGCTCAGGTCCACGCCCTGACCGATCGCGGTCTTGACCGCGTGCGCCACCGTCTCGTGGGCATCGCGAAACGGCACGCCTTTTTTCACAAGATAGTCGGCCAGGTCGGTCGCGGTGGCGTAGCCCTTGAGTGCAGCGCGCTCCATCGCCTCGGGCTTGACGATGATGCCGGCGACCATCTCGGCCATGATGCGCAGCGTGTCGCGCACCGTGTCCACCGTGTCGAACAGCGGCTCCTTGTCTTCCTGGTTGTCCTTGTTGTAGGTCAGGGGCTGACCCTTCATGAGGGTGATCAGCCCCATCAGGTGACCGACCACGCGGCCGCTCTTGCCGCGCGCCAGTTCGGCCACGTCCGGATTGCGCTTTTGCGGCATGATCGATGAGCCCGTGCAGTAGCGGTCGGCCAGATCGATGAAGCTGAAGTTCTGGCTCATCCACAGCACCAGCTCTTCGGCCAGCCGCGAGATGTGCACCATCGTGATCGAGGCGAAGGCGCTGAATTCGAGCGCGAAGTCGCGGTCGCTCACCGCGTCGAGGCTGTTCTGGCACACACCGTCGAAGCCCAGTGTGCGCGCCACGCGCTCGCGGTCAAGCGGGTAGCTCGTGCCGGCCAGGGCGGCCGCACCCAGCGGCAGGCGGTTGACGCGCCGGCGCAGATCGACCAGCCGTTCGGCATCCCGCGCGAACATTTCCACGTAGGCCAACATGTGGTGCCCGAAGCTCACCGGCTGAGCCACTTGCATGTGGGTGAAACCGGGCAAGATGGTTTCGACGTTCTTGTCGGCCACATCGACCAGTGCGCCTTGCATGGCGCCGAGCAGCGGCAAGATGGTGTCGATCTCGCCGCGCAGCCACAGCCGCACGTCGGTGGCCACCTGGTCGTTGCGCGAGCGCCCGGTGTGCAGCCGCTTGCCGGCGTCGCCCACGAGTTGCGTCAGGCGCGCCTCGATGTTGAGGTGCACGTCTTCGAGATCGAGCTTCCATTCGAAGCGCCCGGCCTCGATGTCCTGCGTGATCTGCGCCATGCCGCGCTCGATGCTGGCGGCGTCTTCGGCGCTGATGATTCCCTGCGCGCACAGCATCTCGGCGTGCGCGAGCGAGCCGGCAATGTCAGCTCGCCACAGGCGCTGGTCGAAGAACACGCTGGCGGTGTAGCGCTTGACGAGCTCGCTCATCGGCTCGGAGAAAAGCGCCGACCAGGCTTCGGACTTCTTGTCGAGCTGGTTGGACGATGGGCCTGTGGCGGGGCCGGTTGACGGTGCAGACATGGGCTCGCGGCGATCGGCGAGGGCGCCGTCGACGGTGTTGTGGCGGGAGTTGTAGACAATGCGTCGCAGCGCCGCTGATTCTATCGACGCCCCTCCCTGCCCCCCGATGAACCTGCCCCGGCACGACAACCCCGCGCCCGCTTCGGCTCCCGCCGAGGCTGACTCGCTGCATGCGGCCAGCAGCTTCAGCCTGAGCACGCTCGAGCTGCCGCGCGCAGTGAGCCGCGGCAGCGCCGACAACCCGGTGTTCGATGTGTGCCACGTCGGCGTGGTGCTGCGCGCCACGCTGTTCGTGCATGCGGTGCTGGCAGCGGGGCTCTTGTTCACCGCGCACACGCCGGGCATCTGGGCGCTGCAGTTCGCGCTCGGCACGGCGATCGCACTGCCGGCGGTGCTGGCCTGGTTGATCGCGAGCTGCATGCTGAAGCGGCCGCTGGCGCAGCTGCGCGCACCGGCTCAGGCCGCCCTGACGGCGGTGCTGGGTGCGGCCTGCGCGCTGGCCGGCTGGGCGCTCGCGCTGCAGGCCAGCCCGCTGGGGCTCGACCACCTGGAGCCGCTGGCCACGGCGGCGGCCGGTGGCGCGCTGGCGCTGGTGATGCACCAGTGGTTGCGCATGCAGGCGCTGGCGCGCACGCCGGCCGACACGGCCGCGCGGCTGGCCGAACTGCAATCGCGCATCCGGCCGCACTTCCTGTTCAACACGCTGAACTCGGCGCTGGCGCTGGTGAGGCTCGATCCGCAACGCGCCGAATCGGTCCTCGAAGACCTGGCCGAGCTGTTTCGCGCGGCGCTCGCCGACACCGACAGCGAAGTGCGCCTGGGCGACGAAGTGGCGCTCGCGCAGCGCTACCTGGCCATCGAGCAGATCCGCTTCGGCAGCCGGCTGCGCGTGAGCTGGGACCTGGATGAGGCTGCCGCCGCCGCGCGGGTGCCGCCGCTGCTGCTGCAGCCGCTGGTCGAGAACGCGGTGCGCCACGGCGTCGAGCCGGCACCCGACGGCGGCGACATCCGCATCAGCACGCAGCTCAAGGCGGGCCGTGTGCGGATCTCGATCGTCAACAGCGTGGCGGGCACCGCCTCGCAGCCCGGCCACGGCATGGCGCTGGCCAACGTGAAAGAGCGCTTGCGCCTGATGCACGACGTGGCCGCGCAGTTCGAAGCGCGGCTCGATGGCGATCATTTCCGCGTCCACATCGTGGTGCCGCTGTGAGCCCGACCACCGAGCCGCTGCGCATCCTGCTCGTCGACGACGAGGACCTGGCGCGGTTGCGCCTGCGCGCGCTGGTCGATGCGTGCACCGAGCCGCGCGCCACGGTGGTCGGCGAAGCCGCCAACGCGGCGCAGGCCATGGTGTGGCTGCAGCAGCATGGCCAGGGCCCCGATGCCGATTCCTGTAGCGCAGCGCCGGCCTGCCACCTGATGCTGCTCGACATCCACATGCCCGGACGCGACGGTCTGCAACTCGCCGATGAACTGCGCCGACTGCCGCAGCCGCCGGCGGTGGTGTTCGTCACTGCCCACACCGCTCACGCGGTCACGGCCTTCGATCTGGATGCGGCCGACTACCTGACCAAACCCGTGCGGCTCGAGCGCTTGCAGCAGTCGCTGCAGCGCGTGGCCAGCCGGCTCGGTCGCGTGGCGCCGCAGCCGGTGGAACCTGCGGCTGCCGAAGAAGCGGTGCTGGTGGTGAGCGAACGCGGGCGCGTGATCCGGGTGCCGGTGGCCGAGGTGCTGTACCTCAAGGCCGAGCTGAAGTACGTCACGCTGCGCACTGCCAGCCACACCCATGTGCTCGACGACGCCCTGAGCGATCTGGAGCAGCGCCTGGGCGGACGCTTCATGCGCGTGCACCGCAACGCGCTGGTGGCGCGCTCGGCGGTGCGCGCACTCGAACGCCGGGCGATGGCCGACGACGACGAGCCCGGCCCCGGCGAGCCGTGGGCGGTGTGCGTGGCGCCGGTCGACGAGTGGCTGGTGGTGTCGCGCCGCCAGATGGCCGCCGTGCGCGAGGCGATAGAGGCCAGCGGCCTGTGAGCGCCTGCGCGACAGCGCTCAGCCGGTGTTGCGCAGGCCCGCGGCCACCCCGTTGATCGACAGGTGGATGCCGCGCTGCAAGCGCTCGTTGCCCGGATCGCCTTCGTGGCGCTGCCGGTGGCGGCGCATCAACTCGACTTGCAGGTGATTGAGCGGATCGAGATAGGGAAAACGGTGCTGGATCGAGCGCGCCAGTGACTGGTTGGCCGCCAGCCGGTCGGCGTTGCCGGTGATCAGCGTGAGCGCGTCGTTGGTGCGCGTCCACTCGGCGCGGATCAGACCGAAGATGCGCTTGCCCAGTTTCTTGTCTTCGACCAGTTCAGCGTAGCGCGCGGCGATGGCCAGGTCGCTCTTGGCAATCACCATGTCGAGGTTCGACAGCAGCGTCTGGAAGAACGGCCACTGCCGGTGCATGCGCTGCAGCAGCGCCAGCCGCTGCGCGCGGGTGGCCTCGTCGGTGGTGAGGAACACCTCGATCGCCGAGCCGAAGCCGCACCAGCCCGTGAGGCCCACCCGGCACTGGCCCCAGCTGAAGCCCCAGGGAATCGCGCGCAGGTCCTCGATCGCCTGCGTGGCCTTGCGCGAGGCCGGACGCGAGCCGATGTTGAGCCCGGCGATCTCGCGGATCGGCGTGGCGCTGAAGAAGTAATCGGTGAAGCCCGGCGTCTCGTAGACGAGCTTGCGGTAGGCCGCGTAGCTGGCTGCGCTGATGGCCGCTGCCGCCTCGAGAAAGGTCTTGGGCGCGCCCATGCGGCCGCCCTTGCCCGAATGCAGCAAGGTCGCTTCGAGCGTGGCGGCGATCAGGGTTTCAAGGTGGCGCCGGCCGATCTCGGGGTGCGCGTATTTCGAGGCAATCACCTCGCCTTGCTCGGTCAGGCGGATCTGCCCGTTCACCGTGCCGGGCGGCTGCGCCAGGATGGCCTGGTAGCTCGGGCCGCCGCCGCGCCCGACGGTGCCGCCGCGGCCGTGGAACAGCCGCAGCGTGATGCCATGTTCGCGGCCCAGTTCGGCAAACAGCTCCACCAGCGCGATCTCGGCGCGGTACAGCTCCCAGTTGCTGGTGAAGGTGCCGCCGTCCTTGTTGCTGTCGCTGTAGCCCAGCATGATGTCTTGCTCGGCGAAGTCACCGGTCTTCGAGCGCTTGACCAGATCGGCGATGCCCGGCATGGCGTAGAACGTGCGCATGATGGGCTCGGCGCGGCGCAGATCGCCGATGGTCTCGAACAGCGGCACCACGATCATGTCGGTCACCGCACCGTCGTGCAGCGTGCCGCGCATCAGCCCGGTTTCCTTCATCAGCAGCAGCACCTCGAGCAGGTCGCTGGCCTCTTCGGTGTGCGAAATGATGCAGTGGCGCAGCGCCTCGGCGCCGTAGCGCGCTCGCATGAGCAGCGCGGTTTCGAACACCTCGAGCTCACCCACCGCCAGCTCGCTGTAGGCCGCCGCGCGCACCCGCAGCGGCCGCGCGTCGTCGAGCAGTCGCAGCAGCAGCGCGCAGCGCGCCGGCTCGTCGAGCGCGCTGTAGTCGGCCTCGATGCGCGCCACTTGCATCAGCTCGGCAAGCACCGCTTCGTGCTTGTCGGAGCTTTGCCGCAGGTCGACCGTGGCGAGGTGAAAGCCGAAAACGCGCACCGCGCGCATCAGCGGGTGCAGCCGGGGTGCGGCCAGCGCACGCGCGTGGTGGGCGTTGAGCGAGACCTCGATCACCTGCAAGTCGGCCAGGAACTGGTCGGCCGAGACATACGGGTCTTGCGGCGGCACCGCGTGGCGCAGCGCTTCGGTGCCGGTCAGCTCGTGCAGCGTGGCGGCCAGCCGCGCGTACATGCCGATCAGCGCGCGGCGATAGGGCTCGTCTTCGCGGTGCGGGTTGTGGTCGGGCGAGGCCTCGGCCAGCGCGCGCATCTCGGCGCTCACCGGCATCAAGGTGGCCGAGATCGACAACTCGGCGCCGAGCTGGTGAACCTCGGTCAGATAGAAACGCAGCGCGGTCTCGCTTTGCCGCGACAGCGCCATGCGCAAGGTGCTGGCGGTAACAAACGGGTTGCCGTCGCGGTCACCGCCGATCCAGTTGCCCATGCGGAAAAAGCTGGCGATCGGGTGGCCGGGCAGCGCCTTTTCGATCTCGCCGTAAAGCCGCGGCACCTGGCGCAAGAAGGTCGACTGGTAGTAGCTCAGCGCGTTTTCGATCTCGTCGGCCACCGTGAGCTTGGTGGTGCGCAGCATGCGCGTTTGCCACAGCTGGATCACCCGCGCGCGCATCAGCGCTTCGTTTTCGGCGCGGTCGCGCGGCGTGTGCAGGTCGTCGCGGTGCTCGAGCAATTCAGCGATCGCGCGTTCGGCGTCCAGGATGCTCTTGCGCTGCACTTCGGTCGGGTGCGCGGTGAGCACCGGCGAGATGTAGGCATGGGCCAGCGTGCCGGCGATGTCCACCGCGCGGATGTCGGCGGCGGCCAGCCGCTCGAAAGTCAGGGCGATCGAGCCCACCTGCAGCTCGCCGCTGCGCTCGCGCAGCTCGCGCAAGCGCACCTGATGGCGGTCTTCGGCGATGTTGGCCAGGTGCGAGAAGTAGCTGAACGCGCGGATCACGCTGACCGTCTGGTCGCCCGACAGGTTCTTGAGCAGCCGGTCGAGCGCGCGGCCGGCCTGCGCATCGCTCTTGAGCCGGTAGCCCACCGAGAGCTGGCGCACCCGCTCGATCAGCGCAAAGGCGTCCTGGCCTTCTTGCTCACGGATGACATCGCCCAGGATGCGCCCGAGCAGCCGGATGTCCTCGACCAGCGGTCGGTTCCTGTCGGCAGCGGATGCGGGATCGGTCTTCTTGGACATGGCGTTCAGGGCTCCGGATCTGGGATTTCTCACGAGGCGCAGCAAGACGCGCGCCTGCTAGGATCTTGCATGACCTCACACATCATCATCGCCACGCGCGAAAGCCGCCTCGCCCTTTGGCAGGCCGAACACGTTCGCGACCTGCTGCAAAACCGCTTCGGTCTGCAAGTTCAACTGCTCGGCATGACCACGCGAGGCGATGAGATTCTCGACCGCACGCTGTCCAAGGTCGGCGGCAAGGGTCTTTTCGTCAAGGAACTCGAGACCGCCCTCGAAGAAGGCCGCGCGCAACTCGCCGTGCATTCGCTCAAGGACGTGCCCATGGACCTGCCGGCCGGCTTCGAGCTGGCTGCGGTGATGGAGCGCGAAGACCCGCGCGATGCCTTCGTGTCGAACGATTTCGCCTCGCTGGCCGATCTGCCGCAAGGTGCGCGCGTGGGCACCTCGAGCCTGCGCCGCGTGGTACAGCTGCGCGCGCTGCGCCCCGATCTGCTGATCGAGCCGCTGCGCGGCAACCTCGACACCCGGCTGCGCAAGCTCGACGAAGGCCAGTACCACGCCATCGTGCTGGCCGCAGCGGGCCTCAAGCGGCTCGGGCTGGCCGCGCGCATCCGCAGCGAATTTCCGACCGATCAGATGCTGCCGTGCGCCGGCCAGGGCGCGCTCGGCCTCGAGGTGCGCAGCGACGCGACCGAGCTGCGGCGCACGCTGGCCGAATTGATCCACACCCCCACGTTCCTGGCCGTGCACGCCGAACGCGCGGTGTCGCGTGCGCTGGGTGGCAGTTGCAGCATGCCGCTGGCCGCGCACGCGGTGTGGCAAGGCAACGAACTGAGCCTGCGTGCTGCAGTGGGTCACCCCGAAAACGCCGCCGCACCGCTGCTGTGGGCCGACGTGCGTGGCGCTATCACCAGCGAGGCCGAGGCGCGTGCGCTGGGCGAACGCGCGGCCGCCACCTTGCGCGACGCGGGCGCTGACGCTTACCTGTCCTGCGTGTGATCGCTGCGGGCACGTCGCCCGCCACACCGCAGCCCCGGCAGGACCCGAGGAGTCGATCCATGCGCGTCATCGTCACCCGGCCTGCCGCACAGGCCGCCTCCTGGGTTGAAGCCCTCGCAGCGCATGGCGTCGAGGCGGTGGCGCTGCCGCTGATGCGCATTTGCGCGCCACTCGATGGCGAGCCGGTCGCCCACGCGTGGCAGCAACTCGGCGCCAATCAACTGGTCTTTTTCGTGAGTGCCAATGCGGTGGCGCACTTCTTTGCGATGCGCCCGGCCGATGCACCCTGGCCCTCCGGCGTGCTGGCCGGATCGACCGGCCCGGGCACCACGGCGGCGCTGCGAGCCGGCGGTCTGGCTGAGGCACAGATCGTCGAGCCGGCGGCCGACAGCGCCCAGTTCGATTCCGAAACGCTGTGGCAGCAGCGGCTGCGCCAGCTCGACTGGCACGGCGCCACGGTGCAGATCGTGCGCGGCGACGGCGGGCGTGAGTGGCTGGCCGACACCCTGCGCGAGCACGGCGCCACGGTGAACTTCGTGGCGGCGTACCGGCGCGCTGAACCCGACTGGGATGCGCCGGCGCTGGCGCTGCTGGGGCGGGCGCTGGCGGCCCCCGCCGATCATCTGTGGCTGTTCAGCAGCTCCGAATCCATCGAGCACCTGACTCGCCATCTGGCGCAGTCGAACCCGCCGCTGGCGCTGCCCGCCGGGGCACGTGCGCTGGCCACCCACCCGCGCATCGCCAGCGCCGCGCGGCTCGCCGGTTTTGCGCAAGTGCAGCTGGTGCGCCCCGGCGTGGCTGACATGGTGGCCTCCCTACAATCTGCCCCATCGTGAACGACACTCCCAGCGCAGCTCCACCCGTCGAAACAGCGCCACCGCTGCCCCAGCCAGCCCTGTCCGATTCACCAGGCCGCACGGCATCGGGCCTGGGAGATGTGCGTGGCTGGTACGCACTGGCCGCCGGGCTCGCGGTGGTGGCCGGCGTGAGCCTCACCGTCGCCTGGAAGACCAGCCAGCGCGTCAAGGTCATCGAAAAAGAACTGGTGCAACGCATCGAGGAGTCGCAAACGCAAGCCGGCGAAGCCCGCTTGCTGGCCCGGCAGTCGCAAGACAGCGTGCTGGCCGCAGCGGCCAAGGTGGCGCTGCTCGAAGCACGGGTGGCCGAAGTCGCCATCCAGCGCACCCAGCTCGAAGATCTGATGCGCTCGCTGTCGCGCTCGCGTGACGAAAACCTGCTCGTCGACATCGACACCGGGTTGCGCGTGGCCATGCAGCAAACCGCGCTCACCGGCAGCGCCGAGCCGCTGGTGGCCATGCTCAAGCAGGCCGACGAGCGGCTGGCCCGCTACGACCAGCCGCGGCTCGAAGGCGTGCGCCGCGCCATTGCGCGCGATCTCGACCGCGTCAAGTCGGTGGGCGCGCCCGACATCCCCAGTCTGAGCATCAAGCTCGACGAAGCGGTGCGCCTGATCGACGAGCTGCCGCTGCTGTCCAACGCCGAGGCGCGCGCCTCCGCAGTGGCCCCTGTGGCAGCGGCCCCGCCGACCGTGCTGCCCACGTGGTGGCCCGACTGGAACGCTGGCTGGAAGGCGATTTCCGAGCGCGTGTGGCTGGAGGCGAAATCGCTGATCCGCGTCACGCGCATCGACCACCCTGATGCCATCCTGCTGGCGCCAGACAACGCCTTCTTCGTGCGCGAAAACATCAAGCTGCGCTTGCTCAACGCACGGCTGGCCTTGCTGAGTCGCCAGTTCGACACCGCACAGCGCGACCTGCAGGTGGTGCAAACGGCGCTCGATCACTACTTCGACCGCAGCTCACGGCGCACGGCGCTGGCGATCGATCTGGTGCGGCAGGTGGCCACGCTGGCGCGGCAGGTCACGATGCCCAAGCCGGACGACACGCTGGTCGCGCTGGCGGCCGCCTCGGCGGGTCGCTGAGCGGTATCGGACCCCGATGCGCGCGGTCATCTGGTTCATCTTGCTGTTCGGCGCCGCCGTGGTGGCGTCGTCCACGCTGGGCGCCAACGACGGGCTGGTGAGCATCTACGGCGGCTCGTGGCGCTTCGACATGTCGCTCAACTTGTTCTTGCTGCTGCTGCTGGGCAGCTGCTTTGCGCTGGTGTCGCTGATCGACGCGGTCAACGCACTGGTGGGCCTGCCCCAGCGCGCCCGCCTGTGGCGCGTGGCGCGCCGCGACCGCAGCGCACAGGCCGCCCTGCGCGAGGCGCTGGCCCAGTATTTCTGCGGCCGCTTCAGCCGCTCCAAGGCCGCCGCTCAGCGCGCACTGGCCATTCAGGATGGCACGCCCGAGTTGCAGCAAGACGCCGAATTCAGCGTGCTCGGCCTGCTGCTCGCTGCAGGCAGCGCCCACCGTCTGCAAGACCGTGCCACCCGCGACGAGTTGCTGGCCCGTGTCTTCCAGCGCGCCCAGGGCAACTCGGCGACGCGTGCGACCGAAGAAGGCGCGCGGCTGCTGGCCGCCGAATGGGCCATTGACGACCGCGACGCGACGCGCAGCCTCCAGCTGCTGGGCGACCTGCCCGCCGGCGTGGCGCGGCGCACCCAGGCACTGCGCCTTCGGCTGCAGGCATCGCGCCTGGCGAAGCAACCCCACGAAGGGCTGAAGACCGCACGGTTGCTGATCAAGCACCAGGGCCTGTCCAAGGATGCAGGGCTCGGCCTTTTGCGCTCGCTGGCCATGGAGTGCCTGGACACCGCGCACGACATCGACCAGTTGCGCCGCACCTGGGCGTCGCTCGACCCTGCCGACCGGCGTGATGCCTTCGTGGTGTCGCGAGCTGCCGTGCGCGCTGCACGCCTCGGTTCAGCGGAAGACGCACGCAACTGGCTGCGCCCGGCTTGGGCGCGCATCGAAGCCTGCGCGGACGACGAGCGGCAGGCGCTGTCGCACGCGCTGGTGTGCGCCGTGGCCGGTATCGGCGTCGACTGGCTGCCGCGCCTGGAGTCAGCCCGCCTGGCCTTTCCCCGCGACGCTTCGGTCGCCCATGCGGTGGGCGCCGCGCTGGCCGAGCGCCAGCTCTGGGGCAAGGCCCGCGAGCCGCTGGAGACCGCAGCCAACCACCCCGACCTGCCCGTCGCGACGCGCCGCATGGCCTGGCTCACGCTCGCTCAACTCGCGAAGACAGAGCACAACAGCGAACGCGTTGAAGAAAGCTATCGGAAGGCTGCGATGCTTGGCTGAATCGCGTTTTGCCGGTGTATATTCGCTCCTCGCTGCGGCTGTAGCTCAGCTGGATAGAGTACTTGGCTACGAACCAAGGGGTCGTGGGTTCGATTCCTGCCAGCCGCACCAGTGAATCAAGGGGTCAGTTCTCACAAGGGACTGACCCTTTTTGATTTGTGGCGTAGGCATCGCGCCCGGTGCCCTTTCGGTGCACGAGATTCGGGCGCATCCCGCCCCCCGCATGCCTCTGCGCTGAGCCTTTC
>CANFXR010000043.1 GCA_947451035.1 Burkholderiales bacterium
GGCCCGCTGCGCCTCGGCGCGCGACAGCGCGTTGCGCCGCGCCCAGTCGGCCAACTGGTCGTCGCCGATCTTGCCGACGTTGAAGTAGCTGGCCTCGGGGTGGGCGATGTAGAAGCCGCTCACGCTGGCCGCCGGCGTCATGGCCCAGCTTTCGGTCAGGCCCATGCCGATGTCGGCGCCGTTCAGGGTCTCGAACATGGCGGCCTTGACGGTGTGGTCGGGACACGCCGGATAGCCGGGCGCCGGGCGGATGCCGCGGTACTTTTCGGCGATCAGTTCAGCGCTGCTCAGGTTCTCGTCGGCGGCATAGCCCCAGAAATCAGTGCGCACGCGCTGGTGCATGCGCTCGGCGAAGGCCTCGGCCAGCCGGTCGGCCAGCGACTTGAGCATGATCGCGCTGTAGTCGTCGTGGTCGTCGAGGAACTGCTTTTCCTTCTTCTCGGTGCCGATGCCGGCGGTCACCGCGAACAGGCCGATGTGGTCGGCCACGCCCGACCCCTTGGGCGCGATGTAGTCGGCCAGGCAGCGGTTCGGGCGCATCACGCCATCGACCACCGGGCGCACGGTTTGCATGCGCAGGCCACGCCAGGTCATCAGAACCTCGGTGCGTGACTCGTCGGCGTAGATCTCGATGTCGTCGTCACCCACGCTGTTGGCCGGGTACATCCCGATCACGCCGTTGGCGGTGAGCCAGCGGCCGTCAATCAGCCGCTTGAGCATGCGCTGGCCGTCGCTCAGCACGCGCCGCGCCGACTCGCCCACGATGTCGTCGGTGAGGATCGCCGGGTAGGCGCCGGCCAGATCCCAGGTCTGAAAGAACGGCGCCCAGTCGATGCACGCGGCCAGTTCGGCCAGATCCTGGTTGCGAAATACACGGCGGCCGATGAACTTGGGCTGCGGGGCGGCATAGCCAGCCCAATCGATGGGCGTCTTGTTGGCGCGCGCGGCAGCCAGCGTGACCAGGGGTGTGGCCTTCTTGTTGGCGTGCTGCTCGCGGACCTTGTCGTAATCGGACTTGAGCTCGGCGATGTAGGCCGCGGCCCGTTCATCGCTGAGCAGATCGCTGCACACGCTCACGCTGCGGCTGGCGTCGGGCACGTAGACCACGGGGCCTTCGTAGTGCGGCGAGATCTTGACCGCGGTGTGGACGCGCGAGCAGGTGGCTCCGCCGATGAGCAACGGCGTGCGGCGGGTGCGGAAGTACTCGTCACGCTGCATTTCGGCCGCCACGTGCTGCATTTCCTCGAGGCTGGGCGTGATCAGGCCGGACAGCCCGATGATGTCGGCGCCTTCGGCCTTGGCGCGCGCCAGGATGTCGTGGCACGGGACCATCACGCCCATGTTGACGACCTCGAAGTTGTTGCACTGAAGCACCACGGTCACGATGTTCTTGCCGATGTCGTGCACGTCGCCCTTCACGGTCGCGATGACGATCTTGCCTTTGGCACGCACCTCGCCGCCGGATTCGATCAGCGCCTCCTTTTCGGCCTCGATGTAGGGCAGCAGGTGCGCGACCGCCTGCTTCATCACGCGCGCGCTCTTGACGACCTGCGGCAAGAACATCTTGCCCTGGCCGAACAGGTCGCCGACCACGTTCATGCCATCCATCAACGGGCCTTCGATCACGTGCAGCGGGCGGCCGCCCGTGGCCTTGATGCGCTGGTAGACCTCTTCGGTGTCGATGGCGATGAAGTCGTTGATGCCGTGCACCAGCGCGTGGACGAGCCGCTCGTCGACCGTGCGCGGCTGCTCGGGCGTGCCGCGCCAGGCCAGGCGGGCGGAGTCGTCCTTGGCCGCGCCCTTGGCCGATTCGGCCACCTCGATCAGCCGCTCGCCGGCATCGGGGCGGCGGTTGAGCACCACGTCTTCGACACGCTCGCGCAGCACCGGCTCGAGGTCGTCGTACACGCCGACCATGCCGGCGTTGACGATGCCCATGTCCATGCCCGCCTGGATGGCGTGATACAGGAAGACGGTGTGGATCGCTTCGCGCACGGGCTCGTTGCCGCGGAAGCTGAAGCTCACGTTGCTCACGCCGCCGCTGACCTTGGCGCCGGGCAGGTTGTGCTTGATCCAGCGCGTGGCGTTGATGAAGTCGACCGCGTAGTTGTCGTGCTCCTCGATGCCCGTGCCAATGGCAAAGATGTTGGGGTCGAAGATGATGTCTTCGGGCGGGAATCCCACCTCGTCGACGAGGATGCGGTAGGCGCGCTGGCAGATGTCGATCTTGCGCTGGCAGGTGTCGGCCTGGCCTTTTTCGTCAAAGGCCATCACCACGGCGGCCGCGCCGTAGCGCCGCACCAGCGTGGCCTGGTGCTTGAAGATGTCGACGCCTTCTTTCAGCGAGATCGAGTTGACGATGCCCTTGCCCTGAATGCATTTCAGGCCGGCTTCGATCACGCTCCACTTCGAGCTGTCGATCATGATCGGAACGCGGGCGATCTCGGGCTCGCTGGCGATCAGGTTCAAGAAGCGAACCATCGCCGCCTGGCTGTCGAGCATCGCCTCGTCCATGTTGATGTCGATGATCTGCGCGCCGTTTTCGACCTGCTGGCGTGCCACGGCCAGCGCCTGCTCGAACTCGTTGTTCAGGATCATCCGGGCAAAAGCCTTCGAGCCGGTGACGTTGGTGCGCTCGCCGATGTTGACGAACAGCGAACCCTCGCCGATGAGCACGGGCTCCAGCCCGGACAGTTTCATGGGCCCGATGGGCGGTTCGGCAAGAGGGGCGTCTTTCATGGGCGCAGATTGTGCAACGCGTCAATCCGCAGTCATGTTTGTCCATGCCTGGCCGATATCCAATCGCAGCTATCCTCGCCGCTCACCCCACAGACCCGAAATTCATCCAGATCAATGGCCGTCGTTTCCATTTCCATCGAGTCGGTGCGCATCAACCAGCCGGTCCCTTTCGCCTTGCGCGATGCCGCGGGCATGGTGCTGGTCGCACGTGGCGGCACCATCGGCACGGAAGAACGGCGCCAGCAGCTGATCGAACGCGGGGTCTACATCGACCTCACCGACGCCGACGCCTTCAAGAAGGCGGTGGCTGGAAAGATGGATTCGATGGTGCGCGACAACGCCCGACTCGGTCGCATCGCCAAGGCCGAGGACGAGGTCGATGCAGACGCGGTGGAGCGGCAAATGACCACGCAGTCGCGTGCCCGCCGCACCGAGCCGCTGCCCACGTGGGACGGACTGGCCGTGAAGATGGCCACGGCGCTGCGCGAGCCCTCAAAGAACGACTTTCTCGAGCGCATCGACAACATCGACGAGGACTTGCTGTTGCTGCTGGCTGGCGGCGTCGATGCGGCTTTGCTGTCGCTGATTTACAGCGCCTCGACCGAAACTCAAAAGTACAGCGCACGCCACTCGCTGCTGGTGGCCGTGATCGTCGAACTGGCCGCGCGTCAGTTCCAGGCCTGGCCGCTCGCATGGCGCGTGCCTTTGCGCCGGGCTGCCATCACGATGAACCTGGCGATGACCACCTTGCAGGATCAACTGGCCATGCAGGAATCGGCCACATCGCCGTACCAGCGCGAACAGATCGACAAGCACGCCAAGCAAGGCGCGATTGCACTGGGCGATCTGGGCGTGACGGACGAGCTCTGGTTGAAGGCCGTGGAACTCCATCACCTCAGCCCCCCGGGACCGCTGGCCACCATGGGGACCGCGGCGCAGCTCGCCCGCCTGATCCGGCGCGCCGACGTGTTCGCTGCACGGCTCAGTCCGCGCAAGTCACGCCACGCGATGACGGCCACGGCCGCGGCCAAAGCGGCCTACCTCGACGAGAACCAGCAGACCGACGAGGCCGGCACGGCCATCATCAAGGCCACCGGCATCTACCCGCCGGGCTGTTTCGTGAAGCTCGCCACCGGCGAAATCGCCATCGTGCTCAAGCGGGGTGTGAGCGCCAATGCACCTTTGGTGGCCAGCGTCGTCGGCGGCCAGGGCATGCCGCTGTCCAAGCCCATGGTGCGTGACACGCGCCAAAAGGGCTACGCCGTCGCCGGCACGGCCGCACCGCACGAAGTGAACGTGCGGCTGAGCATCGCTGATCTGCTTGCGTTGTCCTGATCAGGCAGCTGACGAGTCCAGCAGGGCGCTGAACGGCCGGTCGTGCAGGCTGCGCGGCCGCCAGGCGCCGACCCGTTTGGCGATCTGCTCGATGTGCGCCGGCGTGGTGCCGCAGCAGCCGCCCGCGATATTGAGGAACCCGCTGCGGGCAAACTCTTCCACCAGGCTGCCGGTGATGTCGGGCGTCTCGTCGAAGCCGGTGTCGCTCATCGGATTGGGCAAGCCGGCGTTGGGGTAGCAACTGATGAAGGTGTCCCCGGCCACCTTGGCCAGTTCTTCGATGTACGGCCGCATCAAGGTCGCCCCCAACGCGCAGTTCAGCCCCACGGCCAGCGGCCGTGCATGGCGCACGCTGTGCCAGAAAGCCGTCACCGTCTGACCCGACAGGATGCGCCCCGAGGCGTCGGTCACGGTGCCCGAGATGATCACCGGCAGCCGCTCGCCGGTCGACTCCATCAACTCGTCCAGCGCAAAGATGGCCGCCTTGGCGTTGAGCGTGTCGAAGATGGTCTCCACCAGAAACAAGTCGCAGCCGCCTTCGAGCAGCCCGGCAGCCTGCTCGAGGTAGGCGGCCTTCAGTTCGTCAAAGCTGACGTTGCGCGCCGCCGGATCGTTGACGTCGGGGCTGATGCTCGCGGTGCGCGGCGTGGGGCCCAGCGCGCCGGCGGCAAAGCGCGGCTTGTCGGCGCTGCTGAAACGATCGCAGGCCTCGCGCGCCAGGCGTGCACCGACCACGTTCATCTCGCGTGCCACCGAGGCCAGGCCGTAGTCGTCCTGGGCCACGCTGGTCGCGCCGAAGGTGTTGGTCTCGATGATGTCGGCGCCGGCAGCGAGGTACTGCTCGTGGATCTCGCGGATCACGTCGGGGCGGGTGAACTGCAGCAGCTCGTTGTTGCCCTTGAGGTCCTTGGGATGGTCCTTGAAGCGCTCGCCACGGTAGTCGGCCTCGCCGAGCTTGTAGCGCTGGATCATGGTGCCCATGGCGCCGTCCAGGATGACGATGCGCTGACGAAGCAGCTCGGGCAGGCGCGCGCCGCGGGTGTAGGGCCGGATGTTCATGGGTCGATTCTAGGAACCGGCCGCAGCCCGGCGTGCGCCCGGGGTCAAGTCACGTCTCGGCGGGTCGGGTGGCCTTGAACAGCGAGTCGCGGAAATTCATCGTGCGCGGCCCCACATCGTCCATCGCCCACAGCGCCAGCGCCTTGGCCGACATCGGCTTGGCGAACAAGTAGCCCTGCAACTGATCGCAGCCGAACTCACGCAGGATGCGGTTCTGCCCTTCGGTCTCGACGCCTTCGGCGACCACCTTCAGGTCCAGCGACTTGGCCAGGTTGATGACGGCCGAGGCCACCTTGCGTGCGTCTTCGCTGGTCTCGAGGTCAAGCACGAAACTGCGGTCGATCTTCAGCTCGCTGGCGGGCAGCTTGCGCAGGTACGACAGGCTCGAGTGGCCGGTGCCGAAGTCGTCGATCGAGATGCTCACGCCCAGCTTGGCGAGCTGGTGAAACACGCGGATCGTCGTCTCGGTGTCTTCCATGGCCACCGTCTCGGTGATCTCGCAGGTCATCAGGCTGGGGTTGACGTCATTGGCATGCAAGGCCTTGGCGATGCGCTCGACCAGATCGGGCTGGCGCAACTGGTGCACCGACAAATTGATCGCCACGCGCATGCGCAGTCCGGTGTCGCGCCAGGCATGGATCTGCCGGCAGACCTCGTCGATCAGCCAGTTGCCCAGCTGGCAGATCAGGCCGAAGCGCTCGGCCAGCGGAATGAACTCGACCGGGCTGATCATCCCGCGGCGCGGGTGCTGCCAACGCATCAGTGCCTCGGCGCCGGTGATCTCACCGGTGGGCGCATGGATCTTCGGCTGGTAGAAAAGCTCGAGCTCGCCCTGGGCCAGCGCGCGGCGCAAATCGCGCAGCACTTCAGCCTGGTCGCGAAAACCATCCACCATGCGGGTCTCGAAAAAGCAGTACGCCGCGCCGCCGGACGATTTGGCGAATCGCATCGCAGCATCGGCATGGGCGATCAGGGCAGACGCACCGCCATCGTCGGGATACAGCGCAATACCGATCGAGCAGGTCACCGACGCCTCGCGCCCATCGAGCAGGCAAGGCTTGCCCAGCGACACCAGGATGTTCGAGGCCAGATCGGCAGCGACCTTGGCGTTGGCGTCATTCGGGATCAGCAGCAGGAATTCATCGGCGCCCTGGCGCGCCACCATGTGCGGCTGCGCCAGGCTGCGCAGGCGCGCAGCGACCTCGCGCAGCAAGCGGTCGCCAATGCGATGCCCCAGCGTTTCGTTGATGTCCTTGAACCCGTCAAGGTTGATCAGCAGCAGCCCCAGCTTGGCCTGAGTGGCATCGGCACGCTGGAAGGCCTGCGCCAGCATCCCCTCGAAGATCTGCCGGTTGGGCAGCTCGGTGAGCGGGTCGCGCAGCGACTGCGACTGCATCTCGGCGCGCGCGCTTTGCAGCGAGGCCTTCATGCGGCGGTCCATGTAGGACACCACCCACAGCATCACCAGCAGCAGCACGCAGCCCACGCCGGCCAGCGCCTCCATGGTGCCCGCGGCAACCCGGCCGTCCAGCGGCATGCCCGTCTGGTGTTCGAGTCCTGCCGAGCTCAGGATGAGCACCTGTGGAAGCACGATCGAAAGGGCCAGCACCAACGCCGACAACGCCTGCCAGGATGGTCGGGCTCGACGTTTGACGCCGCCGAACAGCCACAGCGCCAGTGAGCTGCCCACCCAGGCCATCGGCAGCGCCAGCCCCGGGCCCCACCATGCCCAGACGATGCCCGGTGTGGGGCGCAGCGCCAGCACAAAACCCAGCTCGGTGAGCACCACGCCCGCCGCCACGACGGCCGCGCCCATCAACGTGTCGATCGGTCGGCCCGGCCGGCCCGCCAGAGCCAGACCCAGAACCATGAAGACGACGGCAGCCAGCCACCCGGCCAAGGTCAGCGCGGGGTGGTAAGCCAGTTCATAGGGCAGGCCGCGGTGGGACAGGCCCAGGACCTGGGCGCCCCACAGCCCGGTGGCCAGCGCCAGCGCCGAACCCAGCAGCCAGCCCAAGGTCTCGCCTGTGAGTCGCACCTCGAGACGCTTGGCCAGATCCAGCGACACATAGGCCGCCGCAAACACCAGCAGCCCATCGGCCAGCACCATCGGCGTCACCGCACGCACCTCCACCTGAGGCACAGCGGGCCACGGGCAGCAGGATGGGGCGTCGTCGAATCGGCGGACATGCGGGTTCTATCGGCGGGCGGCATCGAAAGTTGAGGCGGGCGGACGGTACGGCATCGCGAGCGTCAGTGCAAGACGACCGGCTGCTGCATCAGGGCGGCGTAGCGTTCGATGTAGGCATCCATCTCTTCTTCGGAAGGGCCGGCAGGCCGCGTTTCGATCAGCGCTTCGACGCCTTCCTTGAAACGCTCGGCCATCGACCCCTGAATGAAGATCTCGCGGCGGGCAAGCTTGTCGACGAGTTCGTAGCCGCCGTGGCGCGCCGCCTCGGACAACTCCGCAGGATGCTGATCGGCCGGCGCTTCGAACTGCACCACCACGTAACTGTCCGAGTTGTAGAGCATGTGCATCCAATCACTCCTGGTATCGGCCCCCGGCGGGGTCGCGGGACATCACGCGGGAAACATTCCCGCATGGGCTGAAGATGCGTCTGGTATCGCGTGTTTCAAGGCGCTGCGGGGTTGTGCTGCTCGCGCAGCAGCATCTCGAGCACATCGCCGTCTTCACCCTGCGACAGCTGCACGCGCACCGGCAGGTGGTGGCGGGCCGGGTCCAGCCAGACGTCAGCGAGCAGGTCCTTCGGGCCTTGCGGGGTGCGCGTGAAGCGCAGCGTGCGCACCGGTCCGCTGGCGGTCTCGATGGTTTCGGCGGCCACGAAGGCAAACGTCCACACAGCCACATCGGCGCGCGCGCCCGACACCACCATCAGCACCTCGCCCCCGGGCAATGCGCGCTTGGGCTCGGCGGCCAGCACCGCGGGCAACTGGATCATCCAGCTCAAGCGGTCTTGCGAACCCTCGGGCAGCGCGTATTCGTCGTGCGTGCTCGAGTAGGTGATCTTGTGCGCGTCGCGCTGGAAATTGGCCGCACGCGCCGGGCGATGGCCGCGCTGGTCGGTGAAGCGCAGCGGCGACAGTCCGGCCGCATCGAAGCCGCCCTGGCTGGTCTGCGTCAGCACGTTGAAGCCGGCCACGCCCAGCTGCAAGCGCATCTCGTAGCGACCCGGTGCAGGTCGCCAGCTCAACTCGCCCGAGCCGCTGAACATGCCCCGGTGAATCTCGTAGGCCAGCACCGTGGCCGGCGGCATGCGGGTGCGGTAAACCGGCACGGTGCGCTCGACCTGGCGCAAGACGGGCGGGGCAGGCTCGGCGGGCGTTGTGGCCGGCACCGTGAGATCTGCTGCCACGGCCGCCGGTGCGCCCTCGGTTGGCGGCCGCGCCTTTTCGCCCTCGACACCGGCGACCACCAGAGGCGCCACGCTCGACGCGTCGAAGGCAAAGCGCCCGCCGGCCACTGGCTGCGCGCTCGACTCGACGGTCGCTGCAGGCCGAGCGATCCGCTGCGGCTCACGTTGCGCCGCCAACACCAAGGGCACAGACGCCTCGGCCGCGCGGTACGCCGATACCGGCTCCACTGTGTCGCCTGCCGCCGGCACCGAGCGCACCTGCACGCTGGTGGCGGTCGGCGTGCGGGCCAGGGGCAACTCCGGTACGTCGAGCGGCATGCCGTCGAGCAGACAGCCGTGCAAGGTCAGCGCCACGGCACACAGCAGCAGCAGCACGCCCGCTGGCGGACGGCCACGCGGTGAATCAGGGGGCGATGAATGGGGCATGTGAGGTGCCGGCAGACCCTCGGCGAGGGCTGGCTCCCAGCTTGAATTCATTATGCGACCGGCCCCGCAAACCGCAGGGGCACAATCAAACGGCTTCATCTCGCAGGAGACTTTCCATGGCCCATACCTCTGCCTTCCAGCCCTTCGCGCCTGGCTTCGACTTTCTTCAGGGTCTGGTGCAAAACGCCGGGGCCGCGATGCCGGGGATCGGCCAGTGGGTCGCACCCACGCTCGACCCGCAAGAGCTCGACAAACGCATCCAGGAGCTGCGCACGGTGCAGTTCTGGCTGGAACAGAACGCCCGCATGCTCGGCGCCACCATCCAGGCGCTCGAGGTGCAAAAGATGACGCTGTCGACGCTGCGCACGATGAACGTGCAGATGGGCGATCTGCGCGATGCGCTCACGCCGCGCGCGCCTGAAGCGGCGGCGCCACCGGCCGAGGCCGCGCCGGCCCCTGCACCAGCCCCTGCTGCCGCAGCGCCGGCCCAAGAGCCCCCCGCCGCGGTCGACCCGATGCAGTGGTGGAACGCGCTCACCCAGCAGTTCGGCGAGCTCGCCGCCAGCGCCGTCAAGGACATTCCCGCCGCACCCACCACCGCGCGCGCCGCGGCGCAGACCAGCGGCGCGGCGGCCGCCAAAGGCAAGGCAGCGCCCGCCACCCAAACGGCGGCAGCGCGCAAGAAGCCGGCCGCTCGCAGCGCCAAGGCGGCGGCCCCACGCAAGCCACCCGGCCGCTGATCCGCCATGAAGTTGTTCCTCAACGCGCACGCCACGCACCCGGACTGGCGCTTGGCGCTGGCGCTGGTGACCGCGCAACTGCAAGCCCAGCTCGGGCGCGATGACCACGTCGACACGCCCACGCTGGGCTGGGTCTACCTGAGCGACCACTACGCCGCGCACGCCGAACGCCTGCTCGACGAGTTGCGCGCGCAGTGGCCCGGCGTGGCCTGGGTGGGCTCGGTGGGCGTGGGCATTGCCGCCAATGGCGTCGAGTACTTCGACGAGCCGGCGCTGTCGCTGATGCTCGGCGACATCCCCCGCGCGCACTTCCGGGTGTTCTCGGGCGTGCAACCGCTGTCGGCACCGCCCTTGTTCGCCGCGGTGGCCGCGCAGGTGCACGCCGACCCGTCGGCCCACGGCGCGGCAGAGCTGATCGGTGAGCTGGCCAGCCAGACCCGCTCGGGCCCGCTGTACCTGTTTGGCGGGCTGGCCTCGGCGCGCAACCGCAGCCTGCACATCGCCAATGGCGTGCTGCAAGGCGGGCTGTCGGGCGTGGCGTTCGATGACAGCGTGCCGATGATTTCGCGCGTCACGCAGGGCTGCCAGCCGGTGGGCCCGGTGCGTCGCATCACCGACACCGAACGCAACCTGGTGCTCACGCTCGATGGCGAGAGCGCACTCGACTGCCTGCTGCGCGACATGTCGGCCGATGCGCTCGAGCCGCGCGAAGCCCTGCTGCGGCTGCGCGGCGTTCTGGTGGGTCTGAGCGATGCAGGCGATGCGCCCGAGCGCGGCGGCAGCTTCGGCAGCGAAACGCGGGTGCGCAACGTGGTCGGCGTCGACCCCAACCGGCGTGGCGTGGCAGTGACCGAACTGGTCGAGCCCGGCATGCAGCTCGCGTTTTGCCAGCGCAACACCGAAGCCGCGCGGCGCGATCTGGTGCGCATTTGCACCGAGATCCGCGAAGAGCTCGAGCCCGAGGCGCTGGCGCGGCAAACCGCGCTCGAGTTGCGCGGCGACGGCATCGACAGCGCGCCGCACCCGGCGCGGCAGATCGCCGGTGCCATCTACGTGAGCTGTGCCGGCCGGGGCGGCCCGCACTTCGGCGCGCCGTCGGCCGAGCTCGCGCTGGTGCGGCACGCGCTGGGCGACGTGCCGCTGGTGGGATTTTTCGCCAGCGGCGAGATCGCTCACCGCCATCTGTACGGCTACACCGGCGTGCTCACGGTGTTCACGGCCGGCGCGTCGGACACCCCCGGGTTGCAATGACCACGGGCGCGCCCGTGGCGATCCCCCGCGCCCGGGTCTGGGCCCGAGCCGCCCAGGGTTTCATCTGGCTGCTGGCCTGCCAGTACGCGGGCGTGTGGCTGGCGCACATCGCGCCGATCGGCCTGCCGGGCTCGGTGATCGGCATGCTGCTGCTCTTGCTGTCGCTGATCTGGCCGGCGCTGCGCGAGCCGGTGGGCTCGGCGGCCAACCTGCTGCTCGCGCACCTGTCGCTGTTTTTCGTCCCGGTCAGCGTGGGCATCATGTTGCACGTGGGCCTGCTGTCGCAGTACGGTGGGCGCATCCTGATCGTGCTGGCGCTGTCGACCTGGATCGGCATGGCGGTCACCGCGGTGGTGATGCGCCATTTGCTGGTGCGCCCGGCGCCCTCGGTGCTGTCGTCGTCACGACGGGCAGGCGACTGAGCCATGGCGGTGGCGTCCTGGGTCGAACACTGGCCGGCGCTGGCGGGCAGCCCCGCGTTCGCGGTACCGGTCACGGTGGTCGCCTACCTGCTGGCCAATCGGGTCTACGAACGCTGCGGCCGGGCTTCGATGGCCAACCCGGTGCTGTGGTCGGTGGCCGCGCTGGCCGGCGCTTTCCTGCTCAGCGGCACGCCGTACCCGCTGTATTTCGCGGGCGCCCAGCCCATCCACTTTCTGCTCGGGCCGGCGGTGGTGGCGCTGGCCTGGCCGCTGTGGGAGCGGCTGCATGAGCTGCGCCAGCGCGCCTGGGCGATCACCGCCTCGGCGCTGGCCGGTGGCCTGGCGGGCGCGCTCAGCGCGGTGCTCATCGGCTGGGCGCTCGGGTTGCCGCCCGAGGTGCTGCGCTCGCTGGCGCCCAAGTCGGTGACCGCAGCAGCCGCCATCAGCATCTCGGAACAGATCGGCGGCATCGCCAACCTGACCACGCTGTTCACCTTGCTGACCGGCCTGATCGGCGCGCTCACCGCCAAGCCGCTGTTCGACGCGCTGGGCGTGGCCGCCATGCCGGTGCGCGGCTTTGCGATGGGCACGGCGGCGCACGGCCTGGGCTCGGCGCGTGCGCTGCAGGTCGACCCCGACTGCGGCGCCTACGCGGTGCTGGCGCTGCTCATGCAGGTGGTGCTGGCGTCGGTGCTGCTGCCGTGGCTGGTGCCGCCGCTGATGCGCTGGCTGCTCGGCTGACATCGCCCGGCGGCCAGCGCGGCGGCCAGCTCAGCGCACCAGATGCCGGTAGGCGGCGGTCTCGAAGTCGACGAAGCCCGGGTACGACGACACATCGTGGAAGGGCAGGATCTGCGAGCCCCAGTAGCCGCCGATGCCGTTTTGGCGGTCGATCCAGTAGAACAAATTGGCCAGCCCCGCCCACATCAGCGAGCCCGCCGGACGGCCCGACGGGGTGGTCTCCTCGTTGACCTGGAAGGTGTAGGCCCACGACTTGGGCAGCCCGGGGAAGTATTCCCCGGTGTTAGCCAGCGACGGGATCGCGGTCGTCCAGCCGCCCGACTTGAGCGAACCCAGCCCGTTGCGGCACATCTGCGCCACCGTCTCGGCCTGGAGCACACGGCCGTGCTCGCCAGCGCCGTCGTTGAGCACCATGCGGATGAACTTCATGTAGTCGGCCACGGTGGAATACAGCCCGTGGCCGCCCATGTCCATCTCGGGCGGCTGCGGCAGCACCAGATCGGGCAGCGGCGTGAGCTGGCCGTCGGCGGCGCGGTCGTGGATGGTCACGCGGCGCGAGCGCATGGCCGGCGTCATCGTGAAGCCGGTGTCGACCATGCCCAGCGGCGCGAGCAGCCGCTCTTGCATGACCTCGCCGAGGCGCTTGCCGCGCACGGCTTCGACCACCTTGCCGGCCCAGTCGAGGTTCACGCCGTAGCCCCAGCGCTCGCCCGGATCGAACAGCAGCACGGTGCGCACCGAAGCGAAGGTGCTCGACACCACCGTCGGCACGCCCGTGGCGTTGCGGAACTTCAGGTCGTCGTGGCTGAAGAACTCGTAGCTGAAGCCGGCCGTGTGCAGCATCAGGTCGTCGAGCGTGATGTCGCGCTTCGGGGCGCGCAGCCGCGGCTGGCCGTCGGCATCGAAGCCCTCGAGCACCTGGATCTCGGCGATCTCGGGCACGTACTGCTTCACCGGGTCGGTGAGGCGCACGCGGCCTTCCTCGACGAGCTGCAGCAGCGTCACGCCGGTCAGCGCCTTGGTGGTCGAGAAGATCGCCATCACCGAGTCGGTGGTCATCGGTGCGTCGCCGCCGAGCTCGCGCTTGCCGGCCACGCCCTCGTAGATGTTGCGCTGGCGGTCGGTCACCATCGCGACCACGCCCGGCGCGCCGCCGGCCGAGCCCACGGTGTTGGCGAGCACCGTGTCGGCGGCCTGCTTGAACTGTTCGTGCATGAAAGTCTCCTGATGTTTTGCGGGCGTTTGATGGGGGTCTTGGCGGCGCGGCCCGGTCGCGCGAAAAACGGATCGACTCTAGGACATCCGCAGTGCCTTGCGGCCATGGACAATCCCGCCTCCCGCACAGCCCGCGCGAGCTGTACCGCCTCCCCCATTCACCTCGAAAGTAGCCTCGCTTGTTCAAGAACCTGACGGTGTATCGCGTGGGGCCCGAGTGGTCGACCACGCTGGAACAGATCGAAGACGGCCTCGCGGCCGCGCGTTTTGCCGAGTGCGGCGCCACGCAGGTGCAGTCGGCCGGCTGGGTCGCGCCGCGCGGCACCGAGCACGCGCCGCTGGTCGAATCGGTGGGCGGCCAGTGGCTGCTGGCGCTGATGATCGAGCGCAAGGCGCTGCCCTCGGCGGTGGTCAAACGGCGCACCGACGAGCTGGTGCAGCAAGCCGAGCACAGCAGCGGACGCAAGCCCGGCAAGAAGGAAACCAAGGAGCTCAAGGAGCAGGCCACGCTCGAGCTGCTGCCCATGGCCTTCACCAAGCGCGCCACGCTGCGCGTGTGGATCGACGAGCGCGCGCGGCTGCTGATGGTCGACGCGAGCAGCACCACGCGCGCCGGCGAGGTGGTCACGCAGCTGATCAAGTCGCTGCCCGGCCTCACGCTCACGATGCTGCAAACGACCGAATCGGCGCCGGTGGCGATGTCGCAATGGCTGCTCACCGGCGAGCCGCCGGCGGCGTTCACGGTCGACCGCGAATGCGAACTGAAGTCGCCCGACGAGATGAAATCGGTGGTGCGCTACGCGCGCCACCCGCTCGACATCGACGAGGTGCGCCAGCACATCGCCAGCGGCAAGCAGCCCACGCGGCTGGCACTCACCTGGCAGGCCCGCGTGTCGTTCGTGCTGTCGGAAACCGGCCAGATCAAGAAGATCGACTTCCTCGACGTGGTGTTCGAAAACCAGCGCGCCGACAGCCGCGACGACGCCTTCGATGGCAATGCCGCGATCGCCACCGGCGAGCTGGCCCAACTCATCCCCGACCTGATCGACGCGCTGGGCGGCGAGATGACGCTGGGCAACGCTCAGGCGGTGCCTGGCGCCGCAGCGCCATCCACCGCGCCCCACTGAGCGTCGCACCAGCGCGCCACCGCGGAGCGCTCGGCGCTCGTGCAGTGCAGGCCGAGCTTGCTGCGCCGCCACAGCACGTCGTCGGCCGTGCGCGCCCACTCGCAGCGGTGCAGGTAGCGCAGCTCGGCTTCAAACAGCCCCGGCGCCACCTCGGCGCCCAGGCCGTCGGCCCCGAGCACTCGCTCAGCGCGTGAGCCATAGGCGCGCGCCCAGCGCTGCACCAGCGCCGCCGGCAAGTCGGGATGGCGCCGCGCCAACTCAGTGGCAAAGCGCGCGAAGTCGGCATCAGGCTGCACTGATGCGCCGATGAACTCGCTGAAGTCGCCGCCCGGCAGCACGGCCTGCGCCGTCCACGCGCCGCGCTCGAGGTGCAGCGGCGCGGCCAGCCGGTCGGCCACTTCTTCGGCCAGCTTGCGAAACGTGGTGAGCTTGCCGCCCCACACCGACAGCACCGGCGCGCCGGCCACATCAAGCTCGAGCGCGTAGTCGCGCGTGACCGAGGCCGCATCGCCCGAGCCGTCGTCGAGCAGCGGGCGCACGCCGGCGTAGCTCCAGACCACGTCGGTGGGCACCACCGGCTTTTGAAAGTAGCGGCTGACCTGCTCGCACAGGTAGACGATCTCGTCGGCCTCGATGTGCAGCGCGCCGAGTGCGCCGTGGTGCTCGACCTCGGTGGTGCCGATCAGCGTGAAGTCGCGCTCGTAGGGGATGGCGAACACCACGCGCTTGTCGGGCATTTGCAGCAGGTAGGCGCAGTCGTGGTCGAACAGCCTGCGCACCACGATGTGGCTGCCCTTGACCCGCCGCAGCGCCCTGACCTTGGGCGCATGCGCCTGCTCGCCCAGGAACTGCGCCGCCCACGGGCCGGTGGCGTTGACCAGCGCGCGTGCGCTCAGGTGGCGCGTCGTGCCGGCCGCGCTTTGCAATTGCACCTGCCAGCGATCGGCGCCGCGCTGCGCGTCCACGCAACGCCAGCGCGTGAGCACGGTGGCGCCGCGCTCGGCCGCGTCCACCGCCACGAGCACCACCAGCCGCGCGTCGTCGGCCCAGCCATCGGCGTATTCGAAGCCCTGGCGAAAGCCCGGCTTGAGCGCCAAGCCAGCCGGGTGGCGGTGCAAGTCGATGCCGCGCGAAGCGGCCAGCCACTCGCGCCGCGCCAGGTGGTCGTACAGGAACAGCCCGACGCGGATCAGCCACGCCGGGCGCGATGCCGCGCTGGCGGGGTCGTGCGGCATCACGAAGCGCAGCGGCCACAGGATGTGCGGCGCGCTGCGCAGCAGCCGCTCGCGCTCGGCCAGCGCCTTGCGCACCAGCGCGAACTCGCCATGCTCGAGGTAGCGCAGTCCGCCGTGGATCAGCTTGGTCGACGCCGACGAGGTGTGCGAGGCCAGATCGTCCTGCTCGCACAGCACCACGCGCACGCCGCGCCCGGCCAGATCGCGCGCGATGCCCGCGCCGTTGATGCCACCGCCCACCACCAGCACATCGCATTCGGCGGGCACGTCGGCTGCGGACGCGGCGGCGGCCAGGGGATCGACAAGTGGAGCTTGGTAGCGGTCGGGCACGGCAGGCAATCTCGAAGTGGATTCGGCAGCGGCGTGGCGCCGCAACGGCGGCGGCCAGCGGGACAACAATGCGCCGATGATGCCCCGCGCGCCGCACTCGTCGCGCGAGGCCTGTGCGGCCACCGCCCGAGGCACCCGAGATGACGTCAGCCACCCACCTCCTCGCGCTCGATCAGGGCACCTCCAGCTCGCGCAGCATCGTGTTCGATGCCCACGGCCGCGTGGTGGCGATGGCGCAGCGCGAATTCGCCCAGATCTACCCGCAGCCCGGCTGGGTCGAGCACGATCCGCTCGAGCTGTGGGCCACCCAGCTGGCCACCGCGCGCGAAGCGCTGGACAGCGCCGGTGTGACCGCGCGCGACATCGCCTCGATAGGCATCACCAACCAGCGCGAGACCACGGTGGTGTGGAACCGGCGCACCGGCGTGCCGCTGCACAACGCCATCGTCTGGCAGGACCGGCGCACCACGCCCGCGTGCGACGCCTTGCGCGAGGCAGGGCTCGAGGCCACCTTTCGCCAGCGCACCGGGCTGCGGCTCGACCCGTACTTCTCGGGCACCAAGCTGAAGTGGATCCTCGACCACGTGGCCGGTGCGCGCGCCGCCGCCGCGCGTGGCGAGCTGGCTTTTGGCACCGTCGACTGCTGGCTGCTGTGGCAATTGACCGGCGGTGCGGTGCATGCCACCGACGTGAGCAACGCCTCGCGCACACTGATGCTCGACGTGCACACCAACCGCTGGGATCCCGAACTGCTGGCCGCGCTCGACATCCCACCCGAGGTGCTGCCCGCGGTGCACCCGTCGAGCCATGTCTACGGCCACACGGCGAGCGAGCTGTTGGGCGCGCCGATCGCCATCGGCGGCATCGCCGGTGACCAGCAGGCAGCGCTGTTCGGCCAGGGCTGCTTCACGCCGGGGCTGGCCAAGAACACCTACGGCACCGGCTGCTTCTTGCTGATGCACACCGGCACGCAGTTCGAGCCCAGCGCCAACGGCCTGATCACCACCAGCGCGGCGCAGGTCACGGCCACGCCCGAATTCGCGCTCGAAGGCAGCGTGTTCATTGGCGGCGCGGTGGTGCAGTGGCTGCGCGACGGGCTGCACGCCATCGAGCGCAGCAGCGACGTTCAATCGCTCGCCGACAGCGTGAGCGACAGTGGCGGCGTGATGTTCGTGCCGGCGTTCACCGGTCTGGGTGCGCCGTACTGGCAACCCGATGCGCGCGGCGCCATCGTCGGCCTGTCACGCGGCAGCAGCGTGGCGCACATCGCCCGCGCGGCGCTCGAGAGCATCGCCTTTCAAAGCGCGGCGCTGCTGCAAGCCATGAGCCGCGATGCGCTGGCCGCCGGTGGCCAGCCCGTGGCCGAGTTGCGCGTGGACGGCGGCGCGTGCGTCAACAACCTGCTGATGCAGTTCCAGGCCGATCTGCTGGGCATCCCGGTGGTGCGCCCGCAGGTGATCGAAACCACCGCGCTCGGTGCGGCCTACCTGGCCGGCCTGAGCTGCGGCCTGTACGCCAGCCGCGCCGCCCTGGCCGCCCACTGGCAAGCCGAACGCACGTTCCATCCGCAAATGCCCCGCGATCAGGCCGCCGAGCGCATGGCGCGCTGGGAGCACGCGGTGCGGCAGACGGTGGCGGCCTGAGGCGCCATCAACCCCGCGGTCGGATGCACGGCCCGAGGATGTCGCGGGCTTGACCGAGGCACTCGTCGAACGTCCGGTTGAAGCCCATGGCGTCGATGGCGGCGAATTCCCTGCGTGCGATGTCAGCCCTGTCTTGCAGCCTGCGGATGAACTGCGCGGCGTGCCGGCTGAAAAACGGGGCCGCTTGAGCCAGCGCCTCGGGCTCATGCTGAGCCACGGCGCACAAGTCGAACAGATCACGGGCCGCGCCCCGGTCGCCGCGATGCCAGAGTTTCTTGGCCAGGATCTCGGCGCTGGTTTCCACTCGGATGTCCCTGCCGCCATGGCTCACCAGGTCAAAGGGTGCCGCCGTCAGGGACTCGCCCACCACGACGTCGATTTCTCCGTGTGGAAGGTAGAGCTTGATGAATTCGGCGTTTTCTTCGTAGTCGGTGGTGATGGCTTCCGCCACCTCACTCAGGCGCGGGCTGAGGTAGCCCAGCATTTGCGGGTCGGGAATGAACAGATCGATGTCCCGGCTTTGGCGGTGGCCGATTCGCAGCATCAGCACGGTGCCGCCGCCAAAGGTCCAGCCCGGGTTGTCCACCTGCGACTCCAGGTGGCTCATCAGTCGCATGGCGTGCGCGAACAGGTGCTGCCAAGGCCCTGGCTGGCTCAGATCGGGTGCGCTCATGACCAGACCTCGCGCGAGACCTTGAACTCTTGCGCCAGTTGGCGCATGCGGCGCCAGACATCAGCGCGCGGCGTACCGCGACGCGCATGCAGGTCTTCCACCACCTCGGCAAGCAGCGCCACCGACGCCTCCTCCAGCAAGCTGCGCACATGCGGCATGAACCGAGCCGGCACGGCGCCCCCGCTGAGCGACGCAGCCAGCGTTTGCGCATCCATCACCTCGCGGTAACTCACGCTGGCGGCTCGGGCTGCCTTGAGCAGCGCCGGGGTTGCAGACCGCGCCGAAGCTCGCGCACCGGTGATCACCACCGACAGGCCCAAAGCGCCCATCACGCGCTGAGCACGGGAGATGCCGAGTTCCTTGGCCGTGGCGTTTTCAAGCTGATTGACCGTGGCACGAGAAAGCCCGCTCAGCCGTGCCAGCGTGGCCTGGGTCATGCCCATGTCCTGCCGGCGCTCGCGCACGGCACAGCCCAATTCAAGCAGCGCGTTCATGACGCGATTGTCAGCCTCGGCCGGCCTAATGTCGAATATTTTCTACACCACAGCCACCGAGTGCGACTCGCGGCCTGGTGCGCCGCCGGATCACCCCAGCCGCGCAAACGCCTCGGCGAACACCTCTGCGTTGTCGGGCATGTCGAAGCCTTCGAGGTCGGTGGTGTGGATCTTCTCGATGAAGAAAAAGATCATGAAGCTGTCGAGCGGGGCCTGCACGGGATCTTCGGGGTCGTTGATCAGGTGGGTGCCCTTGTCGCGCAGCTGGGCGATCGCCTCGGGGAACTTGGCGGTGATGAAGGCCAGTTCTTGCTGGGTGAGGAGAAGCTGGGGAAGGATGTCGTGAGCCATGGTGGGTGCAGGTGTCGTCAAAGTCACGGTGGGTGGGGCGCCCGCTGTCGCCGCGCGGCTCCGGCAGGGAACTCGGCTTCAAATTCTAGAAGGGCGGGTGCGCGGGCGACGACTGGCTGAACGATCGACAAACACATGCCTCGAGCCGGTCGCTGCGACCCGACCGCCGCGGGTTCAATACGTCGACTCAGCCGCGGCCCGGCCTCATGCGGTCGATCAGGCCGTCGCGGTCGATGAACTGGTGCTTGAGCGCCGCAACGATGTGCACAGCGGCGATCACCACCAAGGCCCAGGCCAGCACCTCGTGCAGCTCCTTGAGGTCATGCGCCAGCGCCTTGTCGACCGGCACGAAATCCGGCAGCGGCAACACGCCGAACCACACGATCGGGTGGCCGGCCGCCGAGCTGTAGGCCCAACCGACCAGCGGCACCGCGAAGAACAAAACGTACAGCGCCAGATGCATGGCCTGCGCCGAACGCAGCTGCCAGGCGGGCATGGGCGCATCAGCCGGCGGGCGGTGCGTCAAGCGCCACAGCAGCCGCAGGCCCGACAGGGCCAGGATGGTGATGCCCGCCCACTTGTGCCAGGTGATGAGTTGGCCGCGTTCCGGCGACGGCGTCAGGTCGGCCACGTAAAGCCCCAGCGCGAAGGCGCCCAGGATGGCCAGCGCCAAAAGCCAGTGCAAGGCCATGGCGGTGCGGGTGTAGCGGACAGGAACGTGGGTGGTCATGAGGGCTTGATGCGGTTGCGTGCTTGAAAGTGGGGAGTCTGGATCATGAATGCGGCCACCTCAGAATCAGGCGCTCCGGATTCAAACAGGTCAGCCTCGCCATGCATGTGATCAGCGTCAACACCAGCAGCGCGCAGGCGATGGACATCGACGGGCGCGAGGTGCTCAGCGGCATCGGCAAGCGCGGCGTGGCCGGCCCCGTCGAGGCGCACGCGCTGGGCCTGGCTGGCGACGAGCAGGCTGATCTGTCGGTGCACGGTGGCTTGAGCAAGGCGGTCTACGCCTACCCGGTGGAGCACTACGCGTTTTGGCAAACGGTGCGCGCGCAAGCCGGCGCGATGGGCTGGGGCGCATCCCTGCCGCACGGCTTCATGGGCGAGAACCTCACGCTGAGCGGCTTGCTCGAGGCCCAGGTCTGCGTGGGCGATGTGCTGCGCTTTGCGAACTGCGAGCTGGCGGTGAGCGAGCCGCGCTTTCCGTGCTTCAAGTTCAACGCGGTGATGGGCTTCAACCAGGCCAGCAAGCTGATGGTCTCGAGCGGCTGGTGCGGCTTTTACCTGGCGGTGCGCGTGCCCGGCACGCTCGCCGCCGGCGAAGCGTTCGAGCTCATCCACGGCCCGCGCCATGTGGGCATTGCCGAACTCTTCCGCTCGCGCCGGGCTGCGCATCGCTGAGGGCTGCGATCCGGCGATCAAGGCGCCGCAGCGTCGAGCGTCGGGTAGTCGATGTAGCCCTTGGCGTCGCCGCCGAACATGGTGGCGGCGTCAGGCACGGCGAGCGGTGCGTCCTCGCGCAGGCGGCGCACCAGGTCGGGGTTGCTGATGAACGGCTTGCCGAAGGCGATGGCGTCGGCGCGGCCGCTGGCCACCGACTCGATGGCCATGGCGCGGTCGTAGCCGTTGTTGAGCATCCAGGTGCCTTGCGGATGTGAGCCCTTGTAGATGGCACGCAGCGCGTCGTAGTCGAAGGGTGCGAAGTCGCGCGGCCCGCCGGTCGAGCCCTCGATCACGTGCACGAAGGCGAGCTTCATGGGCGCGAGCTGGCCCATCAGGTGGTTGAACAGGCCCTGCGTGTCGCTGTCGAGGCCGGCGTCGTTGAACGGCGTGACCGGGCTCAGGCGGATGCCGCAGCGATCGGCGCCGATCTCGTCGGCCACCGCCTGCATGATCTCGACGACCACGCGGCAGCGGTTGGCAATCGAGCCGCCATAGGCATCGGTGCGGTCGTTGATGCTGTCGCGCAGGAACTGGTCGAGCAAGTAGCCGTTGGCGGCGTGGACCTCGATGCCATCGAAGCCCGCCGCGATCGCGTTGCGCGCGGCGTGGCGGAAGTCGGCCACCAGGCGCGGCATCTCGTCGGTGCGCAGCGCGCGTGGCGCCGACACATCGACCATGCCGTCGAGGGTGAAGGTCTGGGCCGCAGCCGTGCGCGCGGTCGATGACACCGGCGCGTTGCCGCCGAGCAGCGACACATGCGAGATGCGCCCCACGTGCCACAGCTGCAGCGCGATCTTGCCGCCCGCCGCGTGCACCGCGTCGGTGACCCGGCGCCAGCCGGCCACCTGCTCGGGCGTGTGGATGCCACAGGTGGCGATGTAGCCCTGGGCCTCGGCACTGATCTGGGTGGCCTCGGCCACGATCAGCCCGGCGCTGGCGCGCTGCGCGTAATAGGTGGCCGCCATCTCGGGGGGCACGCCGCCGGCACCGGCGCGATTGCGCGTGAGCGGTGCCATGACGATGCGGCTGGCGGCGGCGATGCGGCCGATGTGGATGGGGTCGAACAAGGTGGTCATGGTGTGGGCTCGGGAAAAGTTCAGTCGTGAATGGCGATATGCGGCTCGATCAGAAGCCTTCAAGCACGATCTTGCCGCGCGTGGTGCCGCTTTCGATCTGCGCGTGCGCGCGCTTGAGGTGGGCCGCGTTGATGGTGCCGAAGTGCTCGACGAGGGTGCTGCGCAGGCGCTGCGCATCGACCAGATCGGCCACCCGGTTGAGCAAATCGTGCTGCGCTTGCATGTCGGCGGTGTGAAACAGCGAGCGCGTGAACATCAGCTCCCAGTGCAGCGACAGGCTCTTGCGCTTGAGCTGAAGCACATCGAGCGGCGACGCCGGGTCGTCGATCAGCGCGAGCTTGCCCTGGGGCGCCAGCAACTCGATGAGCTGATCCCAGTGCTGCCCGGTGTGCGTGAGGCTGGCCACATGCGTGACCGGGGCGATCAGCCCGCCATCGACCAGCCGCTGCACCTGCGCGGCCAGCGGCTGTCGGTGGTCGATCACGTGGTGCGCACCCAGCTCGGCGACCCAGGCCTGCGTGGCCGCTCGCGAGGCGGTGGCCACCACCGTCAGGGCGGTGAGCTGGCGCGCCAGCTGGATCAGGATCGAGCCCACGCCGCCGGCCGCGCCGGTGATCAGCAAGGTGCCGCGGGTTTGCGGCGTGACGCCGAAGCGCTCGAACAAAAGCTCCCAGGCGGTGATGGCGGTCAGCGGCAGCGCGGCGGCCTGGGCGTCGGACAGCGTGGCCGGCGCGCGGCCGACGATGCGCTCGTCCACGCACTGAAACTCGGCGTTGCTGCCCGCTCGGGTGATGTCGCCGGCGTACCAGACGCGCTCACCGGGCTTGAACAGCGTGACCGCCTCGCCCACCGCATCGACCACGCCCACCGCGTCCCAGCCCAGCACCTTGGGCTGGCCGGCGACCGGCGGCACGCCGCGGCGGATCTTGGTGTCGACCGGGTTGACCGAGACCGCCGCCACGCGCACGCGCAGGTCGTGGCCGGTCGGCTCGCGTTCGGGCAGATCGGCGTCGAGCAGGGCCTCGGCGTGATCGATGGGCAGGCTCTGGAGATAGGCAACGGCTTTCATGGGCGATCTGGAAAAGAGGTGGGCGGCAGGGCCGGCAAAGCGGGCGCGCGCGCCCGTCAGGGGCCGAATCATCGCCGTGAAAGATGAAGCCCGCCTGACGCGGCTAAAGTGCCCCATTGAACAGGGACACCGCGCATGCTCGCTTACCGCCACGCCTTTCACGCCGGCAACCACGCCGACGTCCTCAAGCACATCACCTTGTTGCTGGTGCTGCGCTACATGAACCAGAAGGACAAGTCCTACCGGATGATCGACACGCACGCCGGTGCGGGCGGCTATTCGCTCGAAGGCCAGTACGCGCAAAAGAAGGGTGAGTACCTGCAAGGCGTGGCCCGCTTGTGGTCGCGCGATGACCTGCCCGAAGCGGTGGCCGACTACATGGGGCTGGTGCGCCAGTTCAACCCCGACGGCATGCTCGAGCAGTACCCCGGCTCGCCGGCCTTTGCCCAAATGCTGCTGCGCTCGCAAGATCAGCTTCGGTTGTTCGAGCGCCACCCGACCGACCACCGCATCCTCGAGGCCTATCTGGGCGGGGTGCGCGGTGCCGAGGTGAAGGACACCGACGGCTTCGAAGGCCTCAAGGGTCAGGTGCCGCCGTCGTCACGCCGCGCGGTGGTGCTGATGGACCCGAGCTACGAGGGCCACGGCGACTACCCGAAGGTGATCACCTCGCTGCGCGAAGCCATCCTGCGCTTTCCGGAAGGCGTCTACATGGTCTGGTACCCGCAGGTCAGCAAGCTCGAGGCCGCGCAGCTGCCGCGCCGGCTGGAAGGCCTGGCGCCCAAGGGCTGGCTGCACGCGCGCCTGACGGTGCAGCAGCCTGATTCGCAAGGCTTCGGCCTGGCCGGCAGCGGCATGTTCATCCTCAACCCGCCGTACACGCTGCACGCCCAGTTGCTCGAAGTGCTGCCCTACCTGACCGAGGTGCTCGGCCAGTACGACGGCGCCAACTACCTGCTGGAAGAAAAAGCCGCCTGAC
>CANFXR010000044.1 GCA_947451035.1 Burkholderiales bacterium
GGGCTGGTGTTTGGTGAGTCGGGGAACCGGCTGACGCCCACACACGCGAAGAAGGGATCGGTGCGGTACCGGTACTACATCGACCAGACACCGAGTGATGGCGGTGCGGCGCGGCTGCGGTTGCCGGCGCAAGAACTGGAGAGCGCGGTGATCGATGCGGTCTCGGGGTTCTTGAAGGATCGGTCCAGAGTCATGGACGCGATGGGGCCGATCGAAGCAGATGTGGCGCTGGCTCGGCTGCACACAGCCGCAGCGCTGGCGAACGATCTAGCGACTGCGTCGAATTCGAAGAAGCTGGAGTTGCTGGCGCTGCTGGTGAGCAGGGTGACGGTATTCAAGGCGTCGATCGAGATCGCGCTGAAGGTGGGAGCACTTTGGTCAACTCCTGACGCTGCGAATTCGGGGGATGACGGGATCGCCTTGATCCGCGTACCGGTGCAACTGAAGCGCTGCGGCATGGCGGTTCGATTGATCGTGGGTGCGCAGGGTGAGCAGCCGGCAGCGCGCGGTGTAGACGCGAAGCTGGTGGGCTTGATCGCGAAGGCGCACGACTGGTTCGATCGTCTGAGCTCGGGGCGATGTGATGGCGTTCAGGCTCTCGCGCTCGAAGAGCAGATCTCGGGCTCGTATGTGACGCGGGTGATGTACTTGGCATTCCTGGCGCCCGATCTGGTGCAGCGCATCGTTCGCGGGGATCATCCGCTGGACCTGACGGCTGATCGGCTGATGGACATGGCGCCGCTGCCCGAGGGGTGGGAAGCTCAGCGGGTGCTGTTGGGCATGAGTGGCTGAGTGCTGGGGGGCCGATCACTGATCGATGAAGGCCCGCTGATGCGGGCCTTGTCACTCCTGAGCCGGTACCTCCAGGGCTATCGGTACCGCCGCAAACAGCGGCAGAGAATGACCACGGCAATGGGGACCATCTGCCCAGAAAAGAGGCCTGTGATGCTCGAGCAGAGACTGCGCCACCGCCCGCAGGCCCGCGCGGTGCGGGGCTCGGACAAAAAAAGAGCCCTTCACTGGGAAGGGCTCTGTCTGACTGGAGGGGGGAGAGACTCACGAACTCTCGGTACCTAAATGAAACGTAACCCCGCACGTCCTTTAAAGAATTCCCGACCGGAAAGTCTCTGAATTCTGGATACCGCCAAGGTCGCGCCGAAAGTCGGAAACAACCGTACAGAGAAAGACAAAAGGCTGCAGAATTTGCAGCCTTTCAATCTCTAGAAAAACACAAAAGTCCTTTAAAATCAAGGACTTAGTGGAGGAGCGGGAGGGATTCGAACCCTCGGAACCTTACGGTTCGCCTGATTTCGAGTCAGGTACATTCGACCACTCTGCCACCGCTCCAGCATCTTTGAATGCTGCCGGTTGGTCAAAACCGGAACCACGAATTCTATCGCAGGGTCATGCTCAGCAGGCTCTGGCGTTCACGGTTTCAGCACCTCGAGACCGCCCATGTAAGGCCGCAGCGCGGGCGGCACGTTGATCGAGCCATCGGCGTTTTGATGGTTCTCGAGCACCGCCACCAAGGCGCGCCCCACCGCCACACCCGAGCCGTTGAGCGTGTGCAGCAACTCGTTCTTGCCCTGCGCGGTCTTGTAGCGCGACTGCATGCGGCGCGACTGGAAGGTGTCGCAGTTCGAGCACGAGCTGATCTCGCGGTAGGTGTTTTGCGCGGGCACCCAGACCTCGAGGTCGTAGGTCTTGCTTGACGCAAACCCCATGTCGCCGCTGCACAGCAGCAGCACGCGATAGGCCAGCCCCAGGCGCTGCAGCACGGTCTCGGCATGACGCACCATTTCTTCGAGAGCGGCTTCGCTGTGATCGGGGTGCACGATCTGCACCATCTCGACCTTGTCGAACTGGTGCTGGCGGATCAGCCCGCGCGTGTCGCGCCCGGCGCTGCCGGCTTCGGAGCGAAAGCACGGGCTGTGCGCGGTGAGCTTGATGGGCAGCTGATCGAGGCCGAGCACCTGGCCGCGCACGCTGTTGGTCAGCGAGATTTCCGAGGTGGAGATGAGGTACTGCTCGGGCTGGGTGACGTCGCCGCCGCGCGTGACCCAGAACATGTCTTCCTTGAACTTGGGCAGCTGGCCGGTGCCTTCGAGCACCTCGCGGTTGACGATGTACGGCGTGTAGCACTCGGTGTAGCCGTGTTCCTCGGTGTGCAGGTCGATCATGAACTGAGCCAGTGCGCGGTGCAGCCTGGCCACCGGCCCGCGCAGGAAGCTGAAGCGCGAGCCCGACAAGGTCGCGCCCAGATCGAAGTCGAGGCCCAGCGGCGCGCCCAGATCGACGTGATCGCGCGGCGTGAAATCAAAGCTCGGCAGCGTGCCCCAGCGGCGCACCTCGGCGTTCGCGGTCTCGTCGGCGCCCACCGGCACGCTGGCGTGCGGCATGTTGGGCAGCGCCATCAACAGCTGCGACAACTCGGTCTGGATGGCTTCGAGCCGCTCGGCCGAGGCCTTGAGCTGCTCACCCAGACCACCGACTTGCGCCATCAGCGTCGTGGTGTCTTCGCCGCGGCCCTTGAGTGCGCCGATCTGCTTGGACAGGCTGTTGCGCTGGGCCTGCATTTCCTCGGTGCGCGTTTGCAGCGTCTTGCGCTCGGTCTCGAGCGACTGGAAGCGATCGACGTCCAGAAACGGCTGCGGCGACTTGCGCTTTTCGAGGCTGGCAATGACGCTGGCGAGGTCTTTGCGCAGCAGGCTGATGTCGAGCATGGCGGTGCGGTCGAAGCGGGTCGACCGAGGTGATGGGGTGAACGCGGAATTGTAGGCAGCGCCCTATGGCGCGGCCGTGGCTGGCCAGCCGGGTCAGCCGGCCTGGTTCATCGACTTGTCGCCCAGCCCCATGGGCAGCGGGAAGTGAACGGTCTCGAGCACCCCGGGCGTGCTGCGCACCGACACCGCGCCCAGCGCGCGCAGCCGCTCGATCACCTGCTTGACGAGGATTTCGGGGGCCGAAGCACCGGCGGTCAAACCGACGCGGGACTTGCCGACGAACCATTCGGGCTGCAGGTCCTCGGGCGAGTCGACCATGTAGGCGTCGGTGCCCAGACGCTGCGCCACCTCGCGCAGGCGGTTGCTGTTGGAGCTGCTCGGGCTGCCCACCACCACCACCACATCCACGTTGGGTGCCATCACCTTGACGGCGTCCTGGCGGTTCTGGGTGGCGTAGCAGATGTCTTGCTGCTTGGGCTCGCGCACGTTCGGGAATCGGCGCTTCACGGCGGCCAGGATCTCGGCCGCGTCGTCCACCGACAAGGTGGTTTGCGTCACCACGGCCAGCGGCGCGTCGCTCGACACCTGCATGCGCTCGACATCGGCCACGCCCTCGACGAGGTGGATGCCTTCGGTGAGCTGGCCGATGGTGCCTTCGACTTCGGGATGGCCCTTGTGGCCGATCATGATGAAGTCGTAGCCTTCCTTGCGCAGCTTGGCCATCTCGACGTGGACCTTGGTGACCAGCGGGCAAGTGGCGTCAAACACGTTGAAGCCGCGCTCGGTGGCCTCGGTGCGGATCGCCTTGGACACGCCGTGGGCGCTGAAGACCAGCGTGGCCCCGGGCGGCACGTCGGCCAGGTCCTCGATGAAGATGGCGCCCTTGGTCTTGAGGTCGTTGACCACGTAGGTGTTGTGCACGATCTCGTGGCGCACGTAGATCGGCGCGCCGAACTTGGTCAGCGCGCGCTCGACGATCTCGATGGCACGGTCCACGCCGGCGCAAAAGCCGCGCGGCTCGGCCAGCAGCACCTCATGGACACGGACATTGGCGGTCATCACAGCACCCCTATGAGTTGGACTTCGAAGGTGACCGGCACGCCGGCCAACGGATGGTTGAAGTCAAACAGCACCCAGTCGGCGGCCACCTCGCGCACCACGCCGGCGTAGGAGCCTTGACCGTCGGGGGTGGGGAACTGCACCACTTCGCCCTCGCGGTACGGCTCTTCGGGGGCGCCGAGCTCGCCAAGCAGACGACCCGTCACGCGCTGAATCAGTTCGGGATTGCGCGGCCCGAAAGCCTCGCCGGCGGGCAGCTCGAAGGTGACGCGGGTGCCTTCTTCAAGGCCCATCAGACACGCTTCCATCGCGCTGGCCAACTGACCGCCACCGATGGACAGCGTGGCGGGCTTGTCGTCAAAGGTGTTGATGATGTTGGCGCCGTCTGGGCCGGCCAGGCGGTAGTGCAGCGTGAGGAAAGACCCGGCGAGTACTGAGTTCAAGGGCAAGCCCGGTTGGATAGACTGGGCTCAATTTTACGAGCGTGCTCGGCACGACTGGGGCTCATGGTGCTCAAGGACATCCCGGCGGCTGCCAGGCCGCGCGAAAAGCTGCTGGCCCTGGGCCCGGGCGCACTGGCCGACGCCGAATTGGTCGCCTTGCTGCTGCGCACCGGTCTGCCGGGGCTGTCGGTGCTGCAGCTCGCGCAGCAGCTGCTCGACGCCTTCGGCGGCCTGGGCGGCTTGCTGCACGCCAGCGCCAGCGATCTCAAGCGCGTCAAGGGTCTCGGCCCGGCCAAACGCGCCGAGATCACCGCGGTGATGGAACTGGCGCGCCGCTCGCTGGCGCAAGAACTCGCCGAGCGCGCGGTGCTGACATCACCACAGCAGGTCAAGGACTTCTTGCGCCTGAAGCTGGCGCATCTGGGGCACGAGGTGTTTGCCGTGCTGTTTCTGAACGCGCAGCACCAGCTGGTGGAGCTGGAAGAAATGTTTCGCGGCACGCTCACGCAGACCAGCGTCTACCCGCGCGAGGTGGTCAAGCGCGCGCTCGAGCTGCAAGCCAGCGCGGTGATCCTGGCGCACAACCATCCGTCGGGCGTGGCCGAGCCGTCACGCGCCGACGAGTACCTGACGCAAACGCTCAAGGCCGCGCTGCAACTGGTCGACGTGCGCGTGCTCGATCACCTGGTGGTGGGGCGTGCGGGCGTGGTGTCGTTCGCCGAACGGGGGCTGCTGTGACGACGCTGCGCAGCCTGAGCGATCTGCGGGTCGTCAAGAAGACGCTGGCCGAGCGGGCCGCTGCTGCTGCACGCCTGGCGGCCGAGGTGCGCGCGGCCGCCGCGCGCGAGCAGCGTGAGCGCGATCTGTTTGCGCTCACCGTGGGCGCGGTGCTGCCGCTGCGCCGCGGCGCCAGCGAGCCGCTGCAGCGAGCGCAAGCCGAGCCGCTGCCGCGGCAGCGCGAGCTCGACGAGGCCTCGGTGCTGCGCGAGGCGATCTCCGATGAATTCGACGTGGAATGGCTGCTCGAAACCGACGACGCGTTGTCCTACCGGCGCGAGGGCATCGGGCCCGAGGTGGTGCGCAAGCTGCGCCGCGGCGTGTGGTCGATCCAGGCGCAGCTCGATCTGCACGGCTCGCGTCGCGATCAAGCGCGCGAGCAGCTCGGCGCGTTCCTGCGCGAGTCGGTGCGCCACGGACTGCGCTGCGTGCGCGTGGTTCACGGCAAGGGCAACGGCTCGCCCGGGCGCGAACCGGTGCTCAAGTCCAAGGTCAGGACCTGGCTGGTTCAAAAAGACGAGGTGATCGCGTTTGCGCAGGCGCGTGCAGCCGATGGCGGCCATGGCGCGGTGCTGGTGCTGTTGCGCCCGAGCGAGCCACAAGCGGCAAGGCCAGGCGCTGCCCGCGAGCGACGCGCACCACGCCGTGTGCGATCAGAACCAGCCTGACAACCCCCGGACTCGGCTGATTCGCGTCGGCCCGCGCCGATCAGGCCAGCAGCTTGTCGGCCAGCGCTCCGATGGCCTTGGATGCGGCGCATCCCGGTATAGCCTCGACCATCAACTGGCGCTTGAGCACGGCCTCGCGCACGGCCGGGTCGGTCGGCAGTTCGACGATCAGCTCGAGTTTGAGCGCACCGTCTGAGCCCAGCGCGGGCGACACGAAGCGGTCGACCACCTGCTGCAACTGGCCACGGATCGAGCGCCCTTCGCCGGGCCGTGAGACCTGGTTGACGATCAACTTGATGTGGCGGCGCCCTTGCTGCGTGGCCAGCACCTTGATGGTGGCGTAGGCGTCGGTGAGCGAGGTGGGCTCGGGCGTGGCCACCACCAGCACCTCGTCGGCCAGCGACACCGCAAACAGCACCACATCGGAAATGCCCGCGCCGGTGTCGATCAGGATGACATCGAAGCGCGGCTTCATCTTGTCGACGATGCCCAGCAGTTGCTCGCGCACATCGTTGGTCAGCCGCGAATACTCGACCAGACCGGAGCCCGCCAGCAGCACCGAAAAACCGCCCGAGGTCGGCACGAGGGCCGACTCGAGATCGGCCTTGCCTTCGAACACATCGTGCAAGGTGATCTTGGAATGCAGGTTCAGCACGACGTCGAGATTGGCCAGCCCCAGATCGGCATCGAGCACCAGCACGCGCTGACCTCGGCGCGTCAATGCCGCAGCGAGGTTGGCCGACACCATGGTCTTGCCCACGCCGCCCTTGCCGCTGGTCACGGCCATCGTGCGCGCGAGACGCGAGGTGGCGGGTGCGCCGGCTCGGCCGCTGAGTTCGTTCGGGGCGGTCATTCGAGATCCTGCATCTGGGTGCTGCCGAAGAGCATGCTTTTTTCTTCGGCACTGACTTGGTAGACGGCCGCGTGCTCGAGGCAGGCCCGGTTGCGCCCTTCGTTCTTGGCGCGGTAGAGCTGGCGGTCGGCCCGCTCGACCCAGATCAACGGCGATGAGCGCACCCACTGGGGCGCGAAAGCGCCGCCGATGCTGACCGTGGCCTGCACGTCGACGCCAGGCGCCACGCGAACCACCTGCTGCTCGACGTGGGCGCGGATGCGCTCAGCCACCGCATGCCCGAATGCCGGCGCGCAGTTGGGCAAGATGATCACGAACTCTTCACCACCGAATCGCGCCACGGTGTCCATGGGACGAACGCAATGCAGCAAGGCGGCCGCGACCGACTTGATCACCTGATCGCCTGCCGCATGCCCGTGGGTGTCGTTGACCTGCTTGAACAGGTCGATGTCGGCCAGCAGCACCAGCGCGGGCTCGCCAGAGCGGGCCACCCGGTCGACTTCGCGCGCGAGCGTCGACTCGAACTGCCGCCGGTTGGCCAGCCCGGTCAGCGGGTCGCGGCTCGACAACTCGCACAGCGCGTCCACCACCGACTGCAGCCATGGCACCGAGCCGGGCTCGGCGTGCGCAGGCAACTCTCGCCCGGCTTGCTGCAGCAACTGCAAGGCCGCGTGCAGCTGGAGCTCATCCCTGGGGTCGACGAATGACATGTGTTTGGGAGTTGGCAGGCACTGCGGGCGCTTCAAGTCTAGCGGCGCAGATCACCCCGAGGGGACCAAACAGCCGCAAAAAACCAGCTCAGTTCGCCCGCCGATCGCGCGATGTCTGGCCTCAAGAGGCGCGACAGGAAACCGATAACAAGGATGAACCCCGAGAGGTCTTGGCCAGACGCCCGCCTGGCGGCCTTTCGAGTGGACTGGAGAAACTGACGATGTCTGCTGTGATGTGTGGCAGTTCTTCCAACCGAGTCAGCGCGTCAGCTGCGACGATGGAACACGACCTGGCGTTCGACCGGGGTGACTTCGACCGCGTGCGCGGCCTGATCTACCAGCGCGCCGGCATCAGCCTGGGCGACGGCAAACAGGCCATGGTCTACAGCCGCCTGTCGCGCCGCTTGCGTGACACCGGGCACGGCTCGTTTGCGAGCTACCTGAAGTGGCTGGAGCACGCCCCGGGCGAGGCGGCCGGTGGCGAATGGCAGGAGTTCGTCAACTGCCTGACGACCAACCTGACCTCGTTTTTCCGCGAGGATCATCACTTCGTGGCGCTGGTGGACGACCTGCGCGCGCGCGCCAAGTCAGGCCTGCGCATCTGGTGCAGTGCGGCGTCGACCGGCGAAGAACCCTATTCGATCGCCATGACCGTGGCCGAGGCACTCGGCTCCAACCACGGCGTGAAGATGGTCGCCAGCGACATCGACACGCAGGTGCTCGCCAAGGCCAAGATGGGGGTCTATCCGCAAGACTGCCGCGGACTCACGCCGCAGCGGTTGCACCAGCACTTCCTGCGCGGCAAGGGGCCGCAAGAAGGCTACATCCGCGTCAAGCCCGAGCTGGCGCGCATGATCGAATTCCGGGCGGTGAACCTGATGGACTCGCGCTGGTCGCTCGGCGAGCCGTTCGACATCGTGTTCTGCCGCAACGTGATGATCTATTTCGACGCCGCCACGCAGCTCAAGGTGCTCGAAAAGATGCACGCGTGCATGAAGCCGGGCTCGCTGCTCTACGTGGGCCACTCGGAGAACTTCACCGAGGCGAGGCATCTGTTTCGACTGCGCGGCAAGACGATCTACGAGCGCGTCTGAGGCCGCGCGGCACGGCGCCACCCGCACACCCCGACACCCCTCCAAGGCTGCGACAAGACATGGCTTTCACGACTGCCACCAGCACCAGCAGCAGCGCCTGGGGCGCCCTGTCCCGACCGGTGCCTCTGGCCGAGTCGATCACGACCATCTCGCAAGGCGCTGCGGCACCGGGCTCGCGACTGGCCAAGTTGCGCGCGCAAGTGCCCAAGCCCGGCCAGGCCTCGTTTTTCTTCTACGACGCTCACTTCAAGAGTGACGCGGTCAAGGTGCTGCCCGGCGAGTACTACGTTGACAACCAGGATCTGCTCATCATGACGACGCTGGGCTCGTGCATCGCCGCGTGCCTGTGGGATCGCAACGCCCGCGTGGGCGGCATGAACCACTTCATGCTGCCCGATGGCGTGGGCGACTCGGGCCGCTACGGCTCGTATGCGATGGAGCTGCTGATCAACGAAATGCTCAAGCGCGGCGCGAGCCGCTCCAGCATGGAGGCCAAGGTGTTCGGCGGCGGCCAGGTGGTCAGCGGCATGACGACGATGAACGTGGGCGAGCGCAACACCACCTTCGTGCTGGACTACCTGAAGACCGAGCGCATCCCCGTGCTGTCGAAAGACGTGCTCGACGTCTACCCGCGCAAGGTGTGCTTCCTGCCGGCCAGCGGCAAGGCGATGGTCAAGCGGCTGGCGCCCACCAACACCGAAGCGCTGCTGGTACAAGACCGCATGGCCACCGAACGGGCTCTCAAGTCGAGCCGTGCCGGCGGATCGGTGGACCTCTTCTAAGCCGGGCCCATGCCCGACATTTTCTCGATCACCTGAACAAGCAACATGGCCAAGACACGTGTGGTGGTGGTGGACGACTCGGCGCTGGTGCGCAGCCTGCTGGCCGAAATCATCAACCGCGAACCCGACATGGAGTGCGTGGGCGCCGCCGCCGACCCGCTGATCGCCCGCGAGATGATCCGTGAACTGAACCCGGACGTGATCACGCTCGACGTCGAGATGCCGCGCATGGACGGCATCGATTTCCTCGGCAAGCTGATGCGACTGCGCCCGATGCCGGTGGTGATGGTCTCGACACTGACCGAGCGCGGCGCCGACGTCACGATGCGCGCGCTCGAACTCGGCGCCGTCGACTTCGTGGCCAAGCCCAAGATCGGGGTGGCCGACGGCTTGAAGCTGCTCGCGCAAGACATCACCGACAAGGTGCGCATCGCGTCGAAAGCGCGCATGCACCGCGCGGCGCCGCCCAGCCCAGCCACCGCCGCTGCAGGCGCAGACGGCGCACGCCCGGCCGCGCCGGCGAGCGCCATCGGCCGGCTGTCCACCGAAAAGATCATCTTCATCGGCGCGAGCACCGGCGGCACCGAAGCGACCAAGGAGGTGCTGATGAACCTGCCGGCCGACTGTCCGGCCGTGCTCATCACGCAGCACATGCCGCCGGGTTTCACCAAGAGCTATGCGGCGCGCCTCGATGGCCTGTGCCGCATGAGCGTGGCCGAAGCGCGCGACGGCGAGCGCATCCTGCCCGGCCACGCCTACATCGCGCCGGGCGGCTTTCACCTGAGCGTCGAGCGCAGCGGCGCCAACTACATCGCCCGTGTGGTCGATGGCGAGCCGGTCAACCGCCACAAGCCGTCGGTCGAGGTGTTGTTCAAGTCGGCAGCGCGCGTCGTCGGCCCCAACGCGTTCGGCCTGATGCTCACCGGCATGGGCGCCGATGGCGCGTCGGCCATGAAGGAAATGCGCGACGCCGGCAGCTACAACCTGGCGCAGGATGAAGCCAGCTGCGTGGTGTTCGGCATGCCGCGCGAAGCGATTGCCGCGGGTGCGGCGCACGAGGTGCTGCCACTCACGCAGATCGCCGCCAAACTGATTGAGCGCCTGCGCAGCACGAACGCCCTGGCGCACAGCCGGGTCTGAGTTCGATCGCTCAGTCGCTGGCGGGCAAGAACAGCTCGACCACGTCGTTGAGCAAGTCGTAGCCGCGCACGGTCGGCCGGATCCAGCCGCCATCGCGTTGCAACCAGCCCCGGCGCACCGCCTCGTCGATCGGCGGGTGAATGCTGCTCAGCGGCAGCCCGGTGCGCTCGGTGTAGCGCGCCAGTTCGATGCCGTCCTTCAGCCGCAGTCCGTTGAGCATGAACTCGAACGGCAACTGCTTGCGCGAGACCTCTTCCTGCTGCGCCACGGCATGGCCACCCAGCGCGTGCTGCATGTAGCGGGACGGGTCGCGAAAACGCACCTGGCGCACCACGCGGTGGGGGTAGCTGAGCTTGCTGTGCGCACCCGCCCCGATGCCCAGGTAGTCGCCAAACTGCCAGTAGTTCAGGTTGTGCGCGCAGGCGTGCCCGGGCCGCGCAAACGCCGACACCTCGTAGCGCGCCAAACCCGCCGCTTCGGTGGCCTGCGCGAGGTGGTCGAGCATGTCGAAGGCGATGTCTTCGTCGGGCAGCGACTGTGCACCGGACGGCGGATGCTTGGCAAACAAGGTGTTGGGCTCGACCGTCAGGTGATAGATGGACAGGTGCGGCGGTGAGAACGACAGCGCCGTGGCCAGATCGCGCTGCAACTCGGCCAGCGTTTGCCCGGGCAGCGCGTACATCAGGTCGAGGTTGAAGGTGTCGAACGCCTCGCTCGCCTCGGCCAGCGCAGCGCGCGCCTGCGCCGCATCGTGAACACGCCCGAGAGCGGCGAGCTTGGCGTCGTCGAAGCTTTGCACGCCCACCGACAAACGCGTGACGCCGGCCGCGCGGTAGCCGCGAAAGCGGTCGCGCTCGAAGGTGCCCGGGTTGGCCTCGAGGGTGATTTCGCAGCCCGGCTCGAGCGGCAGCAGCGCACGGATGTCGCCCAGCAACTGCTCGATGGCCGCCGGCGAAAACAGGCTCGGCGTGCCGCCACCGATGAACACCGAATGCACGCGCCGGCCCCAGATGAAAGGCAGCGCGGCTTCCAGGTCGCAGCGCAGCGCATCGAGGTAACGCGTCTCGGGCAGCTCGCCGCCCGCCATGGGGCGGTGCTCGTGTGAATTGAAGTCGCAGTAGGGGCACTTCTTCAGGCACCACGGCAAGTGCACATAAAGCGACAGCGGCGGCATGGCCGCCAGGCTCAGCGTGCCAGGCCGCAAGTAGCGCGAGAGCAGCTGCTGCAAGTCGATCGGGGTGGTGCCGGATTCGTCGCCGGCGACCGGCGTGGTCGCTGCGATGGGGGTGATCGGAATGTCAGCCAAGGCGCCAGACCTCGCGCATTTGCTGCAGCATGTCGCGCGAAGCCAGCCCACGGTGGCTGCGTGCATTCTTGTCCGCCGCGCTCAGCTCGGCCACGGAACACTGCAGCTCGGGGATGAACATCAACGGGTCGTAGCCAAAACCGGCCTCGCCGCGCGGCTCGGCGAGGATCACGCCCGACCAGCGCCCGAGCGCGACCAGCGGCTGCGGGTCGTCGGCCGCGCGCACCGCCACCAGCGCACAGACAAAACGCGCCGTGCGGTCGGCGCTGGCGCGGGCCAGCTGTTCGATCAGCACCCGGTTGTTGGCCGCATCGCCCTTGGGCTGAGCGAAATCCTGGGCGTAGCGCGCCGAGCGCACACCGGGCGCGCCGCCCAGCGCATCGACGCACAGGCCCGAATCGTCGGCAATCGCTGCGGCGCCCGCGTGGTGCGCGGCATGGCGCGCCTTGGCCAGCGCGTTTTCGATGAAGGTCAGGTGCGGCTCGTCAGCCTCGCCAATGCCGAGTTCGCCCTGGCACACGAGCGACAGGCCCAAAGGCGCAAACAGCGACTGCAACTCGGCGAGCTTGCCCGCGTTGTTCGAGGCCAGCACCAACCTCATGGCCTCACAGCCCGAGTGCCTGACGCTGTGCGGCGACCAGCTGACGGATGCCGCCGTCGGCCAACTGCAGCAAGCTGGCCATTTCGTCGCGCGAGAAGGCTGCGCCTTCGGCCGTGCCCTGCACTTCGACGAAGCCGCCGGCACCGGTCATCACCACGTTCATGTCGGTGTCGCAGGCCGAGTCCTCGATGTATTCCAGATCGAGCAGGGGCACGCCGTTGACGATGCCCACCGACACGGCGGCCACAAAGTCGCGAATGGGCGAGGCGCCGAGCTTGCCCTGGGCCAGCAGGCCGCTCACCGCATCGTGAGCCGCCACGAACGCGCCGGTGATGGCCGCCGTGCGCGTGCCGCCATCGGCCTGGATCACGTCGCAGTCGAGCGAGATCGTGCGCTCGCCGAGCTGCGACAGATCGAACACGCAGCGCAGCGAGCGGCCGATCAGGCGCTGGATTTCCTGCGTGCGCCCGCTTTGTTTGCCCTTGGCCGCTTCGCGGTCGCTGCGCGTGTGCGTGGCGCGCGGCAGCATGCCGTATTCGGCCGTCACCCAGCCACGACCCGAGCCGCGCTGATGCGGCGGCACTTTTTCTTCGACCGAGGCGGTGCACAGCACCTTGGTGTCGCCGAACTCGACCAGCACCGAGCCCTCGGCGTGCTTGGTGTACGACCGAGTGATGCGGATGGGTCGCAGCGCATCGACGCCCCGAGCTTGCGTGCGTTCAAAACCCATGGAGGGCTCCTTCAGAATTTGTTTTTGAGAGACGTGCGCCGGATGGCGTCGTTGATTTCCTTGATGGAGCGTTCGATCTCGGCATCGTCGAGATCGTCAGCGGCATCGTGGCCGAGGACGCTGGCCTGGATGGTGGAGGCGAACACTTCGTCGCCCAGCGAACGCGTGGACACGCCGGCTTCGGTTTCTGCGGTTTCCCACTCGATCGCCATCACCGAGACGTTGTCGCAGGTGACGCCACCGTTGCGCAACGCTTGCTCGACCAACTCGGGAACCGCCTCGCCGATCGACAGCCGCGACAGCTGCTCGACGATCGCCGCGTCGGTGACCGTGCCCCACAGCCCATCGGAACACAGCAGCAGGCGATCGCCGCCTTGCATGGAAAACGGCCCCGCGGTATCGATCAGCGGCTTGCCCGGGCTGCCCAGACAGGTGAACAGCAAATTGCGGTTGGGCTGATCGCGCATCGGCACCACCGACTGCAAGGCCTGCTGCAGTTCGCTGTAGGAATGGTCGCGGGTGCGCGCGATCAGCTTGCCGCCACGAACCAGATAAAGACGCGAGTCGCCGCAGTGCGCCCAATAAGCCTGATCGCCCTGCAGCAAGCAGGCCACCACGGTGGTGCGCGGGGTGTCCAGCAAGCCGCGATGCGTCGCGTAACGCAGCAGTTGCTGGTGGCCGGCAAGGATGGAGCGCTGAAGGAAGTCGAGCGGGTCGGCCAGCGTGGGCTTGCAGTCGCGCTGGAACAGCGCCGACATCGTCTGCAGCGCCACCTGCGAAGCCACCTCGCCCTCCGGGTGGCCGCCCATGCCGTCGGCCAGCGCGAACAGCCCCGCATCGCGGGTGTACGAGTACCCCATGCGGTCCTCGTTCTTTTCGCGGCCGCCCTTGCGGCTGACCTGATAGACAGAAAAGCGCATGCGTGTTCGTCAAGACGCGCCAGTGCGCGATCAGGCCTTGGCGCCTGTGGACAGATTTTCCAGCTGCAACTTCAGCCGCTCACCAAAGGTGAGCTTGGTGTAGCGGCGCTCGGTCTCGCGAGCCAGCTCCTTTTGCAGGGCGAACACGCTTTGCGGACGCGACAGCGCGTCGAGCGACATGCACCATTCGGTCACCTCGAGCAGGTTGTCCGAGTAGACATTGCGCAGGCGCGACAGGCTCAGCGCCAGACGGTCTTTGTCGGCGCGCTGCGGCGCGTCGTTGGGCGGGTAGCCCTGCATGCACGCGTAAAGACAAGCGCCAATCGCGTAGATGTCGGTCCACGGACCGAGGGTGCCTTCACGCCGGTACATCTCGGGCGCGGCGAAGCCGGGCGTGTACATCGGGCGGATGAAGTTGCCTTCCTTGCTCAGCACTTCGCGCGCAGCGCCGAAGTCGAGCATCACCGCCTTGTTGTCGTTGGTGATGAAGACGTTCGCCGGCTTGATGTCGAGGTGCAGCATCTTGTGCTGGTGCACGATGCGCAAGCCGCGCAGCATTTCGTCGAACAGCGAGCGGATCGTCGACTCGCGAAACACCTTGTCGCGCTTGAGGTCGCGCGCGGTCACGATGAAATCCTGCAGCGTGTCGCCCTGCAGGTAGTTCATCACCATGTAGACAGTTTCGTTCTCGCGAAAGAAGTTCAGCACCGACACCACGCTGGGGTGCGAGATCTGCGCGAGCGAGCGGCCCTCTTCGAAGAAGCTCTTGAGTCCGAGCCGGTACAGCGGCTGCTTCTCGGGCTTGACGCGAGGGGTCAATTCACCGGGCGCACGCTCGGCCAGCGACGAAGGAAGGTACTCCTTCACGGCCACGAGGTGCTGCTTGGCGTCTTCGGCCAGATAGACCACACCGAACCCGCCGGCCGCCAGTTTCTTGACGATCTGATAGCCCCCGATGACGGTGCCGGCGGGCAAGGGCGCGGGCTTGAGCTTTGACATAATCGGCGGTTTGCAGAGGGTAAAAACTCAATGTCAGTCTACAGCATGACCGGCTACGCGAGCACCTCGGCAAACCGCGCGGAAGCCCCCTCCCCGGCCGCGGTTTCGGATGCCCCGACCCCACGATCCACACCCGGCTCAAGCGCCAGCGTCACGGTCGAGTTGCGCTCGGTCAACGGTCGTTTTCTTGACCTCAGCTTGCGCCTGCCCGACGAGTTGCGATCGCTCGAGCCTGCGCTGCGCGAACTGGTGGGGGCGTCGTTTCGCCGCGGCAAGATCGAACTGCGACTGAGCACTCAAAGCAGCAGCAGCACCCCGTGGCCGCAACCGCAGCCCGAGCAGCTCAACCGCCTGTCGCACCTGCAGGGCACGGTTCGCGGCTGGCTGCCGCAAGCGCGCGAGCTGTCGGTGCACGAGGTGCTGCAGTGGTGCAAGGATGCCTCCGGCCCCGAGCAGCTCGACGAGGTGGCCATGGATGCCGCGCGCGGTGCGGTCGCCGGCTTGCAAGAAGCGCGGGCGCGCGAGGGCCAGCGCATGGCGGACGCACTGCTCGAACGTGTGAACCGCCTGCGCGAGCTGGCCGAGCAGGCGGCGCCGCTGGTACCCGCTGCGGTGGCTCGCCAGCAGCAGAAATTTCTCGACCGCTGGCAAGAAGCGCTGGTCATCACCGGGGCGGCCAAGACGCTGTCGCAAGAAGCGCTGGCCGAACGTGCCATGAACGAAGCAGCGGCATTTGCGATTCGCATCGACGTGGCCGAAGAGTTGTCCCGGCTCGACTCGCACTTCAACGAAATGGCCCGGTTGCTCCAGGCCGGTGGCGAACTGGGCAAGCGGCTGGATTTCCTCATCCAGGAGCTCCTGCGTGAAGCCAACACGCTCGGATCGAAGTCCTCGTCGCTCGAGCTCACCAACTTGTCGCTCGAGATGAAAGTCTTGATCGAGCAGTTGCGCGAGCTGGTGCAAAACATCGAGTGAGCCACGCCATGCAGCAAGCCGGCAGTCTTTTCGTGATCTCGGCGCCGAGCGGCGCGGGCAAGTCCAGCCTGGTGAAGGCCTTGCTTAAAACGGATGCGCAACTCGGCGTGTCGGTGTCACACACCACGCGTGCGCCGCGGGGTCAGGAGCAAAACGGCTGCGAATACCACTTCGTCGATCAGGTGCACTTTCGCGGCATGATCGCGGCCGGTGACTTCCTCGAATGGGCCGAAGTGCACGGCAACCTTTACGGCACGTCAAGGGCCGCACTCGAAGCCCAGGTGGCCGCCGGGCACGATGTGGTGCTGGAGATCGACTGGCAAGGTGCGCTGCAACTCAAGGCGCTGCTGCCCGAGGCGGTGCTGATCTTCATCCTGCCACCGAGCTGGGGAGAGCTGGCCGAGCGGCTGAACCGCCGCGCCGAGGACTCGGCCGAAGTCATCGAGCAGCGGCTGGTCAATGCAAGGCTCGAGGTCGCCCAGGCTCGGCATTTCGACTTTGTTATCATCAATGCCCTCTTTGAGACGGCTGTTTTCGATCTGAAAACCATCGTTCATTCGCAGCGCCTGAGGTATTCGGTGCTGCTGAAGAACCAACCCGCCGTCTTTCAGGCCTTGAACCTCGACTGAGGTCGCCACCGTCATACTTTTGGAGCACCAAATGGCCCGCATCACTGTGGAAGATTGCCTCGCCCGGATCCCCAACCGATTCCAGCTGGTTCTTGCCGCCACCTACCGTGCCCGCATGCTGAGTCAGGGCCACGCACCGAAGATCGAGACCAAGAACAAGCCTGGCGTGACCGCGCTGCGCGAGATCGCCGCTGGTGAAGTCGGCATCGAGATGCTGCGCAAGGTGCCGCTCTGATCGTTGAGCGACGGCACTTTTCGTTGTGAGGACGGCCCTGCGGGGCCGTTTTTCATTGGGGGCTGGCACCGTGCCGCCCCGTTCGTGGGCTTGGCGCCGGAAATAAGCGATAAATTCAAGGCATGGGTACCCCGTCTGGCGACTCCGTCAAGGAAAAATCCTCGCCGTCACGGCGACGTCCGGTTGCGCCCGCACCCGTGGTCAACAACGCCGCGGCGGCGTCCTTTGACTCGCTGACCCACAAGCTCGACTATCTGGACGCAGGCGAGATTCGCCGGGTTCGAGATGCCTACCGGTTCGCCGACGAGGCGCACCTCGGCCAGTACCGCGCGAGCGGCGAGCCCTACATCACGCACCCGATCGCCGTGGCCGGGCTGTGCGCCGAATGGAAGCTCGATGCGCAGGCCATCATGGCCGCCCTGATGCACGACGCCATGGAAGACTGCGGCATCACCAAGGCCGAGTTGATCGAGCGCTTCGGCGCACCCACCGCCGAGCTGGTCGACGGGCTCACCAAGCTCGACAAGCTGCAGTTCTCGACGCGCGAGGAGTCGCAGGCCGAGTCGTTCCGCAAGATGCTGCTGGCGATGGCGCGCGATGTGCGTGTGATCCTGATCAAGCTGGCAGACCGCGTGCACAACATGTGCACGATGGGCGCGGTGGCGCCTGACAAGCGGCTGCGCATCGCCCAGGAAACGCTCGACATCTACGCGCCGATTGCCCACCGGCTGGGACTCAACCAGACCTACCGCCAGTTGCAGGAGTTGTCGTTTCGGTACCTGCGCCCGTGGCGCGAAAACGCCCTGTCCAAGGCGGTTCACAAGGCCCGTGGCAACCGCCGCGATGTGGTCGAACGCATCCAGCGCGACGTCGAGCGGTCGTTTGCCCAGTCCAACCTGAAGGTTCAGGTCTTCGGACGCGAGAAAACCGTGTTCTCGATCTACCGCAAGATGACCGAAAAGCACCTGAGCTTCGCGCAGGTGAGCGACATCTTCGGCTTTCGCATCGTGGTGTCGACGCTGCCCGAGTGCTACCTGGCGCTGGGCGTGCTGCACCAGCTCTACAAACCGTTGCCGGGGCGCTTCAAGGACTACATCGCCATCCCGAAGGCCAACGGCTACCAGTCGCTGCACACCACGCTGGTCAGCCCGATGGGTACCGCGGTGGAGTTCCAGGTGCGCACCGAGCCGATGCACGCAGTGGCCGAGAAAGGCATCGCGGCGCACTGGATGTACAAGACCAAGAACAATGCGCCATCCAACGCCCAGGAAGCGCAGCGCCTCGGCGCGATGTGGCTGCAGTCCCTCATCGACATCCAGGACGAGACGCGTGACGCCAGCGAGTTTCTCGAGCACGTCAAGATCGACCTGTTTCCCGATGCGGTCTATGTGTTCACGCCCAAGTCGAAGATCCTCGCCTTGCCCAAGGGCGCCACGCCGGTGGACTTTGCCTACGCCATCCACTCCGATGTGGGCGACCACTGCGTGGCGGCCAAGGTCAACGCCGAGCCGGTCGCCCTGAGAACCGAGTTGCACAGCGGCGACGTGGTGGAAATCGTCACCGCAGCAGGCGCCAAGCCGAATCCGGGGTGGCTCAATTTCGTGCGCACGGGGCGCGCCCGCTCCAAGATCCGCCACCACCTCAAGACCATGGAGCTCGAGGAATCGCAAGACCTCGGCGCCAAGATGCTGGGCCAGGCGCTGCGCGCCGAAGGGCTGTCGATGCCGCCCGACGACAGCCCGGGCGCGCAGCCCACGGTGTGGCCAGCGCTGCTGCGCTGGAGCGGCACGCGCAGCCGCGAGGAACTGCTCACCGACATCGGTCTGGGTCGCAAGATCGCCTCGATCGTGGCCAAGCGGCTGGCACGCCTGCTCACCGAGCACGGCGCGCGGCCCGATGCACTGACGCTGACGATGGGGCGCTACGGCCTGGACGAATCCGCGCCGGCGAACAGCATGGTGCTGATCGATGGCAGCGAGGGCTTGTCGGTGCAGCTGGCGAGTTGCTGCCGGCCGATCCCGGGCGACTCGATCCTGGGCTATCTCGGCCGCGGCGAAGGTCTGCTGATCCACACCACCGAGTGCTCGGTGGGCAAGCGCCTGTTCGGCCGCAACAGTGAAGGCTGGCTGAACGTCGATTGGGCCGAGCAGCCCACGCGGGCCTTCGAGACCGGCATTTCCCTGCTGCTCAGGAACGGCAAGGGGGTGCTGGCCGAGGTGGCCACGGCAGTTGCCGCCGCCGAAGCCGACATCACGCACATCGACATGGGCGATCAGGCCGTGTCCGAAACCGCCGAGTTGAAGCTGCTGCTGGCGGTGCGCGACCGGCTGCACCTCGCCGAAGTGATCCGCACGCTCAAGCGCTCGCCTGCGGTGCTGCACGTCGGGCGCACCAAACCCTGAGCCCGGCGCTCAGGCCGGCAGCGTTCCAGAGGTTCGCCAGCGCTGCGGCGCACTCAGGGCATCACCTCCACGTATTCGTAGACCTCGCATTCCATGATCTGCTTGCGCACGGGCAGCGTGGCTTGCTCGAACCAGGCTTGCGGGTTGTGCTTGTCTATCTCCTGACCCATGAAGCGGATCAAGTCGCAAATCGGGTCCACCACGTTTTGCCGGTAGCGCAGATCGTTCTTGACGTAGCCCAGGTGCAAATTCTTCATGCAGTTGCCGCGGCACCACGAGTAGGCCTCGCAGTCGGTGCAAGGCATGGTGGGATCAGGCTGCAGCGGGCTTTTCTTGAGCCAGTTGGCCTTGACGTCGCCCATCTTCATGGCGGGGGCGTACATCATGTCCGGGCAGGGGTAGATCTCGCCGTTGGGCATCACGTTGAGCAAGTGGGTGGAGACCCGGCATTGCGTCAGCCCCGCATACAACTCTTGCGCGCGGGTCGGGAACAGCTTGTTGCGCACCATGCCCATGAGGGGAATCAGCGGGTACAAGACGTCGGTGCGCGAGAAGAACTTGTCGATGAGTTGCACCAGCACGGCCTTGCGTTTGGCCACCGAGTCACCCGCGTACATCTCGTCGGCCACGAATTGCCAATAAAGGTAGTCGAACGGACTGCTGTCGCTGACCAACTGGTCCAGTTCCTCGAAACAGGTGTCGGGGTTGCCCCAGGTGACGCGCGCGGTGATGCTGCCGCCGATGTGCCCGCGCACTTCCCTCAGGTTTTTCAGCACCTGGCGGTAGATGCCGCGCCCCCGGTAACCATCCGTGGTGCTCTCGCCGCCGTCGATCGAGGCCAGCACGTTGGACAAACGTCCCAGGGCCCATTCGGGCAAGTTGTCGATCAGGGTGGCGTTGGTCTGCAACTGGAAGCGAAAACGCGGAAAGCGCTCCATCACGGCCAGCATCAGGGTCTTGTTGAGGGTCGGCTCGCCTCCATAGAAGGTGACGTAAACCTCCTTGCCGTGCAGGTGCTTGTCGACAAAGGCGCTGAGCTGTTCAATGTCGTATTCCACATGGATCTGCGAGCCCAGCACATCACCGACGCCGAGCGAACAGTAGCTGCAATTGAGGTTGCACTTGAGCGTCGTGAGCAACTGCAATTCGACCCGACCGCCGACGATGGGGTCGGTGTCGGAGGTACAAACCGGTGCGCTGGCAGTGATGGGGTAGAAGTGGATCGGGTTTTCAGTGGTCATCGTGCAGGGGTGCGCGATTCAGCGGGGGCTGAACGGTCGCGCAGCATAGGCGTCGGGGGCTGAAAAAGGCCGTCAACGCCGGCGGATCAGGCCGCGGGGGCCGACCAACTGCGGTTTCCTTGATCCAGTCGATGTTTTGGAACGAAAAACGCACCCAATTGATCACCGCATGGCGGCCGGATGCGTCAACCGGCCGCCGCAGGCGCTGCGGGGTAGTTCACCTCCAGCACCTCGATCGTGTCGACGCCTGCGGGTGTTTGCACGCGAATCTCGTCACCCACGCGCGTGCCCAGCAGCGCCCTGGCGATGGGGGCGATCCAGCTGACCTCGCCGGCGGTGCTGTCGGACTCGTCAACGCCTTTGATGGTGATGGTGCGGGTCTCGTCGCGGCCGTTCACGTAGCGCAAGGTGGCGCCGAAAAACACCCGGTCGCTGCCGTGATGCACCGATGGGTCGACCACCTCGGCGATGTCCAGGCGCTTGGACAGAAAGCGGATGCGCCGGTCGATCTCGCGCAGGCGCTTCTTGCCGTAGAGGTAGTCGCCGTTTTCCGAGCGGTCGCCGTTCTTGGCCGCCCACGACACCACATCGACCACTTTCGGGCGCTCGACATCGAGCAGGTTCATCAGCTCGGCGCGCAGCCGGGCATAGCCCGCCGGCGTCACGTAGTTCTTGGCACCCGCCGGAATCGACGGCGCGCCGACTTCGTCGTCGTCATCGCCGTCGTCCGACTCCTTGGTGTAGGCCTTGCTCATCGCGTGTGGAGACTTTCAGTCGACGCGCACCCGTCGGAGCTCGGGGATCGCATCAGTAGTCGTCGGCGGTGGGGTGTTCGTAGACCACGCGCGCGGCACGGGCGTGAGCGGCCAGCCGCCAGCGTTCGAGTGCTTCGTCGCACGGATAAAAGCGCGCCTGCTCGCCCAGATCGAGATCACCGCGCACCTCGCCATGCTCGGCGGTGCGCCGGATGTGCAGCCGCACCGGCAGACCTTGCAGCAGCTCGCCGTGTTCGCTGGGCACGCGCCGCGGCGGAAAGTCGCGCAGCAGCTCGTCGACCGCCGGCACGCTGCCGTTGATGTGCACGCTCAGGTACTGGCCGAAGCGGCAGCGCGCGTCGGCCAGGCTCCACACCTGCTGCACGTTCAAGCGCAGCCCACCCGAGAAGCGATCGGGCTGCACCTTGCCCTGCACGATGACGAGTTCGTCGTCCTTGAGCAGATCGCGGTTGGCGTTGAGCAGTTCCTCGTTGGCCACCGCCTCGATGACCTCGGTCTTGTCGTCGAGCTTGAAGATCGCCACCCGCCCGCGCTGCCCATTGACCACCCGCAGATCGCCCACGATGCCAGCGAGCAGCTGCGGCTCGCGGCTGTCGAGCACGTCGGCGTTGCTGCGGCGGGCGAACTGGCGCACCTCGTCGACGCTTTGATCGAACAGGTGCCCCGACAGGTAAAACCCCAGCGCCGTCTTCTCGAGCATCAGCCGCTCGCGGATGCCCCAGGCGGCGGCCTCGACGAGTGGCGGCTCCTGCGTCGACGAGCCGTGCGCATCGTCGAAGTCGAACAGGCCGCCCTGGTCGGCGTGCGCCGCCTGCGAATCGGAAAACTCGAACGCCAGACCCACGCTGGCCAGCAAGCTGGCGCGCTCAACGCCAAAGCGGTCGAACGCGCCGGCCTTGATCAGCGCCTCGACGGTGCGCTTGTTGATGCGGGTGCGGTCGACCCGCGCGCAAAAGTCGAACAAGCTGGTGAAGGCGCCGCCCGAAGTGCGTGCGGCCACGATGGCTTCGATGGCGCCTTGCCCGGTGCCCTTGATGGCACCCAGCCCGTAGCGCACGCGGCCGCGCTCGCCCTTGCGGCGCTCGGTGTCGGCCGGCGTGATCGGCTCGAAGCGATAGCCACCGGCGTTGACGTCGGGCGGCTCGAACACGATGCCCAGCGCCAGCGCATCGTCGTGAAAAATCTTGAGCTTGTCGGTGTCGTCGATCGCCACGCTCATGTTGGCGGCGGTGAACTCGGCCAGGTAATGCACCTTGGCCCAGGCCGTGTGGTACGCGAGCAGCGCGTAGGCCGCGGCGTGCGACTTGTTGAAGCCGTAGCCCGCGAACTTCTCCATCAGGTCGAAGATCTCGTTGGCCTTGAGCTCGCCGATGCCCTTCTTGGCCGCACCCTCGGCAAAGATGGCGCGGTGCGTCATCATTTCCTCGAGCTTTTTCTTGCCCATCGCTCGGCGCAGCAAGTCAGCGCCGCCCAGCGTGTAGCCGCCCACGATCTGGGCCACCTGCATGACCTGCTCCTGGTAGACCATGATCCCGTAGGTCTCCTCGAGCACCTCACGCATCAGCGCATGCGGGTACTCGACTTCCTCGCGGCCGTGCTTGCGCGCGCAAAAGCTCGGGATCAGGTCCATCGGGCCGGGGCGGTACAGCGCCACCAGCGCGATCACGTCCTCGAACACGCTGGGCTTGGCGTCGCGCAGCATGCGCTGCATGCCCGAGCTTTCCAGCTGGAACACCGCCACCGTCTTGCCTTCGCTCATCAGCCGGTAGGCGCCGGGGTCGTTGAGCGCCAGCGCCTCGAACGAGAAGTCGCGCTGGTCGGCGTGGCGCGCGCGGATGAAGTCCTTGGCCAGCTCAAGGATGGTCAGCGTGGCCAGACCCAGAAAGTCGAACTTGACCAGGCCGATGGCCTCGACGTCGTCCTTGTCGAACTGGCTCACCGCGCTGGTGCTGCCGGGCTGCATGTACAGCGGGCAGAAGTCGGTGATCTTGCCCGGTGCGATCAGCACGCCACCGGCGTGCATGCCCACGTTGCGCACGATGCCCTCGACGCGCTCGGCCAGCGCCAGCAGCTCGGCGACTTCTTCTTCCTGGGACTCGCGCTGCTCGATCTCGGGCGCCTCGCGACGCGCGTAGATCATGCTGGTGTCGGGCTTGCCGTCCACATCGGGCGGCGGGCGGCGCAGCGTGACCACCTTGCCCGGCGGCGCCGGCACCAGCTTGGCGATGGCATCGACGTGGCCGTAGCCCATGCCCAGCACGCGGCCGACATCGCGCAGCGCGGCCTTGGCCGCCATGGTGCCGAAGGTGACGATCTGGCTCACCGCATCGCGGCCGTAC
>CANFXR010000045.1 GCA_947451035.1 Burkholderiales bacterium
ACCAGCTTGAATCCGATCATGCGCATCGGCGCGCAGATCGTCGAGGCGATCGAGGCGCACACCGCGCTGCGCGGTGCGGCCGCGCGCGCCAAGGCCATCGAGTGGCTGGACCGCGTGGGCATTCCCGAGCCGGCGCGGCGCATCGACGATTACCCGTTTCGCCTCAGCGGTGGCCAAAAGCAGCGCGTGATGATCGCCATCGCGCTGGCCGCCGAGCCCGACTTCCTGGTGGCCGACGAGCCGACCACCGCGCTCGATGTGGTGATCCAGGCGCAGATCCTCGACTTGCTCAAGCACCTGCAGCGCGAGCAGGGCATGGGGCTGCTGCTGATCACCCACGATCTGGCGGTGGTGGCCGGCATGGCGCATCGCGTGGCGCTGATGTACGCGGGGCAGATCGTCGAGGTGGCCTCGGCTGCCGAATTCTTTGCCGACCCGAAGCACCCGTACGCACGGCTGCTGCTGGAGTCGTTGCCCGGCTTCAGCAAGCGTGGCGAGCCGCTGGCCGCCATCGGCGGCAGCGTGCCGCCGCTGTCGCAGGTGTTCACTGGTTGCCGCTTCGCGCCGCGCTGCGACCGGGCATTCGATCGCTGTCACCGCGAGGCGCCGGTGCTCGCGCCGCCGGGCGCCGTGGACGCGGCTGACGTTGGCGAGCGGCTGCGCGAAGTGCGTTGCTGGCTGTACGCACCGGCCGATGGCGGCGCTCGTGGGACCGAGCCGCCGGACGGCTTGACGCCCGTGTCGATGCCGGCCGCCGCGGCGGCCAGCCCGCTGTCGTGGGGCGCGAGTCGCAGCCCCGCGCCAGCGCTCGCCGCCTCAGCCGCGCAGGCCGCTTCCGCGCCGGCGGTTGAACCCGCTCTGCTGCTCGACGTGCAGTCGCTCAGCGTGCGTTTTCCCCTGCGCACCGGGCTGCTGCAGCGGGTGACTTCGCATTCGGTGGCGGTGGCCGACGTGTCGCTCACGCTGCCGCGCGGGCAGACGCTGGCGCTGGTTGGTGAGTCGGGCTGCGGCAAGACCACGCTGGGCAAGGCGATCGTGCAACTGCTGCGCGGCCAGGCGGTGATCGAAGGCCGCGCGCTGCTCGACGGGCAAGACCTGTTCGGGTTGCACGGCGAGGCGCTGCGCCTGGCGCGCCGCTCGGTGCAGATGATCTTTCAGGACCCGTATGCGTCGCTGAACCCGCGCATGCGGGTGTACGAACTGCTCGAAGAAGGCCTGCTCACGCTGCGCCCCGAGCTCGACGCCGACGCGCGCCGCCACCGGCTCGAGTCGCTGATCGAGCGCGTGGGCCTGCGCGCCGACGCGCTGCAGCGCCATCCGCATGAATTTTCCGGCGGGCAGCGCCAGCGGCTGGCCATCGCGCGCGCGCTGGCGGTCGAGCCGCGGCTGATCGTGTGCGACGAGCCGACCTCGGCGCTCGATGTGTCGGTGCAGGCGCAAATCCTCAACCTGCTGCTCGAGTTGCAGCGCGAACTCGGGCTGTCGTACCTGTTCATCACGCACCACCTCGGCGTGGTCGAGTACATCGCCGACCACGTGGCGGTGATGCAGCGCGGGCGCATCGTGGAGGCAGCCCCGACTGGCGCGCTGCTTGCTAACCCCCTAGAGTCGTACACGCAGGATCTGCTGGCCGCAGTGCCACGAATCGTGTAGCCCCCCACGCATTCACTGTTGGAGCCGCGATGCAGTACCCCCGAAACCCCGTCGCGGTTGTTCTTTGCAAGACAGGATTGGCGATATGCGCCACGCTGGTGCCACTGATCGCACAGGCCCAGCAAACGCTCGAGCGCGTCGAGATCACCGGCTCGTCGATCCGCCGCATCGACGCCGAGTCGGCGCTGCCGGTGCAAATCATCAAGCGCGAGGCCATCGAGCGCAGCGGCTACACCTCCACGGTCGACCTGCTCAAGAACCTGCCCGCGCTGATGGGCGGCAGCGCCGAGTCGGGCTCGGTGGGCACCGAGAGCTACGGCTTTGCGGGTGCGTCCATCCACAACATCGGCGAGACGCGCACGCTGGTGCTGCTCAACGGTCGGCGCCTCGCACCGTTCGGTGGCCAGTCGCTCACCGGCTCGAACAACGCGATCGACCTCAACAGCATCCCGATCTCGGCCATCGAACGCATCGAACTGCTCAGCGATGGGGCGTCGGCGTTGTATGGGTCGGACGCCATCGCCGGGGTGATCAATTTCATCACCCGGCGCGGCGGCACCGAAGGCACGGCCACGGCGGGGGTGTCGTTCCCGCGCGGCGGTGCACGCGAGACCAATGTCAGCATGACCAAGGGCTTTGGCGACATCGAGGCCGATGGCTTCAGTGTGGTGCTGTCGGCGAGCGCCGACAAGCGCACCTCACTCGCCGCGAAAGAGCGCAAGTTCGCGCGCAGCGGCGAGTTCTTCTTCACCGAAGGCGGACAGAAATACCGCTTCCAGACCGCGTCGAGCCGCAGCATCCCGGCCAATGTGTACGACCAGAACTTCAACCGCTTCAACCCGTATCTGCTGGCCAACGGCAAGTGTCCGGCGCATCACTTCGTGGTGTCGAACGCCGACGAGCAAGCCTGCACCTACGACTTCGCCAGCGACCTCGAGATCTACCCCGAGCGCGAACGGCAAAGCCTGACCGCGTCGTTCGACCGCAAGCTCGGCGACGGCGGCGCCACGCTGTTCGGTGACCTGGTGTTCACGCGCAGCAAGTCGCTGTCGACCGTGTCGTACAACCCGAGCGAGGTGGTGATCTCGCCGGACTCGCCGTACTTCAATCAGGCCGTGGCCGCCGGCGGCTACAACGATCCGGGGATGGGCGGCGTACTGGCGAGCTACCGCTTCACCGATCTGGGCAAGCGCATCACCGACGACCGCGCCGAGTCGTTGCACATGGTGCTGGGCGTCGAAGGCAAGCTCGGTTCGTGGGACTACAACCTGGCCTACACCCACTCGCAAAGCGTGGTCCGCGGCGCCCTGACCGATGGCTACGGCTACAACAACCGGGTGCTCGATGCGCTCAACACGGTGGTCGATCCGTTCGCGCTGCCCGGCCAGCAAAGCGACGCGGCGCGTGCGGCCATCGCCAACGCCAGGTACACCGGCTACTGGAACGGCGGCAAGTCCATGCTCGACGGCATCGAGGCGCGCGGCAGCACCGAGCTGATGGCGCTGGCCGATGGCCCGCTGCAGCTCGGCAGCGGCGTGAGCGTGTTTCGCGAGCAGTACACCTACCAGCCCAGCGCCTTGGCGCAGGGGCTGGGCGGCGACACCCGGTTTGGTGACGACGCGGCCGAGGTGCCGCTGCGGAGCTCACGCCAGATCTATGGCGCTTTCGCCGAGCTGGTGGCGCCGGTGGCCAAGGGCGTCGAGCTGACGGCGGCGCTGCGCCATGACCACTACTCCGACTTCGGCGGCACCACCAACGCGAAGTTGTCGGGGCGCTGGACCCCGACGTCGGGCGTGCTGTTGCGCGGCTCGCTGGGCACCGGCTACAAGGCGCCGTCGATCTTCCAGGTCAAGGCGGGCCGTCAAAGGTACGGCGTGAGCGGCGGCAGCCTCGATTGCACTCTGGCCGATCGCAATGGCCTCACGCTCGACGACGTGGCCCACTCGTTGGGTGCGACCTGTCTCGACGGCGCACAGGCCGACGTGATCGCCGCGGGCAACGCCAAGTTGAAGCCCGAGCGCTCGACGCAGGCCACCCTGGGATTTCGCATCGAGCCGGCTCAGTCGTTCTCGTTCGGCGCCGACCTGTGGGCGGTGGGCATACGCGATGCGATCGGCCAGATCGACCAGAACGCGATCCTGAGCGACTACCGCAAGTACGCCGGCAGCTTCACCACCTCGGTGAGTGCGGCCACGGGCCAGACCCTGCTGGCGCTGTACCAGCCCAACGTGAACCAGGGCAAGGAGCTGCGCACCGGCATCGACTTCGACGTGGCCGCACGCACCAGCCTGATCCGCGGCGTCGACCTGACCTCGCAGCTCAACGCGACCTGGATGCTGCGTGACAGCTACCAGACGATGAAGGACTCCGCCTACGCCTCGAGCCTCGGGCGCATCGGCGACAACGGCAGCGTGACCTTCCGCTGGCAGGCCCGTTGGGTCAACACGGTGTCGGTAGGCGACTGGCTGCACACGCTGGCGCTGAACTACAAGTCGGGGTATCACGACTTCGACGTGGCTGCTTCGGGTCTGGCCGACGTCAACATCGTGAACGCCGACGGGTCGATCGGCGCCTTGGTCGACTCGCTCAAGCGCAACGTGTCCGACTACATCACCATCGACTGGCAAACGCGCTGGCGCCTGACGCGCGCCGTGCACCTCAACATGGGCGTGCTCAACGTGTTCGACCGCAATCCGCCGCGCTCGCTCACGGTGGGGGGGGCCAACCAGGGCATGCAGACGGGCTACGACGACCGCTACTACGACCCGCGCGGGCGCACTTTTTACGCCAATCTGGCCTACGGCTTTTGAGCCGCACGTCTGACGCGCCCGTCGGGCACGCCGGTTTTTGTTAGCCTTCGCGGCTTTGCAGCCCACAGGCTTGGATTCGATGGATTTTTCAACGCGGCAAGACGACTCACGCCGCCGCTGGACGGGACTGGCTGCGGTGGTGCTGTTTCATTTGCTGCTGGGGTGGGCGCTGATGAACGGCCTCGCCCGCAAGGTGGCCGACAGCGTGAGCGTGCTGGTCGAAACGCGGATCATCGAAGAGATCCAACCGCCGCCGCCGCCACCACCGCCGCCGGTCAAGCCCGCCGCGCCCAAGGCCGTGGTGGCGCCGAAGGCTGCGCTGCCCGTACCCCAGAAGATGGAGCCGACGCCGCCCCAACGTGCGCCGGTGCCCGCCGCGCCGATGGCGATGCCGCCGGTCTCGCCGCCCGACAATGCCCCGGCGCCCGTGGTGCGCGAGGCTGCGCCCGCACCGGTGGCCCCGCCCAAGCCGGTCGGCCCGGTGGCCGCGGGCATCGCCTGCAGCCGCACGCCGCCGCCGCAGGCGCCGGGCGTGTCGAGCGAGGTGCGTGGCAGCATCTTCGTGATCGGCACGCTCAAGGGCGGCCGCGTGGTGCAGGTGGACGTGGAGCGCACGTCGCTCAAGGGCGTCACCGACCGGCGCGTGCTGCGCGCCTTCGTGCAGGCCATCGAGACGGCCATGAAAGAAGGCTATGTGTGCGTCGGCGACGACGTGCAAATCCGCCAGGAGTTCTACTTTGACATTCGCTGACCTTCGGGAGACTTGCCTCACCATGCTCAAGATCATCAACAACGCTTGGCGTGTCGTGCCTCGCGCAGGACGGGTGCTTGCCGTGTCGGCGCTCATGGCGCTGCTGCCCTTGTCCCCGGCCTTGGCCCAGGGCACGGCTGTGGCGACCGAATCGGTGGCGGTGCCCGGTGGCAACGTGGCGATCGCACCGGCGGTGTCACCGACTGTCGACAACCCCTACGGGCTGGGCGCGCTGTGGGATCAGGGCGACTTCGTGTCCAAGACCACCTTGCTGTTTTTGCTGCTGATGAGCATGGGCAGCTGGTACGTCCTGGTCACCCGGCTGCGCCTGAGCTTGCGGCTCGACAGCGACGCCCGCGAGGCCGAGCAGGTGTTCGCCACGGCGCTGACCTTGCATCAAGGTGCCAAGAGCCTGCGTGAAGGCAGTGCGTTTCGTTTCATCGCCGAGGCGGGCCTGCGGGCACGCGAGCGGCAGTCCGGCACGGTCACCGCGAGCATCGACCGCGACACCTGGCTCACCCTGAGCGTGCAGCGCGGTGTCGAGCGGGTGCAGTCGCGGCTGCAAGGCGGCCTGGCGGTGCTGGCCACCGTGGGCTCGACAGCGCCTTTCGTCGGGTTGTTCGGCACCGTGTGGGGCATCTACCACGCGCTGACCGCGATCGGCATCGCCGGGCAGGCCAGCATCGACAAGGTGGCCGGCCCGGTGGGTGAAGCACTCATCATGACGGCCATCGGCCTGGCGGTGGCGGTGCCTGCGGTGCTGGGCTACAACTGGCTGGTGCGCCGCAACAAGGTCACGATGGACGCGGTGCGCAGCTTCAGCGCCGACGTGCACGCGATCCTGGCCGGTGCCAAGGGCGCGGGCTGAAGCGCGCGTCACCCAATGGCCATTCATTTCGCATCAGCCGACGACGATGACGCCGTCATCAGCACCATCAACACCACGCCGCTGGTCGATGTGATGCTGGTGCTGCTGATCATCTTCCTGATCACGATTCCGGTGGTCACGCAGACGGTGGCGCTGTCGCTGCCCAAGGAAGTCAACCGGCCCCGTCAGACCCGCCCTGAAAACGTCGAGATCTCGGTCGACCGCCAGGGGGGCGTCTACTGGAACGCGCAGCGGCTGGCCGATCCCACGGCGCTGGCCGCGCGGCTTGAGCAACTCGGCGCGCGCCAGCCGCAACCCGAAGTGCATGTGCGCGGCGACGAGTCCACGCGTTACGAAGCGGTCGGGCGCGTGGTGCTGGCCTGCCAGCGCGCGGGCATCCTCAAGGTGAGCTTCGTCACCCAGCCGCCGGCCAAGGGTTGAACCGCACATGTCCCGAACGACCCATCAGGAACTGCCATGGCGATGAATCTCGGCTCAGGCGAGGGCGATCCCGAGGTGATGATGGACATCAACACCACGCCGCTGATCGACGTGATGCTGGTGCTGATCATCATGCTGATCATCACGATCCCGGTGCAGTTGCATGCGGTCAATCTCAACTTGCCACAGGGCAAGCCGCCCCCGCCGAACAAGCCGCCGGTGGTCGTCACCATCGACATCCATGCCGATGGCAGCGTGCTGTGGGACTCGCTGGCGGTGGCTGATCAAGCCGCGCTGGATTTGAAGCTGCGCCAGGTGGCGCTGGCGGCGGATCCGCCCGAGGTGCATTTGCGCCCGGACGGCCAGGCCGCTTACGGTGCCGTGGCCCGGGTGCTGGCCAGCGCGCAACGGCTGGGCGTGACTCAACTCGCCATGGTGGGCAACGAACGGTTTGCGCCTTGATGGCCTGAGGCGTCAGGCCGACGGTTCTGGATGAACCGGGGCGAACACTCTGGCGCGCTCAGGCGCCAGAGCCGGGGCACGTGGCCCCGAGTCGACATCAACCCAGCGCTTGCAGGGCTCGCGCGGTGATCGCTTCGACCGTGCCGGTGCCGCTGATCTTGCTGCAGCGCGGAGCGATGGGGTCGCCCGAAGCCGACCAGTCGGAGTAGTAGGCCACGAGCGGGCGCGTCTGCTTTTGGTAGACGTCGAGGCGCTTGCGCACGGTTTCTTCCTTGTCGTCGTCGCGCTGCACCAGCGCTTCGCCGGTGGCGTCGTCGATGCCTTCGACCTTGGGCGGGTTGTACTTGACGTGATAGGTGCGACCCGACGCCATGTGCACACGGCGCCCGCTCATGCGCTCGATGATGGCTTCGTCAGGCACGTCGATCTCGAGCACGAGGTCAAGGCTCACGCCGGCGGCCTTCATGGCGTCGGCTTGCACGATGGTGCGTGGGAAACCGTCGAACAGGAAACCGTTGGCGCAGTCGGCCTGGGCCAGACGTTCCTTGACCAGACCGATGATGATGTCGTCACCCACCAGACCACCCGAATCCATCACCTTCTTGGCAGCAATGCCCAGCGGTGTTCCAGCCTTCACGGCCGCGCGCAGCATGTCGCCGGTGGAAATCTGGGGAATGCCGAACTTCTGGCAGATGAAAGTGGCTTGCGTTCCTTTGCCCGCGCCGGGTGCACCCAACAGGATCAGTCTCATCGTTGTCTTTCTAGTCTTGGTGTTGAAATCGCGGAGCGACTCCGCGTGGGCCTTCCAGAATAGCATGGGCTCCGGGTCCCGAGAGGCCCCTGCGCAGGCCTCTCAGGCCAGCAGTTGACGCACCCGCTCGAGGTCTTGCGCCGTGTCCACGCCGATGCCTGCGGGCGTGTTGCTGCGGTGCACCGCGATGCGTTCACCGTGCCACAGCACGCGCAGTTGCTCGAGTGATTCGACGCTTTCGAGCGGGCTGACTTCGAGCGTGGGAAAACGCCTCAGAAAGCCGGCCCGAAAGGCATAGATCCCGATGTGGCGCAGCGGAGCCACGCTGCCGATGCCAGGCGCGCCCGGCACGCTGCCATCGCGCCACCAGGGAATCGGCGCGCGCGAAAAGTACAGCGCCCGGTCGTGCCGGTCACACACCACCTTGACCACATTCGGGTTGGCCAGATCGGCAGGGTCGCTCATGGCATGCGCCGCGGTGGCGACCACGCAGTCGACGCGCGTGTGCATCAGCGCGGCCACCGCATCGATCAGCGAGGGCTCGATGAGCGGTTCGTCGCCTTGCACGTTCACGACCACATCGTCGCCATCGAGCCCCAGAAGTTCGCAGGCCTCGGCGAGCCGGTCGCTGCCGGTGGCGTGGTCGGTGCGCGTGAGCACGGCACGCACCTGGTGCGCGTTGCACGCTTCGATGATTTCGGCGTCATCGGCGGCCACCACGACTTGGCTCGCTCCCGACAACGCAGCGCGGCGTGCCACGCGCACCACCATGGGCAGTCCGGCGATGTCGGCCAGCGGCTTGCGCGGCAGGCGGCTGGAAGACAGCCGCGCCGGGATCAGCACCGAGTAGTTCATGCAGGATCGGCGTGGTCGTCGAGCCGGGAGTCTGGAAAGGCGCTGGCGGTGGGCTCGCCACTGATCGCTCGTGCCTCGCTTTCAAGCATCACCGGGATGCCGTCGCGCACCGGAAACGCCAGCCGGTCGGCGTGGCAGACCAGTTCCTGGCGCTCTTGGGCCGGGGGCCGCCAGTGATCGAGCGGACCCTTGCAGATCGGGCACACCAGCAAGTTAAGCAGTCGGGTTTGCATCGTGAATCCTGATCGTGGGAGGTGAGGGCAGCAGCGCCCGCAGTGCCGCATGGAAGCCTGCGTCGCAATGAAAGTCTAGCGGGGCGACCCAGATCTGCGGGCGCGCGCCAGCCTGGCACCATCGCTGCGGCCCCAGCTTGACCGCGTCCTTCTCGGTGACGATCACATGGGCGGTGTGCTCGGGCCAGGGCGGCGTTGCGTAGTCGTGGTGGTCGGGCAGGCTCAGTGGCGCGAAACGCAGGCCGGCTGCGCTGAGCATGTCAAAAAAGCGTTGCGGGTGGGCCAAACCCGCCGCGGCCATCAAGGGTTCGTGGGTGTGGGCGAGCGATTGCAACGCCGCTGACGTGGCGGGCTCGCCGGCCCACCATCCGGCCAGGTCCACCAGTGTGCCGATTTGCCGACGCGCCACATGCCCCGGCCAGGGCGTCGATGCTCGCGGCGCGTTGTAAAGCACGACCGTGCGTGCGGGCGGTTGTTCGGTACGCGGCTCGCGCAAGGGGCCTGCGGGCAGCAGCCAGCCGTTACCGGCACCGCGCTCATCAAACACGATGACCTGCGCAGCACGGGGCAGTTTCAGGTGCTGCAAGCCGTCGTCGGCCACCAGGATGTCGACCTCGGGATGAGCCGTCAGCGCGTTCCTGGCCACCGCCACACGATCGGCGCCGACGAATACCGGCACGCCGGATCGCAGTCGCAGCAGCAACGGCTCGTCGCCGGTCAGGTTGACAGCCGAGTCGGGCTGGACTTCCAGCAGCGGCGGGGCGGTCGGCGCACGACCGTAACCGCGGGAGATGATGGCTGGCGTCCAACCTTCGTCTTGCAGCCAGCGCACGACAGCCAGCACCGTGGGCGTCTTGCCCGCACCGCCAGCGATCAGGTTGCCCACCACCACCACTGGAACCGGCAGTGTTTGGGGCTTGAGAATCCGACGCGCGTAGAGCCACTGGCGCAGACCCACCAAACCACGCAACACCAGCGACAGCGGCCACAGCGCGATCGCCAGCGGCCCTCGGACCAGCCACGCCCGCTGCAGCGCTTGTTGCATTGCGCGTGACTCAGCGCCGAGCGGCTGCGTCAACGGAACGGGTGCCGGCGGATGGAAACACGCGTGAGTGCCGAGCGCTGCAATGGATCACTGGCCGCGGCCGGGCGCCGGGCGCTGGGCGGCAAAGATCAACCGAGCCAGACCGGCGCGGCGCGCCGCGTCCATCACGTTGATCACGCTTTGATGCGCCGAGGTGGCATCTGCCGAGATGATGACCGGTGCATCTTGCTGCCCTGCCGCAGCACGGACGAGTTCGGCGCTCAGCAAATCGACGCTGCGCCCGTCCACCGCCTGACCGTTCACCGCGTACCGGCCATCGGCCGCCACCGCCACGGTGACCGGGCGGGGGCGTTCGCGAGGCTGCTCGGCGTCGGCTGTCGGCAGCGTCACCTGAAGCTCGGTGAACTTCGAGTAGGTGGTCGAAAGCATCAGGAAGATCAACACCACGAGCAGCACGTCGATGAACGGAATCAGGTTGATTTCCGGCTCCTCGGCGCGCGACTTGCGAAAGTTCATCGCCATCGCCTGATCAGTCTTGTGGCCGAAACGTCGAAAAGCGCAGCAGGTGCGGGGTGAGGCGCTCGCACGCTTGCTCCAGATCGAGGGTGTAGGCGTCGACGCGGCCCTTGAAATGCCGGTAGGCCATCAGGGAGGGAATCGCCACCATCAGCCCGAAGGCCGTGTTGTAGAGCGCCATCGAGATCCCGTGCGCCAGCACCGCCGGGTTGTTGGCGCCGGTGGGTGCTTGCGAGCCGAAGATCTCGATCATGCCGATCACGGTGCCCAGCAAGCCCAGCAGCGGAGCCGTGGAGGCGATGGTGCCCAGCGGGTTGAGATAACGCTCGAGCCGGTGCACAGCGGCGCGTCCGGCCGACTCGAACACATCGCGCATCGCCGCTTCAGTAAGACGAGGCTCCGCAATCACAGCGCGCAGCCCGCTCGCGAGAACGGCACCCAGGACCGAGTTGTTGGCCAGTTTGTTCACCACATCAGCCGAGGGCAGGCGCGCCCGCGTCACCGACACCACCTCATCGAGCAACTGAGGCGGCGCGACCCTCGAGGCGCGCAGGCTGAACAAACGTTCGATGATCAGCGTGAGCGCGGCCACCGAGCAAAAAATCAAGGGCCAGATTGGCCAGCCAGCGGCTTGTATGATCGAAAACACGTGGTGATTTCCCGCACTTTGGCGTTGGCAGAAGGGCCCGAGAGCGAAACGATTATGGCCCGCTTCGGCGCGTTGCCGAGTGCTCGCCGACCGCCGATGGATGTGCACCGTTTCTGTGGATAACTTTGTGGGTAAGCGGTCCGCAGCGGTCCCCGAGCCGCCATTTCAAAGGCTGCAAGACAAATTGCCCGTTTCAGCGGCACGATTAAGCCCATGCAAATCAACAGCTTGAACGTTTTTGACAGATTGGTGGCGGCTCGCGAGGGCGGCTTCTGCTTGTCTGACGCGGGTGTGGAGTTGTCAAGCCGCGCCAGCACTGGATTTGCGCTTGATTGAGCCGTTCGAGCCGCAGCCGCGCGTGATCTGGAGCGTGGCTTCGCTGGTCCATGCGGTCGCTGACGCGCTCGCTGCGCGGTTTTCGGCGTGCACCGTGGTGGGCGAGTTGTCGGGCTTCACTCGTGCATCGAGCGGGCACTGCTACTTCACGCTCAAGGACGGCGACGGCGAGTCGGCATCCTTGCGCTGTGCGATGTTCAAGCGAGCGGGAAACCTGCTGCAGTTTCTTCCGGCCGATGGGCAGCAGGTGCAACTTCGAGGTCGTCTGGGCGTTTACGAGCCGCGCGGCGAATTGCAGTTCATCGTCGAGTCGATGCAAAGAAGCGGCGAGGGCGCGCTCTACGAAAAGTTTCTGCAGCTCAAGCGAAAACTGGAACTCGAGGGGCTGTTCGACGCTTCCCGCAAAAGGCCGGTGGAACCGTTCCCGCGGCGCGTCGGTGTTGTCACCTCGCTGTCGGCCGCGGCGCTGCACGATGTGATCACCTCGTTGCAGCGTCGCTCGCCGCAGGTGGGCGTGATCGTCTACCCGAGTCCGGTGCAGGGCCCGCAGGCGCCAGAAGCACTGGCGGCCGCCATCGCTCATGCCGGGCTTCGACGGGAGGTCGATACCCTGATCGTCTGCCGTGGCGGCGGTTCGCTCGAGGACCTGTGGGCCTTCAACGAGGCGGTCGTGGTTCGGGCCATTGCGGCGTGTCCGGTGCCGGTGATCGTTGGTGTCGGCCACGAGACCGACCTCACTCTCGCCGATCTGGCCGCCGATCTGCGCGCTCCGACGCCGACCGCTGCGGCTGAGCTGGCCGCGCCGGTCCGAGATGAATTGCTGCACACGCTGGCCATGTGGGCTGCGCGCGTTCGTCGCGGTTTGCTGCAGCAGCTCGATGCGCGTGCCCAGAGGCTCGACCGCATGGCTTTGCGGCTGGCCCGACCGGCACAGGCGCTGGCGCCGCACAGGGGCCGTCTGGACCTGCTGGCGCAAGGACGTCGCAACGCGATGGCTCGCATCACCGAACGCAGCCGAGAGCGGCAAAGGCTGCTGGCGCTGCGCTGCGATCAGGCCCTTGGGCAGACACTCGAGCGCATGCGGCAGCGGGCCGACCTGATGGCTGCGCGCTTGCACGCACTGGACCCCATCCAGGTGATCGGACGCGGCTATGCCCTCATTCAGACCCTCACGGCAGACATCGTGGTGGATCCGCGGCAACTGGCAGCCGGACAGGACCTCAAGGTCACGCTGGCGCAAGGGACCGTCGGTCTGCGAGTCGAGCGCATCCTGCCGCCATGAAAAAACCGGGCACGAGGCCCGGTTTTTTGAAGCTGGCTCGGCGGCACTGAATCGACTGCCGCCGGCTTGCGTGTGAGTCTGCCCCGTCGCCGGGGAGTCCTCAGAGTCCCGCGTTCTGTTGCGCGACCATCAGGTAAAGCATGGCGATCGACAGCAGCGTGTTGACCCTTGAGGTCAGCATGGCCAGACGGCCGGCCTTGGCCTTTTCTTCTGGCGTCACGGTCACGATGCCGAGCGCTTTTTTCTGGTTCGGCCAGATGATGAACCAGACGTTGAAGGCCATGATCAGCGCAAGCCACATCCCCAGCCCGATCGCGGTGAAGGGCCCTTGCAGCGACAGTGCCTGGGCGATGTAGCCGCTGACCGTGGCCAGCAACAGCCCGGTGACGACAGTGGCGAGCGCAGCCCAGCGAAACCAGAACAGCGCAGCCGGAGCGATCACCTTGCTGATCGCTGGCTTGTGTTCGTCCGGGATCTTCGGCATGGACGGAATCTGCACGAAGTTGAAGTACCACAGCAGCCCGATCCACATCACGCCGCACATGACATGCAGCCAGCGGATCACGAACGCGCCCCAGGCATGGCTGAATTCGACATGCCCTACCCCGACGACGATCAGGACCAGCAGCGCCACTCCCGCGGCGACCGTGCGGCCTAACGATTGAAGAATCGCGCCCATTGCTTACCTCTCGGATTGATTGATGACTGAAAACTATAGCGCCTGCTTCACATCGCGGGATCGCCCCCCGGCAAGCGGGGTCTCATACAAAAGCCTTGGGTGGCACTCTCGGCGCATCAGGGCGGCCCGCCTTCGCCTGTCTCACGGCTCGAATGGCGCGCCCTTGAGCCGGAAGCCCGCTGCGACTCCACGTTTGGCGAACCAGCCGTCGTTCATCTCCAGCACCATGCGCACCGGTCGGGACGAGCAGTGGCTGTCGAGCGTGCGCGGTTTCATGTGGTCGATGTTGACGATGGTGCCGTCGTCGGCGATGAAGGCGACGTCCAGCGCAATCAGCGTGTTCTTCATCCAGAAACACTGCTGATCGGGGCGCTCGAAGACGAACAGCATCCCGTGGCTGGTGGCCATGGCCTCCCGGAACATCAGACCGGTGGCGCGCTCTTGCGGCGTTTGCGCCACTTCAGAGGTGATGTTGTGTATGCCCGCATTGAGCGTGATGGTCGGCAGGTTCTGGGCTGTCGATTGCGCCTGCGCCCAAGTCGACAGGCTCAACATGGCGATCCAGATGCATTGGCCTATGGTTCGGGGGGTCATGATTTCCAAGTGATCGGTCAGGTTTTTCCTGCCGCAAACAGGTAGGTTTGCCCACCATGGTAGGGGCATCTCACGATGAGGGATCCCGATGCTGCTGAACTAGAATCGGCGGGCAGTAAATCGATCCTTGTCTGGCACGCGTTTCAATGTTTCCGGAGCTGAAAGCCCATGTATCAACACATCAAAGTCCCTAGCAACGGCGAGAAGATCACGGTCAATGCTGACTATTCCCTGAACGTCCCGGACCACCCGATCATTCCCTACATCGAAGGCGATGGCACGGGCTTGGACATCACTCCCGTGATGATCAAAGTGGTTGACGCGGCGGTTGCCAAGGCCTACGCCGGCAAGAAGCAGATTCGCTGGATGGAGATCTACGCGGGCGAGAAGTCGACCCGCATCTACGGCCCCGATGTGTGGTTGCCTGCCGAGACGCTTGAGGTCTTGAGGGACTTCGTCGTGTCGATCAAGGGCCCGTTGACCACGCCGGTCGGTGGCGGCATCCGCTCGCTGAACGTGGCGCTTCGTCAGGAACTTGATCTTTATGTTTGCCTGCGTCCGATCCAGTACTTCACCGGCGTGCCATCGCCCGTGAAGGAACCTGAAAAGACCAACATGGTGATCTTCCGCGAGAACTCGGAAGACATCTACGCCGGCATCGAGTTCGAGGCGCAAAGCGAGAAGGCCAAGCGCCTGATCAAGATCTTGCAGGAAGATTTCGGGGTCAAGAAGATCCGCTTCCCGGAAACCTCCGGCATCGGCATCAAGCCCGTGTCGAGGGAGGGGACCGAGCGACTGGTGCGCAAGGCAATCCAGTACGCGATTGACAACGACAAGTCGTCTGTCACCCTCGTTCACAAGGGCAACATCATGAAATTCACCGAAGGTGGATTCCGTGACTGGGGCTACAACCTGGCGCAAACGGAATTCGGCGCACAGCTGATCGACGGTGGTCCATGGTGCAAGTTCAAGAACCCGAAGTCGGGCAACGACATCGTGGTCAAGGACGTGATCGCCGATGCCTTCTTGCAGCAAATCCTGTTGCGCCCAGCCGAGTACTCGGTGATCGCCACCCTCAACCTCAACGGCGACTACGTGTCAGACGCGCTTGCCGCGCAAGTCGGTGGCATTGGCATTGCCCCGGGCGCCAACCTGAGCGACTCGGTGGCGATGTTCGAGGCCACTCACGGCACCGCTCCGAAGTACGCTGGCAAGGACTACGTCAACCCCGGTTCCGAGATCCTGTCGGCCGAGATGATGCTGCGTCACATGGGCTGGGTGGAAGCCGCTGACCTGATCATCAGCTCCATGAAGAAGTCCATCTTGTCGAGGAAGGTCACGTACGACTTCGCGCGCTTGATGGAAGGCGCGACCCAGGTCTCCTGCTCGGGATTCGGGCAGGTCATGATCGACCACATGTGACGTCATTTCAAGCCGTCTCATGACGGCCCAATAAAAACCCCATCTCATTGATTTGAATGGGGTTTTTCTTCGGCTCAAGTCACTTCGCGAGTTCTCTTTGCGTCGCGCTGAAATGGGGCCATGGCCACGACCCATGCCCCCCCATTGGAACGCGTCATGGCCAACAAGCGGCACGTCAACCACACCCCGAAGCCTGCGGCGATCGACAACGCTAAATGCCTGGGGTGCTGAGGACAACGCTGATCACCGGAGCCAAGAGTTGATTTCGATGCGACAAGATGCCCTTGATAGGAGTGCGGTCAACGGAAATCAGGCGCAAGCTCACCTCGAGGAAACCGCGAATAACCGCATCGGTCGCATCGCACTCGATACTTGATTGATCGCGATTGGCGTGGCCCACGAGCATCCCGTTGGCATAAATACCGAGGTCTCCCGGGGTGTGTACGCGCCAGTCGGCGGCTTTCAGATTGATGGTCAGGCGGACGCCGCCACCCTTCACGCCCACGAAGGTTAGTCGCGAATCGGGATTGCCTGCCCAGCGCCAAGTGTCACCCGGAAAGAGGTGGTGCCAGCCTGGTCCGATGTCACGGGCGGTCGCAGGAATGAGCGTGGTCGTGCCCGAGGGGTCTAACGCAATACGCCGGTTTCCGAACGGCCCGAAGATGCGCAGCAGGCGCCGCTCGAGAAGCTCATCAGCCCTGCGCGAAAACCACCACCGGTATAGCCGCGGACGTGACAGGCGAGCCTCTTGAAGCTCATCGGCGGGGAACGCCGTCGGGGTCTTGGCTGTTGCCGGTGCCGGTACGGGCGAGACGGCCATCCGTGCAGGGGCGGCATGTGAGCTCGACTCCAGAGTCTCGCGCAATCTCTCCACCGCTGTGTTTTCGACGGCTCCCAAAGCGATCGCTTCGTTCACGACAGACCGCAGCACGTCAATCGTGCCGGTCTCCTCGGCGAAGCGACGAGTGAGGGTTGGGTCAACTCGCTTCGCTGTCTCGAAGACATCAAAGATGCCGCTGAGCCGTCCTGACTCCTGGAGCACATGGTGCGTGGCCAGCAGGGCCAACGTGGCTTCCGGCTGGAGAAGTCGAACGTGGCCGTAGGCCGTTTGGGCCGGCTGACTCCACTGGGCCAGCAGTCGACGATTTGTCGCGAGATCAAGGTGATCCATGATCTTCCAGTGCACATCGATGTCAGCGTTCTGGGAGACAAAGTTCCAGGACCCCCGTTGGGTCACGATGCGATCGCGAAATTCGTCCGCGTCCGCGTCGAGGAGCGGGGTGAAGCGTCGGCGCACCAGTTCGGCCGATATCTCCAACGCGTCGGTCTGCTTCACGTAGAAATCGATGTCGGCCAGCGGCCTCAGGCGTCGTGATTCCTTGTCCTCGCCGAGCCCAAAACTCTTCAGCGGCACAATCTCCCAGCGCGCGGCAATCTCGGTCAGCAGTGGAGTCGCACGCGCCAGTTTGAGATTGTTTGTGAGCCAATTGTGGCGCGCGATCCCCGCGAGATAGGGGTCGCCCCGGCCGACGCGCATCAAGTTGCGGTGGATATAACCGCCCGCCCACGTCAGCAAGGCCGAAGCGTCAGCGGGGTTGTTGTGAGCGCGCCATTCGTTCCACGCCGCCTGCGCTGTCACGGGTTCGGCGAGGGCCGCCAGACAGATTAAGCGTTCCGATTCATCCATTCCCGCACCACTTTGAGGTATTCCGAGCGGTCGTCTGTTTGGGTCGCCGTTGTGCTCCGGGCATGCACGCGACGCCGCAGTGTGATGTGTCCGATGACCGATTCCTTGAGGCCGAGAGCCGTGAATCGGTTGTACCAGTCAATGTATTCGCCGGTGCGGAGCTCGGCCTTGTAGGGGCCAACGCATTCCCACGCCGAGCGCGTGAGAAGAGTTCCCCCGGCAAGATAGGCAGGGCGCAGGCCTGCGGGGACATGCAAGCTCTCGGCATCGCTCTCGCTGAAGTGCTCCACCTGGCCCAAGGTCATGTCGCTGCCGGTCCTCGTCAGCTGCTCGATGAGATGCCGTGAACGCGCCGGTGGCCACAGATCATCCGCATCGAGAAAGGTGAGGAAATCACTTTCGAGCATCGTGCAACCAAGGTTTCTTCCACCGCCCGCGTTCAGTCCTGTTTCACTACGGATGAGGGTGATTCGGGCATCTGTTTTCCAGGGTGCGCTGAGCATGACGGGAATGTCGCTGCCCGCATCCACGATGATGAGGCGGGGCGCGATGCCTTCTTGCGCGAAGACCGACCCGATGGCCGCATCTAGGTAGGCCGTCACGTTTCTGACGGGCATGACGACGTCCACACTAGGCGTCACGGAGGGCGCCCTTCAGTTTGAGGTTTCGGCGAACGGCATCGAGTACCGCGAGGTTGCTGGCGTACACGTCAGACGACGTGTTGTCGGCGTGCACGTAACGGTTGACAACCACCTCGTTGAGGGCAATGAAGGGAACGCCGAGCGTGCGCGCCCGCGCAAACCAGTTCAGGTCGTCCCCTCCCTTGGGAGCTGTTGAATCGAGGGGGCCGACGACGTTCCATGCCTCGCGGCGAACCATCAGAGCGCTTGGCACGAAGCCAGCCTGAGGAGACTCGAGCCATTCCGCGCGACACCAAGAGGGTCGGCTGTAGCCCTCGTCGAGAATGAACTGTTGGGCACCCACCGCATAGAGCAGAGCGGGGTCTGCAGCGAAAAGTGGCACGTGCATGGCCAGCCTTCCGGGGACCCACTCGTCGTCCTGATCGAGGAATGCAACGAGCGGCGAGGTGCCCGCAGCGAGGCCTCGATTGCGGGCGGCGGCGGCGCCCGCGGCCTGGTGGCCGTCCTCGAAGTTGACCATGCCGTTGGCCAAGACCGTCAGGTTGGGGTGACGAGACGCGAGGGCGTGAAGGACCGTGAGCGATTCGTCGCTCGACCCGTCGTCCACACAGAAAATGTGGAGGTTCCACTTCCCGGTTTGGGCCAGTACGCTCTCGACGGCCCGCGTCACGAGGCGGGCGCCGTTGTAAACGGGAATCACGATGTCGATGTGAAGATCCATCGCTGTGATGGAAGGTCCGGGCGTCCAGCTGGTCATGCGAGGAGGCTCCTAACGTGATCGGCAATCGCTCCGAGGTCAAGGCGCCCCGCCGAGTAGGTGGCTGCCTGTTGGCTCACCCGTCGCACTCGTTCAAGAACCTCGGCGCTGTAGAAAGGAAACTGTGCCACGGTGTTGGGGGCCATGGAGAAAAATGTGCTCGCCGCCGTCGCAACGGCAAGCCTCGGGGCCGCCGTCTCGTGAAGAACGAGTGTCGCCACGTGCAACACAGGCCTGGGTTGAAACGCGAGCGTCGTCGATTTCCCCAAGAAGTAGATCTCCTTGCGCGCTTCGTCATCCCACAGGGGAGCCGGAAGTGTCAGACCCTCAAAGTCTGGGCTGCCCTGCCGAACTTTGAGCGACGGGTAAGCGCCCCACACATGAGCGTCGTTGCCAGTGCCCTGCGCCAGACTGACCTCGACGACGTTGTCCCCCAAATAGTCCAGGCCCGCAGCGAGACAAGCCCGAACGAGTGTCGTCTTTCCGGCATTGCCGTCACCGGCCACAAGAACGGCGCGACCATCGTGAGCAATCGCCGCGGCGTGAATGATGACGTTGCCGTCACCAATAGCGAGCCAGTGCAGGAGGGGGCGGCAGAACTCCGCCAATTCGCGGGGCGGTGGATTTCGCGCAAACCAGAGCAAGGCAATCTTGGTGTTGCAGTCGAACGCGAGCAGGCGGCTCTTGTCGTGCTCGATACAGATGAGCCAGTCCCCAAGGCCGCTCGCCGGCAGGACCCCGTCCTTTTCGTCAGGCGTGACGAACGAGCCGTAGGGCCCGCGTCGAAAGGCGCCAAGAGGGGCGATGGATGCCATGTCGTCGTCGGAGAGAAGAACGACGTCGACCTCTGCAGAGTGCCCCGACATCGGCCAGAGTCCCGAAAAATTAAACGCAGCTGTCTTTTCGGTAGGCCCCGAAACGGCAATGTTCCGTGAGCCAAAGTGAAAGATGCGGGGACTTGTGTCGACGGCTCGGTTCGCCAGCGTTGGCGCGCTTTTTTGTACCAGCCACTGCAGCAGTGCGGTGTTCGACATTACTCTGGGCGAGCGTGTGGCCAACCGCGCTCCGGGTCGGCCTCATGGATGGGATCGAGCCCCAGAATGTCTTCGAGGTCCGTGAAGTTCTCGAGGGTGAAGCCCTGAAAGGTCCAGGGTTCAAGGGGGTGAAGGGTGGGGGGGCATGCAGGGTCAGGGGTCGACGCTGCAATCAATTGGTGCGCCAGCAGGTCATCAAGGATTGCGGGGAGCCTCTCCGAGAGCTCGGTTCCGTTCACACACGCCGCTGCCATGCTTGCAACGGTTTGTTCGCTGCTCAGCGTCTTCCACAGTGCGCCGGATGCCGCATCCACTCGAAAATAGTGGCCCGACACCAGGTTGATGATGACGATGTCGCCATCTGCCTCATCAAAGATGACCGACGGCTCGTTTATGGAAAAACGGGAAGCGGGTGAGAGCGTCACGGCAATACTCCTAGGGAAGGTCTGCATAAATCCGAGGCAATGTTACTTGCCGGGAGTCGAAGCGGTAGTGAGGATCTGAGGCATGAACCTGACGACCAAACTCACCCGCAAGCGGGAGTTTTTGGCGCACATGGAGCGTGTGGTTCCATGGGCGGAACTGGTGGCGCTGATCGCGCCCTACGCGCCCGAAGGCAACAAGGGCCGCCCGCCCTTGGCAGTGGAGACGACGCTGCACATCCACTTGATGCAGTGGTCGTTCACCTGGATCGGCCCTGAGATGGAAGCGGCGCTGCATGACCTTGCGCTTTTCCGCGAGTTCGCCGGCCCGAGTGGAGACAGCCGATTCCTAACGAGAGCATCATATTGGGGTTTCGCCACTTGCTGGCAAAGCATAAGTTGGCCGAGCAGATGCTCGCCGCGGTCAACGAGTTTCTGCACGGCAAAGGCCTGATGCGCAAAGCCGGCACGGTGGCCGATGCCACGTTGATCGCTGCGCTGGGGTCGACGAAGGGCCAGCCTGGCGAGCGTGATGGCGAGATGCACCAGACCAAGAAGGCCACTGGCACTGGATGGGCAAGTGCATTCAAATCTGGCGGCTGGGGCCCGAAATGAAGGGCTGTGGGACCTCGGCAGGCCCCGATGGCCGATTCACGGCAAGCTTTGCACCAAAAGACGCGAAAATTCGTCTGCTTCGCAACGCCCTCGCACTCGATGTCAATCGATCAGACCTCCCCTAGGTCAGTGGCCACTGAAACCTAAATTCGTGCAACCCCTTCGCGGTCAACGCCTTGCCGTGTGCGAGGCCGGACCACTCACCCCCGATCGGGATGCCGGCGCGCGCGCCGTTGCTGACCTCATTGAAGCGGCACGCGAACTCGGAGCAACCGTTGCCTTTTTCGATGAATCCGATGGACCTGCCGGGGACCTTGTTTCCCGGCTTCGCTCCTTTGAACCCACGGTGATCGTCGTCAGCAGACCCGGGCTCTTCATGCGACTTCACCCGCAACTGGGCGACTTTGCCGTGCCGGTCGTCTACTTCGCCCATGACGTGCATCATGTGCGCCTCGGCCTGCAGCGCCAATTCGACAGTGGCCTCGGCGAGCGCTCCGTGCGCGTCATGAAGGTTGTCGAGGAGTACTGCTTCCGTCAGGCAGATCTCACTGTCTTCCCCACCCCCGACGAGGCTACGGTCGTTCGCGAAACATATCCCGACGCGGCCGTCACGTGGATTCGGTACTTTGCCATGCCCGTCTTCGCCGAGCATCCTCTGCATGCGCGTTCCCTCGCGGCCGAGCCGAACCCCCAGGAGCAGCGGCTGGTTTTCGTGGGAAGTTCTGCGCACGCCCCTAACCGTGACGGGGTCGCCTGGTTTATCGAGACAATCTGGCCCAGCCTGAGAACCCGCGAAGAATACGTGCGGCTTGATGTCTGCGGCGCCTGGGATCCAGCGGCGGCGGCAGGCCTGTTGCGCGACGGCATTACGTTTCACGGCCCTGTCAGCGAGGGCGAACTGAGTCGACTCATGAACGCGGCATCTCTCGGGATTGCCCCCCTTCGTTTTGGGGCAGGCATGAAACGCAAGACCCTCGACTACCTCTCACGGGGACTGCCCGTGATCTCCACTGATTTTGGGGTCGAAGGGCTTGCCCTTGATGGCGACGGCTCGGGGGCCAGAGAGCCCATTCCCGGTGTCCTCCTCTGCCAGACTCCCGAGGAGTGGCTGAAGGAAATCACGACCGTCTTGGGCGACAAGAGCCGATGGAAGCAGTTGTCCATCGATGGCCAAGTCTTCGTACAAAAGAACTTTTCCCCAGAACTGTACAAGGTTGATTTAGTCAGAATCGTGACTGAGTTTGCCCTTGGAATTCGCGTCTGATCGACCGCACACAGTGTCCGTGCCGCCGCAGCAATGCTCTGTCACTTTCGACCAGCCGAACAGCCTCTTGCTCGAATTCGATCGTGTAGCGCGCCCTCGCCGTCCTTGTCATGTCTACTCTCCTTGCTTGAACTGAACCACTCAGCAGGAGATCTTTTTTCAGGGACAAGGTCACCGAGACCATCGTAAATAAAGGCTCACGTTGAAGTTGGACGGTGATGACCGATCCGGCAGCCTAGGCCCGTCTGGGCATGAAAAAACCCGCCATCCGGCGGGTTTTTCTTTTGGCCGTTGATCCGGCCCGCTTCGACCCGTTTATGGGCGTGGGTCAGTGTTGTTCTTCGAGAGCGGCTGCTGCCACAACCGGCACATCAACCGCAACAATGTTCTGAGCAAGCTGCCCCTTGGGGCCTTGAATCAGTTCGAAACTGACTTTTCCACCCTGTTTGAGCGTTTTGAAACCCTCCATCTGGATGGCGGAAAAGTGGGCAAACACATCAATGCCCCCGTCTTCAGGCTCAATAAACCCAAAGCCCTTGGCATCGTTGAACCACTTGACTGTGCCTGTGGCCATGACGCACCTCTCATTGCTGCAATGGCCGATTCTCCGGCCACCCTTGAGGCAGTGTCAAGCGCGCAAGACGGACCAAGGTGGCAACCCAATCGTTCTCCACCCTGGCACCGGCTCGTCGAGTCGATGGCCAAGATGAGCCCGGCAGCGGCCCCTATTCGGAGGTTTCGTTCTCGCTGGACGGGCCAACATTCAACTAACTCGAGAGCGGGTATTCATGTCGATAGAATGTTTCATGGCCTCTGAAAAACCCGTCCCCAAACCCACTGTTCCAGGGTCTCCGACCGAAGAGACCCCGGGCGTGGTGGTTGTTGACCGCCAAGTCGCGAAGGTCGATCCGCCACGCATGTATCAGGTGATCCTGCTCAACGATGACTACACACCGATGGAGTTCGTGGTGATGGTTCTGCAGGAGTATTTCAATCGTGACCTTGAGAGCGCGACACAGATCATGTTGAGGATTCACCACGACGGGCGGGGCGTGTGCGGCGTTTTTTCCAAAGACGTCGCCGCGACGAAAGTTGAGTTGGTTCTGGCCGCTGCGCGTCGTGGCGGCCACCCATTGCAATGCATTATGGAGACCGCATGATTGCGCAGGAACTTGAAGTCAGTCTGCACATGGCGTTTGTCGAGGCTCGCCAGCAGCGCCAC